>NZ_LNAM01000163.1 GCF_001461035.1 Acetivibrio ethanolgignens | reverse complement strand
GGTGTTTCCGTCTGAAATAATCTGCGGAAATCGCCCGAGATAATCTGCGGTTTGACACTCAAGGGTCAGCTTCATAAGTTCCTTGGTCGGTGGTGACATGGATGCAAATCCCTGTCCCATTGCCACAACATTAAATCCCATACCTTCAGTGTTCAATTTCCTCATAGGTGTTGCACCTGGCACGAAACCTTCCAGGCGTGCACTTATTCAGCAGCTACTCTTCAAAACTGGTTGTATGAAGAGCATACTGATACCGAATATCAAAGGGAAGCGTGTCCAAAGATTTCTTTCAGTATCAGTGCGCCAATGATTACATTCACTGGTGTATTATGTCTGAAAGGGCGGTCACTGTAAAGCACAGAAAAAGGTGCCTCATCAATTTCCGGAAAAATGTTCTCTGCAAAATATGTTGCCCAGGACTTTTCCAACAGTCGTTTTTCCCGATCTGTAAGATTTGTGGTGGTATCAAAGAGACTAATCTGTTTTGATTGATTTGTAGCAAATGACATTTGTTGTACGCTCCTCATTTAGAATCTGTCTCTATTATACTATATTTGAGGCCAGTATGTTAAGTTTTCAATGTGCGATTGGTTGTCCATTTGTCGGGCAACTCATAATCACTATCAGGAGAAGCATTATTCTTTTTTCATGCAGACATAGAAATCTGTGCACCTGTCATTACCATGTCGATGGTTGGAATAGCCATGACCTCCTCCTTCCCGGCCAGGGCCTGCCTGGAATTATCCCATGTTCTTTCCATACTTCACCGGCTCTGATGCCTTAAAATTATAAATAGGTTTTAATACTTCAATCACTTCTACGGTTTCTCCGATAACATCGATGATGTCACTCAGGGACTTATATGCCATAGGTGCTTCGTCTAATGTATCTTCATTGACGGAGGTTGTATAGATTCCCTCCATTTCCTTTTTGTATTCCTCTAATGACAATGACTTACGGGCTCCCGCTCTGGACATCACTCTTCCGGCACCATGAGGTGCAGAATAATTCCATTCCGGATTTCCCTTACCAACAGCGAGTACACTTCCATCCCTCATATTAATTGGAATCAGTACTTTTTCTCCTGTATGGGCTGCTATCGCACCCTTTCTCAATATCATTTCACCTGTATCAATATAATTATGAATGGTATGAAATGCATCTACTGCTGTTAATCCACATCTATCAAGAATAATCTCTGCAATTAGCTCACGGCTTCTCTTTGCAAACTGCTGACAGATTTCTACGTCTGCCAAATAATCCTCAAAGTATTTTCCGTGGAGATAACACAAAGCTTCCGGAATTGCTGTAGGTCCATTTGCCTTTTTCCATGCAATTTCCTTTAACGCAGCCTGAATTTCACTTCGTCTACCCTGCTCCTTGTAGGTGCGGATGATTTCATCTCTCTGCTCGAAATAATCTTCCATGCCACGGTTCAAATCCACTGCAAGTCTCTGATAGATTTCTGCCACCTGTTTACCAAGGTTACGGCTACCGGTATGAATAACAAGATATTTTGTACCATCTGCAGCCTTATCCACCTCGATGAAGTGATTTCCGCCTCCCAGAGTGCCTAAGCTTCTCTCTAATCTCTTGCTGTCCTTTAGTTCCCTGAAACAATGGATCTGCTGTAGGTCAAAATGCTCCTGTCTACCCTGCCATACATTCATTCCCGAAGGAACAAAGTGGCACGCTTCATCCAGTTTCTCAAAATCCATCTCGATATTGCCAAGGTTTACCGTATACATACCGCATCCAATATCGACGCCTACTACGTTTGGAACTGCCTTGTCAATAACCGTCATAGTCGTTCCGATGGTGCAGCCTTTACCGGCATGAACGTCCGGCATAATTCTAACCTTGGAACCGGCAGTAAATTCGTAATCGCACATTCTACGGATTTGCTCAATTGCTTCCTCTTCGATTACGGTTGCATAACATATTGCTGTATTTATTTTTCCCTTAATCTCCAACATAGTGTTCTTTCCTTTCTTTAAATCAACAAAAATACATTGGACAAAAGCATATGGTTGGATTCGAACCCTGAGTTCTTCGCTCCGCTTCGATCGGTGCCAAACAGGCTCCACCGGAGCCTAGCACCCTTTCGGAATGTCGGTTTTCAAGACCGATGCTGTACCAGCCCCGCCAACTCTGCATAAAAAAATACCGCCTATCCATCATCAAGATAAGCGGTACGCTAAGAACATGTTTATCTATCTTCCGCGCAGTCCTATCACTGCCGTCCGGTATCCTTTTTGGAATTCATGTCGTTCCGCTTTTCTCTTAATTACATTCTGAGCAGTCTCGCTATGCCACAATTGGGGCATAGCGTTCTCCTCCAAGCACTTCCATCATAAATGTATAAGGTGAAAGATTATCTCCAGCAATCATCGAAAACAGTCTAGGTGTTACGCCAGAGACCAGACAAGCACCTTGTTCATTTTTCCTTACAGGCTGTTGGCGATTTCTGCTTGCAGCATTCCAAAACACAATTTCCGGAAGTTTATAGCCATATGCGACATATTTTGCTTTTGCATTTTCGAAGTTAGTCACCGATGCATTCCCAATGCAGCAATCAAATTCCATATCAGAAATTATAATAAGCTTAGCAGGCAATTCCTTCTGTGAAACATTATTATTCACAGCAGCCTTCAAAATCAAGTCAAATACTGCCTCTAAATTTGTATTTGCAATCTCGTTGAAAGACGCAACATATCGAAGACGGTCAGCAAATGTTTCACCCTTAATTTCTATTAACTGAGGCCGCTCTGAAAATTCTATGAAATGATTTTTAAATAGCCCTCTATTTCTCTCTGCAAAATATAAACCAAGTGACAAAGCCACCGAGGCCGGACTTGGATTCATTTGACAGTACATAGAACCAGATGTATCAACAACTGCGATTGCATTTTCATCACTACCGAAATCAGGTAGTGATTCCCAAGTTGCATTGAGAATTCTTTTTTCCTCATCCGAAATAGATCGCATAAAACTCCTACTATTGCCATACCATCCAGTCGTCAGATATGGTTCTACCAATTCATATGGAGCAATATTCCCTGCATGAAGCTTTGCCTCTCCCTGCTCCACTTTCGATAAAAACTGTGCATATCTCTCGCCGTCATTTCTGACAAAAGCCTTACGGTATTTATACAACGCACGAGATGGCTGCTTTTCATAAGCAAAGGTATAGTCCTTCTCTCTAAGATTATTTTCAATAATCTTAAGATAAGCACGCAAAGAAGACAAACTTTTTCTATATGTAGATACATTCACCCCAAAAGCTCTTGCTATCTTCTTAGCATTCTTCACGGTTTCTGTATTAGAAGCATTAACAGATGGAAGCCACTTTGCCAAAAGAGAAATATTCTCTCCCTTAACCATAGCTGCACAATCTGCTTCATACTGCTCTCGCAAGTATTCAAGCATCATTTTTTCGCAAGAAGTACCCATAAGAGCCAGCAAGTCGTCATATCGGCCAAACTCTGCAATATATCTTATATTTTTCCGAACAGATTCCGGTTCATTCTCTGCAAGCCAATTTACAATAACACGAAACACTTTTCTCTCACCCAGTCCGCCTCTGATATCTCTAGCAAAGAACAAAAGCTTCATTGCCATATCCGAATTCTCTGTATAAGCACGTGTAAAACGCACTATAATTTCTTCATTGGAAGCTTTTCTTAACGCTCCGATTGTTGCAAACAAATCCACACATTCTGAGCCGGTTGTTTCATAAGTAACCGCTCCATTTTCAGTTAATGATATATTTGCTTCATTCTTAATATGCTCCAACATGATACTTCTCTCCTTTGCTGATTATTTCTTATACAAGGCACATTATGAAATGGGATTCGAACCCATGTAGAAAGGCTATTCACCTTTTGCTTTAACCACTTAGCTATTCGATATTTGCTGTCAGTGCCTTTATTATCAGAGGCATGAATACCTCTTACATACACCAAGGTGCTATTTTCGAAAAACAATTGCCAGCGACGAGGATTTTCAGTTCTCTGCTTCGTGTCAAAATTGCTGTCCGCATCTTTTATGTATCCAGAGCTACTGACGTGCCCCGGTTACAATATCATTCTATCAAGCACGTCTTAATTTATCATGGAAAAAAAGTTGCGAACAACTTAATGTCCACAGCTTTTTTGCTTTTGTAACCTATCTTTAACTAAACTCACAAAGCTATCTGGTCCTGTTACCCTAATCATCGGGCCGAACGAAAGAATACGAATTAAAATCTCAGTTTCATCATCCTTATCATACGTTACTGAAATCTTATATTTCATTCCATCCAGTCTTTCAGCTTGTTTCTTAAAATGCGCAAAATGCAACAATACCCTCTCTAATGCATTCCTTTCATCTACTAACTCGAATTCGACAACTCTTTCTTTTTTGTTACTTCTTGTATTCGCTCTTGGCGAATACTCTTTTGTATAAGGTTCACATGAGATAATTCTTCCTAAATTAATCGTATCTCCATACTTACGCCCTACACCGATTAACCGAAACTTGTCATCCTTTTCAGAATATTCCAAGCATTCCGGCATCACAACCAGATACAATTCTCTCCCTTTGCGGTTTGAAGTTGTAATCTTCAATGGATACTTTTTTCGTATCGCATCCAATATAAGACGAAAGTTCCTTATGTAAGCAGCATCTTCATATGCGTCACCATCTGCATACTTATCAAAAACATAATAGTCTTCCTGCGTAAACAACGGTTCCACATCCTCCAACCCTACGATTTCATCATCAAATAGTTTCATCCGTGGATCCAGGGAAATAGCTTTCAACCACCTTCTCTGCAATAATGTAAGCGGCATACTTGGAGCATTTATTATAGGCGTTGTTCCGTCTTTCTTAATGAGTTGCCATTTTCCCTCTGCAATCGATGAATCTATATTTAATATACTTTCGCCAAAAGCGTACTCATTCACTATACTTCTAAGTTCATCTTTTTTAAGCGGATGCTCTATTGCTCTTTCAATGATTTTAGCCATCGTAGTATAATATGCACCATATATTTCGCTAAAAATCATTCTGCATCACCGCCTTCCACATCATACATCTTATACATAGCTTCCATATCATCAAAGAACTGTTTCTCCAACTTTTTATTGGAAAAATGAATCTCTGTAATCCTGCAAATAAAGGTCCTTATCCAAGGTATCAGTTCGCTTGTATCATAAACATCTGCAGAAAATTTACTTGCATGCTCACTTATTCGTTCAACCTTTCCACACCGTTTTTCTCTTTTTAAACGATTATGTATGAAATGTTCATCTTCCTCATAACTTACTGTAAATTCTACGTGTTCCATTCTCTGACCAGATATACCCTGGGTACTCACTCCCCACATATTCGGCAACATTCTATTAAAAGTATTGCGAAGCTCATCAAACCCTTCACACTTCTCATCCAATTTTACAGATACAATATTATCAATTCTATACGATGTAATTCTCTTAAAGCGAGGTGCAAATGCCATTAAGTACTGTCTTCCGCTTTGAACACTAATCATAATCCGGAGTGGCACCACATGATTCTCAGAAATCCTGTCTCTATGTCTGTTTATCGTCTCTAACGTAATATTCTTTTTCTGGTTCATTGCTGCAAAGAGTAACTGCAATACTTCGCTGTCCATAGCACTTGTAATATAATGATGCTTGAATGCAAAATATTCGTCATGATTAGACAACTTATCCAACAAAAACGAACCTACTACGCCGCAAGGTATCACTTCAGAAAAGAAATCCAAGGCATATGTATCGCACATGATGGAATCCTTCGCTCTTCTGTAATACATAGTTTTTCCTTGCTTCTTAGAAACTAAAAGCCCTTCGCTTACGTATTCCTTCAGTTTCTTTCGAATCGTAGACTCATCAAAATAGCGCGGATTATCAAACTCAGAAACAAACTCGTCAACCTCTTTCATAATCTCACTAATTGTCATAGATATTTCCGGAGTTGAAAGAATGTCAAACAAAATGAAATGCAGGGTGATATCGCCATCTGTAAAGCTCTTCGTCTTCCACGCTTTGTACAAAGGATTATGATGATACACTCTACTATCAATGGAAATGAATACATTTTTCCCTTCTGGAGTCTGACGGAACTGCATGTTTTCTCCGAGCCAGCTCTCCATACGCCTACGCTCATCATCATAGGAGCGGGCACTTTTCTTATTATATTCTTCACGGCTCTTAAAACCATAAATATAAAACTCACGCATGTAATCACGAATCTTATTAAAATTCTTTATAAGTTCACTATAAGCCATGTGTACACCTCCCTGTTTGCTTCTTCCGAATCTCATGCGCCCTTTTTGCACGTGTTTCCAAACGTGTTTTGATTCTCCTGGCTCTGGATAATAAAAAGACTTCCAATTTAAGCCACAGACAGCTTGCTTCTGCATTAAACACAACCATAACTACGAATTTTAATCCTTTGTTTGTTCGTCCACGTAAAACAAATGGCGAACTGGAAACCCACGTGATCCAACTTGCATGCGGCGAAGCACCAGAAGGTCATGCCCGCTGGACACTGGAACTGCTGACAGAAGAAGTGAACAAAAAGGGCGTAGCTGAACCAGTCAGTAAGGAAACCTCTGGAAATCAGACCCGGAGATGTTAAATCGAATTAAATGCTATTACCAGACAATGCCTTGACCGAAGGATTGATGATATCCGGAAATTATCAGAAGCAGAGGATATTTTTGTTTTATAAATCAATTTGTCGTCACACCAGGTATCATTGATAAGATTTTATTCCTCTTCTTTTTCCTTATATAGTTTCAATAATTTCTCTACATGATACCTTATATGGGTAAAATCAGATTTTCTTCCTGGAGCAAGTTTGAACGCTCCAATGCCATAGAGCAAATCCCTATGTGTTGGTTCTTCATCCAAATAAAAGATTTTATCTTCCGTTCCCGGATATAAAATGAATGCACCGTGAGCTACTTTCAATGCATCTCTGTAAGTATGCATTTTACTAATATCATCATATTTATATTTTCTCTTCTCATAGATTTCGTCATCTTCTGATGTTGTTTCTGATATCGTAGCCTTAAATTTAGAATCAAACACATACATCGCAGACAGAGTATCTTGAGAATCAAATATCTCAATCGAAATATCTGGGTCAAATGATTTTGAATAACTCTCCACTACATAATTCTTATTATAATGTACTCTTACCATTGGCAAATTATCTGTACGTTCAAACTCAAAATAATTAGAGTCAGTCTTTTTCTCAAGAGTTTTCGAAAAGCTTGATTTTTGAACACGATACTTTTTCTTATCAAGTCTCTGTCCGTAAATACCTGCAATCATCTCTGACATCCCGAAATAGCAATAATTTTCATAAAGGACATCAAGAGACTTGTTTTCTAAAAGCTCCCTTATATTTTCCGAATCATTCTCTACCTCGGGCATAGATTTTAATCCCAAGAAAAGACTATATATCTGACGATAACCGTCCCGGCGAGTCAACACAGTTGAATACATCGGAATTGATTGCATTTCTCCGACATTCTTTAAAAAGCTCTGCCTTAATAAAAGTTTTAACTTTTTAATATGGGTAACATTCGCCTCAATCAGTTCAATGTTTCTGAAATTTTCTTGTGCAACAAACACTTCATTAAATCTTTCAATTATTCCAAGGCACCAACTGATGAAATATTTTACAAATCTATTCTCTGAGTTATCGAATGAATCTGCTGTCTCCTCGAACAACACTTCCTGTGGCAAATACTGCTGCCCACCTACCTCTAGTTTCTTTGCAAGTTTATTAGCTTTCCCATTATACTTCTTAAGATTTGATGAACCTGAAAAAATATCTAACAATGCTTCATCTGACAACTCTTTTGCTAAAGATATATCTTCATAATGTACAACAGACTGCATTGTTCTGCAGGGGTTATTCGCAATCAGTATAAAATTTCTAAATATATTAACACTATTATCTTCTGATGAAAGAGCATTATGAACCAAAAGGTAAATATGATAGTCCAGCTCCGTTTGTTTCTTCTTTTCTCGTCTTATTGATGAAAAGGTGACCTGATTAAAATCAAATGAAAGGTTAGCTATGTAAGTATTAACCACACTCATAAGTTTATCCATCTCATCACTAGAAATCTTACTTGATTCTATGTTAATTAGAAAACCTTTGAATTTGGCAATTCCAATACAATTCTTGAACAATAATGTTCCAAACTCTTCGTCTCCAAATTCGCCAAGCTTAATAAAATCTTCCGAAGCTAGAGAGCCATCTAAAGCTTTTACCTTGTATTTATCCCACTCTTGTAAAATAATAGTGCCATCATAAAATATGTTATTTCGTTTAGTCGGTACGCATTCCACATATGTCTTTCCAGACTTTATAAATTCCTTTAGAGTAGGAGACAATAAATCATTTCTATAAATGATAATATCTCCTACTCTCACGGCACCTACACATACTCTATCCATAAGTTATTTTATATATGTTGCAAAACCTGCCAATTCGAGATCTTCCAACATTTCAACAATTTTTATAGCAGACTTAGGATATTTAAAATAAGTTTTCGCAGTTGTGCCGTTCAACTCCAATGACTTAATCGTTCCTCCTGAAGTTTGCTTCAATTTATCAACCAATGCATCCGCATCCAATCCAGAATAGTCTTCTCTTGTATTTAACAATTCTCCAAGCAATTCAACTAGCGGATTCCAAATTTTATCGTATGAGCCGTATATTTTAGGTAATACCTTCTGCAGAATTTGATTATCAAACGCAACTTTCTCTCTATCAACATATGTTGTGTTTGCAATAGCATTACACATATAACATGAAATCTCATTCATGACACGATAACCAAAATGCATATTATGTTTTTTTAGAACAGCAAATAATCTAATAAGCACATCAAACTCTTCTGGGCATTTACTTGCAAAGTCATTAACGGATTCCGCACTAGGCAGAGTTATTCTCATTGAAGGCATATCTGTTCCAACATCAAAATAAAAATCTGGATTTGTAATCATCCTTGATGCAGCCTCTACCAATGAAATCTGTTCAGGAGATAAATTATATAAGCCACCAAAATCTACCTCATTAAATTCAATTACATTACTTCTATCCAACACCTTTGGACTGAACATATATGTAGTCTCATCAACATTTACCGTACCAATAGTAAATACATTCAACGGAATTGGCAATTCTGATGGTACGAAATAATGCTCATTTGCTTTATCATAAAGCTTTTCACATTTATATCTCTCTTCGGCCACATACGGACATTGGTCACACTTGCATTTCACACCATTTTCATCAATACATTTACTACAATTATGTAAGACAATATTATCTTGAGTAATAGATTTTCCTTTAAAAATATCACTGTACATTCTCTCAAGTTTTGTAACAATAGCAGCGTCTTCGCCAGATAATGATGATTTATCTTGTAATCTATATTTCCCATCTGCGACTTTTTCAAATACTCTGTTAGCTAACCTGTTAATCCCTTGATTTAATTCACTTCTATATTGTGCTGTCCAATTGTTTCCACCATAAAAAGTACTCTTCCACAATTCAGAAAATCGATTCATTCTGTAATCCTCAATTTTCAAAGCAACTCCCGGCTTGTTAATGTCCAACGCAGCTAAAATAATAGCTTCAGATAGCGTTACCTTTGTATCGTACCTAAATATTTCCTGCAAATCTGCTAAAGATGATCCAACATTCTTTTCTGTTACCCTTCTACTCTCAATTAAACTCAAATAATCCGCAAAATAATGCTCTGTTTTTGCAATATTCATTTCATCTAAAATTAAGAAATAAGGATTTTCTTTATCCGCCAAAGCACGTAAAAAAAGCTTAATCATCGGTGTAAGATAGTATCCACCATCAATTAAATTATGATATCCAAATAATCCCTTATTATCTCTCCAATTTGGTTTTACAGGAATCAACTCATATGACTTGCTGTCATCATTACCTATTATCTCTGCAAAAATTTCTGCAATCTTAGATTTTCCCGATCCAGAAATACCAGTCAAAATGACGAATGGTTTCGTAATCAATGATAAGTAATAATCAAAAATAATATCCTTACTATAATGAAATCCTTTGCATGAAAATTTATTAATCAAATCATATGTTTTCTTGATGCTCATTGTGCAACCTCCGTTCTCCCATAATTAGGGCTTACTATAATTTATAATACAATAAATATGTAGTTTTTACAATGAAAACTCTTGAAAACGAATCATTCATATGCTATTATTTCAATGAATGACTTGAAAGGGTTGAACGACTTTTTATGGATAGAAGCAAAGAATTATTAAACACAAAACAAGCTGCCGAAATTCTTGGTGTTTCAGTATCAACCATACGCAGATGGTGTGATAATGGGACACTTACTTGCTATAGAGTTGGAAATTCCGGCTATCGTAAATTTGAACGTTCTATTGTTGAAGAATTAAAGACTCAATTTTATGGAATATCTTCAAGTGTTTCTGAACCGGCAGAAACAACCGAAAGCAAACCAACTATAATCACAAAAAATATTTCGGCGGAATCGCATCCGGCACACTACCTCATGCACAAATACTGGGGGCGAAAAGCTCACAATATCGTAAACGAGTATATCTCTTGTTTCACTAACGAAGGAGATACTGTTCTCGAACCATTCATGGGAAGTGGTGTTACTGTAATTGAAGCAATAAAATTAAATAGAAAAGTAATTGGAATCGACATTAATCCAATGTCTAAATTTATTGTAGAAAACACAATAAGCAATGTTGATTTGAAGGAGTTCTCTTCAACATACTCAAAAATCATAACTTCTCTTGAAGAAAAATATGGCCATCTTTATAACACGCACTGTCCTGTTTGCAATTGCTCTTCGACAATCGAAACCGCAGTATGGGAAAATGATGAACTTGTTCGAATTAAGGGTAACTGTGAAGAGCATGGCATTTTTATTTGTGATGTAGCTCCAAGTGATATTGCATTATACAACGAGTGTTCAAAACTGAAAAAAAGTTTATTAAAAGCAAAGAGAATTTCATACCCTACTGACCCAATCATGCAATATGTAAAACGAAGCGGGCGCAACAGCATTGATGAACTATTCTCTGACAGGGCTTTAATAATTTTATCAGAACTCCGAAAACTCATTCTTGAAGTTGAAAATAAAGAAATACAGAACCTACTATTGTTTTGTTTCACTTCTATGCTGTCAAATGTTTCAAGAATGCTCCCTGGAGACAAAGAAAAGTCCACTTATAAATCCGGTTGGGTTATAAGTAAATTTTGGACTCCTAAAATTCATACCGAGAGAAATATTTTCTATTGTATGAATCTACGCTGCAAAGCTATCCTTAAAGGCAAACAGGAACTGCAAGGAATAGACTCATCACTTGCTACTCTCTCCACTTCTGATTCAAGCAATCTGTCTTCTATTTCTGACAACAGTATTGATTACATTTTTACAGATCCACCATATGGAGAAAGTATTGCTTATTTAGCATTAAGCCATTTTTGGAACAGTTGGCTACCAAATACAGTTAATTATGATGAAGAAATCATCATTGACCCTTATAGAAAAAAGGGATATGAAGATTATGCACAGAGAACCAAAGATGCATATGCAGAATTTTATAGAGTTCTAAAAGATAACCACTATATGTCTTTTACTTTCCATAATAGAGATTTAATTGTGTGGAAAGCAATACTTGATGCTTGTAATGAGGCTGGTTTTATTTTAGAGAATATCATTCTTCAGGAACAAGCTGTAAGCTCAGGAACTCAAGGAATAAATAAGAAGAATACTCTGACTGGAGATTTTGTATATAACTTCAAAAAGGATACCTCTCGAAAGCCTGTAACCACTTGTGGTATCAAAAACATTGATGAGTTCATAAAAAGCACTATTGAACAATTCATTTCAGAGTATAATGGTGCCACCCCATCTGAATTATATGAATATATTATTCCTATAATCGTTCAAAACAATGCTTACACAGATGAAACAGGTAATGCTATTAATATCGAAAACATTTTAAAGGAATCCTATGATTACATAGAAGTATCGCCTAATGAGAAAAGTAAAATTGGAGGTGCCTATAAATGGGTAAAAAAATCAAATTAAACGCTCTCGACTTATTTGCCGGAGCTGGTGGCTTTTCTGCAGGCGTGGAACAAGCTGGAATAAATGTGATTGCAGCTGTAGAATTTAATCCTCAGATAGCCAAAACATATGAGTACAATCATCCTGACACAAAAATGCTAGTTGACGATATCAAAAATATATCTGCCGAAACCATCAAATCTATTTTTGATGAACAAGGTGTTAAATGTAATATCATTTTTGGTGGTCCCCCATGTCAAGGTTTTAGCATGGCTGGAAATCGTATTCGTTCCAAAGTATCATTTTTAGAAGATTCAAGAAATTATTTATTCAAAGAATACATCAGAATGGTAGAAATACTTATGCCTGATGTTTTCGTAATAGAGAATGTTCCCGGCATTTTAAATTATAATGATGGTGCTGTAAAGGAAGAAATATATATAACATTCGAAAAATTAGGTTATAAAATCGATTCAAGAGTATTATGCGCAGCAGACTATGGTGTTCCGCAAACTCGACACCGTGCCGTTTTTATTGGTAACAAATTAGAAATCGAGCCTTCCCTATTGTTTCCAATAGCCTCTCATACAGAAGAAACATATGTAACAATACGAGACGCTATAAACGACCTACCTCCTGTCGAGGCAGGCAAAGGATTAGAAGTAACTCCTTATACCCAAGGATTAATATTAAGTGAATATCAGAAAACCATGGTTTCATCCACAGGGACTGTTTACAACCACGAGAGTTCAAACCATAAACCAGAAACATTAAAAATACTCTCTCTGATTAAGCAAGGGCAAACCATGAAAGACCTTCCCAAAGAATACCATACAAAATCAGTACACAGCGGTGCTTATGGTCGAATGATATATGACAAACCTGCTTATACCTTGACAACAAGACTCAACACTCCTTCTGTAGGAAGAATAACCCATCCTACACAAGATAGAACCATAACACCAAGAGAGGCTGCAAGAATACAGTCATTTCCTGATGATTATCGTTTTATAGGAGACATCACATCAGTTGGAATGCAAATAGGAAATGCAGTCCCTCCTCTCCTTGCAAAGGCCATAGCAAGCCATATTATAGAAATACTTGAAGAAAATAATTATAATTCATAAAAGAAAACGACCAAGAGATTTGATAATTCCTTGGTCGTTAATATCTCCTGACGGATTGTTGCTGCTATCCCCGTCCAAAAACCTATCCTTTTACTGCTCCCTGTGCCATACCATTTACCATATCTTTTACAAGTAAGAAATAAAGAACTACAATTGGCACTGCAATAAAAACACTTCCGGCTGCAAATCTTGCAAACTCGGTTTCATCTAAGCTCATCAGTCCTACGGCAACAGTGTAGAGATTTTTCTCTTTCAATAAAAGCTTTGGTAAAATAAAATCACTCCACGGCCATGTAAAAGACGTCAAAGCAGTATATACAATAATTGGTTTTGATAATGGAAAATTGATTTTCGTAAAGACCTGAAAATTCGTTGCACCGTCAATTCTGGCTGCTTCATCGATTGCCTTTGGAATCGTATCGAAGAATCCCTTCTGCGTCAGATATCCCATTGGCGCACCTGCTGCATAAATCAAAATCAATCCCCACAAATGGTTAATCAGATTAAACTGCGTCATCAAAAGATAGACCGCAATCATTCCCATAAAAGAAGGGAACATGCCAAGTACCATTGTGGTTTTCATCATTGGTTTTCTGGCTTTAAATGTAAATCTTGACATCGTATACGCTGTCAAAATTACAAAAAACGTTCCTAAAATACAACTCCCCGTTGCCACAAATAACGTATTTAAGAACCATTGTGGATAATTATAAAGCGTTGTATCCGTAAAAAGCTTTTGAAAGCTTGCCAGACTGTATTCTTTCGGGAAAAAGCCATCAAATGAATAGATAGTTCCCGACTTTGAAAAAGAAGCTAAAATCAGCCAAAGGCATGGAAAAAAGAAAATAAAAACTACGGCTATCAATATGATATAAGTAATTCCGGTGTCTGCAACGCGACCCAAATTCCATTTTTTTCTCATTGAAATGTGTCCTCCTCCCGATAGGATGGTGATTTTATGTAAACCAAAAGTGAGATTACCGAGGTAATCATGAAAATCACAAGGCTGATTGCCGCTCCAATACAATAGTAGTTATTATCAATAGAAAGATTATATAGCCAGTTAATCAACAAATCCGTATCACTTGCAAGGAAATATCCATCCAGATAAAGACCTCCTCTTAAGAAATAGAAAATACCGAAATTATTAAAGTTTCCAATAAACTGACCTAAGAGAACCGGCATCGTGGAAAAAAGCATGAATGGCATGGTCAGTTTCTGGAACTGTTTCCATCTTCCCGCCCCATCAATTCCGGCCGCTTCATATAAAGAAATATCACGGTTGGAAAGATTTCCGGTTGCTAATAACATAATGGACGGAACACTAATCCAACAGTTCACCAGCAAACCTATTAATCTTGCCGTCCACTTTGCATCCAAATCCAAAAAACCGATAGCAGTACCGCCACCATCGACAATCATCTGATTGATTGGGCCTCCATAGGAAAACATGAATTTAAATGCCAAAAGCGTAATAAATCCCGGGATGGCATAAGCGAGTACAGGAAACGCTCTCCAGAATGCCTTGCCCTTCACACATTCTTTTTCCAATAAAAGTGCCAAACCAAGTCCTGCAAAATAATTCAATGTTGTGGAAAGAATTGCCCACACCACGTTCCAACCCAAAATCTTAAAGAACGTTGGTAGAAACCGGGAAAGTGTTACCAGCTTTTGAAAGTTTGCGATTCCTACCCAGTCTACCAGTTCCGGTGGTACAATGTTACCACCATAATTGGTGAATGCAATTAGAATCATAAATACAATCGGTAAAATATTAAAGATACATACTCCGATAACCGGAAGTGCAAGTACCATAACATAAAACTTTTTATCCAAAAGCTGTGCAACTTCCTGCCGGAACGTCAGTAATGGCTTTCCCTGCTCTTTTCTTTTCTGCATTTGATAAACATCTTTTAAGTTTAATCGGTAAAGTGTAAGGAATACTCCTAACACAATCCAAGCAAGGATTCCCATTAGAAGCATGACAACCGAATTCTCACCTTCTATGCCAAGCCAGGCATCTCCCTTTTGTGTTCCCAAGGTAAAGAATCCCTTTATGTCACTCCATCCTCTGGCAACGAGATAAATAAGAATACTAATTTCTGCGATTAGAAATAAAATTCCCTTTGCAACTCTTCCATAACAAATCTGACCACCTCCCATGAGAACAGCCGACAGTTTTACCTGCCAACCGCTGTCCCGGCAACATTCCCCTATCTTTTTTATTTTTTGTTTCACCATAATTCCCCACTTCCGCACGATTGTTTTGTGTCTTGTCTACTTTAACGTAAAGATTGCATCATAGATCTGCTGTTCCACTTCTTCTAATCCTGTTTTCAAAGATGCAAGGTCTGTATATTTTCTTTCGTTCTCAGCTCGGAAAACATCTTTTGCTAAATCAGTAAAGAATGTCTGTCCCGGTGTCCATATCTGCGAAACTTCCTGAATCGAAGGCATTAATTTAATATTTTCATTTTCCAGATTCTCATAAAGTAGTGCTGATGTTCCACCTGCTGTTTCTGCTGCATCTTCTCTTGCCGGAGCGATTCCAAGCATCTCACTTCTTGTTACCATCATCTTATAGCTGGTCGCAAATTCGATAAAGGCAAGACATGCATTTGGATATTTGGTGTAAGCACTGATGGCATATCCGTTTACGCCCCCCATTGTTTTACTATCAATGAGTTCCGGATCTTCCTCCGTCAAGTCTCCGCTTTCTGGAAGCTGTGGTAAAGTTGTCATAACCAGATTTTCTTTTGCTTTTTCCTCTGCTTCAGCAGTGCTCATTCCTTCACCTTCATACTCTGCTGATAATTCATCTAAAAACGTGGAATACACATCCGGTGTAGAAACGGTTGCAAAATAAGTGCCGTCTGCTAATTTGCTGTAAGCATTTGTCGTAATCGTATCATCAATACATTCCTCATTCATGACACCTGCCAACTGCTGTAATACCCATGCTCCCTTTTCTGCTTCTCCCTTAGAAAATCCAATGTCAGACGGATCTGTATTGTCAGATCCAAATACATATCCCCCATAGGAAAACAGGAATCCACTAGAAAAATAAACATCATAAAGGGATTTCATATAACCATACTGAGAACTGTCTGCCTCATGTCTTGCAACGGAAAATGCATACATACCATTCCAGTTTTCAATCATATCCGGAATCTGATTTCCATTGTCATCCCAGGTAGTTTCCCAATCTTCCGGTAATAAATCGGTCCGGTAATAAAGCATCGGTGCCTGCACATTTACCGGAACTCCACAGTAATAAGTGATTCCGTCTACTTCCGTTTTATAAGCATTCCAGGCTGCTTCCAGAATAGAATCATAACATTCTAATTCTTCTACCGGGAGCGGATAAATATGTTTTCCGGTTGCATACTGCATAATAATATCGTTTGCCTGATATAAAACATCCGGTCCATATCCGTAAGGTCCGTCATTTGCCAAATCCAGATATTGATCCATATTTGCATCTACAGCTGTAATTCCATATTCTGCATATTTTTCATTGAAGGCCTTAATCAATTCTTCAAAATATCCTTTCGAGATTGCAGTATCATTCTCTAATACCTGAATAGTTACATCCTGTTCCAATTCTCTGGTAAAAACGCTACTTCCCGTTAAAGTCTCGTTTGCTCCGCTTTCTCTTCCTCCGGTGTTTCCCGATGTACCTGCGGTGTCTCCGCAACCCGCTAACTGACCTACGCAAAACATTATTGCCATTACAAGTGCCATCTTTTTTCTTTTCATTCTAATCACCATACCTTTCTCCACAACTAAATCCTTCTGGTAACCCATTCTTTTCTCTATGTTGTTACTTTACAACTACAAATCCATTTGGATTTACTTTTCTTCCTTCCAAACAATTTGCAGCTAAAATTGCTGTATCAACTTTTTCAGGTAGTTCTACTGCTTTTTCACTCAGATTAATCCAAAGACGGATGCTTCCTTTTCCCGAAGACTCGATTCGTGCTAAAACAGTCTCATTTTCCAATGTTTTTATCTGTGCAGCAATTGCCTCATCTCCAAGTTTCCGCTCTACGCATAGCATTCCGTCCTTTGCATCAATACGCACCGTGCCATACACAATTTCTTTGTTTTTTCGTAACATAATGAGCTCTTTTACTTTTGTTAGGAAATCATGATCCCATTCATTTTCATTCCAAGGAAAACATCTGCGGGAATCCGGATCATAGCCGCCTTCCATACAAACTTCCGTTCCGTAATAAATACATGGGGCCCCCGGGAACACCATTTCCAATGCAATTGCTGCCAACAATTTTTCCTTATTTTTTCCCACTTCGGTAAAAAAGCGGTGCGTATCATGTGAATCTAACAAATTGAGCATCATGTCGTTAACCTGTTCTAAATTTCGCATCAGATTACTGTTTAACTTTTCTGCCATCTGTTTTGCCGTAAATATGCCCTTTGCAAAATAATCAAGACAGGCTTTCGTAAAGGAATAATTCATAATGCTGTCATACTGATCTCCCATCAGATATGGATAAGCATCATGCCAGTTCTCACCAATAATCACACAATCTGGTTTTAATGCCTTCACTTCCTGACGGAATCTTCTCCAGAATACATGAGAAACTTCATCGGATACATCCAGCCTCCATCCATCAATACCTGCTTCTTCAATCCAATAACGTGCAATCTGTATCAGATAGTCCTGCACTTCTGGATTAGCCGTATTGAATTTTGGCATATAAGTACAGACTGCAAAACATTCGTAATTTCCTTTCTCCGGATTCGGAAAATCTCCCTCAATCAAAAACCAGTCATAGTATTTTGATTTTTTTCCCTTTTTCAAAACATCTTCAAACTGTTCAATCTTCATACTGCAGTGATTAAATACGGCATCGAGTACAATCCGCACTCCCTTTTCATGGGCTTTTTCAACTAGTTCGATCAAATCCTCTTTGCTGCCAAACTGTGGATCTACCTGCATGTAGTCCATAATATCATATTTGTGGTTTGAAATGGAACGAAAGACTGGTGTCAGGTAAATTGCCGTAATGCCAAGTTCTTTTAAATAGTCCAGTTTCTCAATAATTCCTCGTAAATCACCGCCTGCAAAATTTTTCGCTGTCGGAATTCCTCCCCATTCCATATCAATGTAGGAAGTATCTTTTGTTGTATTCCCTCGTGCAAAACGTTCTACGAAAATCTGGTAAAAAACTGCATCCCGCATCCAGTCGACCACTTCTAACACATCATTTTTGTTAATGTATGGCATCTGGAAGAAGTTATAAAACCCTTCTTCAAAACAATAGGTTTTTGTAATTCCATCCTCACTGAAGTAATAGGTTGCTCCCCCTTTTTCGATTTGGAACACATACGCAAATCTTACGTCTTTGAGCCTCAGTTTTATTTCATAAAAATGAAAAAGCCTGTCGCTATAGCTGATTTCCATTTTAAGTTTTTCGCGTTTCATTGAAAAATCGTATTTTTGTGCATAAATTAAATATACGTTTGCATCCTCATCTTCCCGTGCCATCCGTAAGCGCAAAACCAGTTTCTTCTCGGCTGTTGCAAAGCAATAACGGGAATCCGGGATATGTAAAATTGCATGTTCGTTCATAATGACCATCCTTTAATCATTTATTTTTGTAGTTGTATTTTTACTTGAGTTTGAGTTCATCTTTATCTGAAAAATTTAAAATTTCTCTTTTCAATTGGTAAGCATTTGGTGTAGAATTAAACATAAGTCGGAAATTTGTTTTCACAGGGAGGAATCAATCATGAATCAAAAAATTACGATTAAAGATGTTGCACGCGAAGCCGGTGTCTCTGTTGCCACGGTTTCTTATGTGGTAAACAACCGCACCGATATGCGAATCAGTGAGAAGACCAGAAAAAAAGTATTGCAGGTGATTAACCTGTTGAACTATACCCCAAATCAGTCTGCAAAAGCACTCGCAACAAATCGAAACCACATGATTGCCCTCTATCTGTCACCAAATGTATCTATTTTAAAAAACGCAGAGCAACTGCATTTTATTCATTTCTTATCCAAATTTCTTCATGAAAGAAATTATGATTTGATTTATTTAAGTGAAAACTATACAGAGAAATTCGACCACGCAGATGCGATTATCTGCTACGATATTTCCTCTGATTATTTCCATAAAATCGGAGATTGTAATTTTATTCCCCTGATTGCCCTAGATTGCATGATTCATGATCCACTTTTCTTTCAGATTAATTCTGACTACAAAAAAATCTGGGAAGATGCTGTAGCATTCTTCCACGGAGAATCCTTCAAGTTAGCAGTCTTAGAGACCCAGAATCAAGAGCGTGTGGCTTATCTGTCTTCCATTTTTTCTGACATCTGCTATCCCCATGATTTTTCAGATGTCGCTAATTTGCAAGGGGAAAATCTCGTTGTAGTAGATCATACACTGCAAACACTCTTAGAAAAAGAAAACCACGTCTACTATGCTCCTGCCATCTCTTTGACAAAAGCGGAAGCTCTCCTGCAAAGCATTGAATATGCTCTGCAGAGAATTCCGATTGAGCAGCATGATGTGCTCGTATAAAATGCGTTTTAAAACGCATCATATTTTCAGAAGTGTCGCTATGCGACACTTTTTTACTTATAGGATACTGTCAAAATCTGAGTTGCCGGATCATAAGTAAAGGTATATGTCCCTGCCTGTGATGCTACAAGGTTTGCACTGTCTGTTCCTGTTACAAAAGAAAGACTTTCTGCATCCTCTTCTGCAATATTGGTATAGCGGATATATTCTGTTCCTACGCTGGTGTTTTCTCCTACGGTCACCATTGAAGTAAACATGAATTCATCTCCTTCTGTCAAATCAACCGTAAGTGTATAAATTCCACCTTCTTCTACAAATTCTGTTTCATCAGAATAAACATCCTTCCAACCGGTAATTTCTGCGCCCTTTATGTAATAAGTAACCTGTTTTTCTTCCCCACCGGAAGCACTCTCTCCATTATAAGTCCATGTAATCACATCATATAGGTTAATGTTAAATGCCTCTTTGTTGTCCTCAGAGTAATTTGCATTATCTGTCTCATATTCATCTTCATCCGGATAAGTTATTAAGGTAAAGGTATAATTTCCCGCTACTGCACATTTAATGTTAGAACGTTTTGTGCTAGCTTCTCCAAGACTTCCGGAATTCTGGAAATAATCTGTTCCATCTAAAGAAATGGTATCAAGATAACCATAACCTCTCTGGTTTTTCCAACTTGAATCAATTGCAAACTGGAATTCATCTCCCTCTTCCAAATCTAATGTAATTGTGTAAACATTTGCCCCATCCACGTCTTCTTTTGTCATGGTCTGTGCCTCTCCGATGTTAGCACCCCAGTTTGATTCCAACAAGACCGGACTGGTTCCGCTTCCTACAACAGCAAATGTTCTGGTATCTTCCACATAAGAAACAAATCCTGCAAAAAGCTTTGTATCTCCTGTAATTTCCTGTAAAAAATCAAATTTATGGCTCATTTGAGGTGTTGCAAACCAGCCTACAAATGTATAACCATCTTTTTCCGGGACGTATTCTTCTAACAATCCACCATTTTCTACTTCTACTGTATTTAATACAGTTGTTCCATCAGAATCATAAAAGGTAACGGTGCAAGCTTCTGTTTTCTTTTGATCTGCTGCCTCACCTTTTTCTGTTCCTTCTACTGTCTGTTCTTTCTGTGTTTCTGTCGTTCCACATCCTGCAACTCCGATTACCTCCCCTGCTAATACAGTGGCTGCTAACAATAAAACTGCTACATTTTTTCTTTTCATTTTATCCCTTCTCCTTTACTATTCTATTTCTGTTTAATCGATTAAGCAATTGAGTAAAAAAGTAGCAAACTTAATATTTTCTAACTCTAGCTACATTTTCTCTTTTGTACTAAAAATATTATCGTTTGCCGTGAAGTTTTCCGTAACGCCTTAAAACGTTGCTTAATCGGTTAACTTAAATTTAATTTAACACTTCTTAGTAAGTATGTCAATAAAAATTTATTGAAACTATATTTTTCTGGTTAAGATTTAAATAAAAAAATTGCTGTCAAAAATTCTATACAGCAACTTGCACAAAGAATGCAATTTACAGACAAGAGTCTAGAAAAATTTTTTCTTTCACAAACCTTACATATTATCCGACATCATTCGTAAAACTTCTTTTGTCATTACGGATACTAGGCGTTTGCGAAACGCCTAGTATCGCATAAATACGGGATTCTTTTTGCCACAAAATTGTATGAGCAAGTACAATCTCCTATTTTCCATAAAATCATCCCATTTCTTTTTTTCCAAAGCGAGTTACCGCCACGGAAAGCATCAATGCAAATATCAAAGCAGCACACAGCAAAAATGGGAACAAATCAAACCCGGTACTTACACCTGTTGTTGTAAAGTCATGCAAAGAGCAGGAAACTAAATAACCGCTGTAACAATAGGGGTATGCAATCCAAAGTGAGGTATTTGCCACCAACACACCAGGAATAACAAGGAACAGATTTAAGCCGACAGATAACAGCGGTTTGTCGAAAAGTATAGTAATCGCCCACATTGCTGCTACGCTGGGAATCATAGTTAAGAACAGTCCGGTACACCATTTCAGCAGATACATAATCGGCAACGCTTCCGTAATCCCCGTACTACTTGCTGCAATTAGTCCCGCTATTACAAACGAAGCGAGAAATACAACCATTTCCATAAACAGATAAAACAGCAGCACACAAAATTTTGCAGCAGAAAGGGCATACCGACTAACGGGCAAAGCTAACATCTTCAATATCCCGTTGTTTCCCGTTTCCCGTCCTGCAATCATCACGCACACTACAATCATGCTAAACGGGAGTAGATAATAGGAATAGACCAATGCACTTTGAATGAACATAGCCGCCCAGACATTGGAATATTCTGGGGTAAAATAGCTTTGCAAATTTGCTACACCAGATGCGACAACAAGTAGCGGGGCAATGAAAATCAGTGGGACAATTTTCCCCCGTTTGACTTTCATAAACTCAATTTTGAGCAATTTCAAAAAATTCATTTTCATGCACCTCCTTATTCATAACGCAGAATTTTAGCTGTCCAAAGTCCCACACAAAGAAAAAGAATTGTTTCAACTAAAGATACGATAACAACCGTAATATCCGGCTGTGCGCTCATAGCAACAGCCGGCTTCAGCATAACCACAAAGGGATGTGCACAGAGCCATGCAATATCCGACGCAGCCAATGCCATACCGCTTAAAAATCCTGCAATACCAATACCAAGCGGAACCCACATATTCTCAAAGCGGGATGATACAAATACCATAAATGACAGTACAGGCATTGACGTAATAAAGGAATATCCTGCAAAAAATATTAGAGTATTGGCTTCAAATGTGCCTTGTGGCAAATCTGCCATACCAATTTTTGCAAGTGCCATATTTTGAATACATACAGCAACCAAAAGCATAACTGTCAAAATAAAAAATTTGCACCAGTACATGGATGGAACACTCATAGGCAGCATATACATCTTTTTGATTGCGTTTCCCTTATATTCCATAGAAAGAGGGGGCTTCAATAAATGATCCGACTTCTTTCAAAATGGCAAGGCGATCAGCCGGAAACTGCCTTCCATCGATTGTAAAGTTGCCTTTTGTAGGCGCAGTCAGCCCCAAGAGCATTTTCATCGTGGTAGACTTTCCTGCTCCATTCGGACCGAGGAAGCCATAAATGCTTCCTTTTCGAATATGAAGAGAAATATCATTTACAGCAACAAAAGATTTATATTTTTTTGTCAACTGTTCTGTTGTAATAATATAGTCCATATCAACACCTCCGTTGACTATATGGTACAACATCAACCTTGTAGCAACATTCTCTCCACCTTACATCTACCTTACTTTTTACGAAACACAAAAAAAATTCATGGTTCTGTGGTACAATGTAAATATGAAAGGAGATTTTGCTATGAGTAATGATTATTTATTGTGCAAACGCATACTGCTTGTAGACGATGAGCAGGAGCTTTTAGATATGGTTTCATCGATTCTGACTGAATACGGATTTCATAATGTTAAGACTGCCCACAGCATGAAAGATGCCTTAGAAAAATCTCAAAATTTTCAACCGGAATTAGCAATACTTGATGTAATGCTTCCAGACGGGAACGGCTTTGATTTAATGGCACAGCTAAAGCAAAATAGTGACTATCCTATTTTGTTTCTTACTGCCCGTGGTGAAGATAAGGCTAAATTTCACGGCTTTGGTTTAGGGGCTGATGATTACATAGTAAAGCCTTTTTTGCCAAAAGAACTTTTGTTCCGTATCATGGCGATTTTGAGACGCAGCTATAAGGATCAAAATCCTCTTGTACAATTACAATATAGTCAGGTTGATTTTTCTCGTGCTGAAGTGATAAAAAAAGGAGAGCATATCCCTTTGACCGCAAAGGAACATGATTTACTGTCTGCTCTATATCGTAATGCAGGACGCATTGTGACGATTGACTCATTATGTGAGGCTGCATGGGGCGATAATCCTTTTGGGTATGAAAATTCTTTAATGGCACATATTCGCCGTATCAGAGAAAAAATTGAATTAAACCCATCGCAGCCTGTTTCGTTGGTTACAATCAAAGGGTTAGGCTACAAGTTAATTGTGGAGGGTAAATAGCATGAAAAGTGTCCCGAAACTAATACGGCGTTTTGTAGCTATTCTGCTATTAAGCTCCGTTCTCATTTTTATTATCAATTTTGTAGTATTTGCCATAATAATGACAAGGCTATCCCCCAATGCTGACGCTTCGCCATATAAAATTGCAACAGAAACAGGTAAGTCATTGCAAATAGATAATAATGAATATATGCTGTCTGATGAAATGTCCGCTAAATTAAATGCCAATGCTATTTGGGCAATTCTAGTTGACAACGATACTTTACAAGTTGTATGGAAAACGGAAAATGTCCCTAATAGTATTCCAAGTACCTATACATTATCTGATATAGCAGATTTAGCAATAGGATATATTGACGGCTATCCTACCTATACGGGAGAAACTGCAAATGGTATTGTCGTCCTCGGTTTCCCTAAAGATAGTTTCTGGAAGCATACACGAGCAAGCTGGAATTACAGTCTAATTGCCAATTTCCCGCATACTGTTTTAATGGTGCTATTGGTCAATATTTTTCTTATTCTTTTGATTTATATAATGGCAAATATTAAGCTCCTAAAGTCAGTAAAACCCATCACCGCAGGTATACAGGATTTATCTGCTGGAGAGCCAGTACACATTCCCGAAAATGGTTTGCTTTCTGAAATTTCCGCCAATATCAACCACACTTCTGATATTTTGCAAGAGCAACAGTATCAGTTAAGGAAAAAGGGAAGAGCAAGAGCAAACTGGATAGCGGGTGTTTCCCATGATATTAGAACACCTCTATCTATGGTAATGGGATATGCCGGACAGTTAGAAAACTCCCAAACCCTTTCAGAAGCCGAGCGCAAAAAAGCTACTGTCATTGTGAAGCAAAGCAAACGAATGAAAGACTTGATTAACGATCTCAACCTTGCTTCCAAACTGGAATATAACATGCAGCCACTTACAAAAAAGCAGGAGAACGCCGTCGCAGTCGTTCGCCAAGTTGTTGTTGATTTTATGAACATGGATATTGATGACAGCTTTCCGATTCAATGGGAAACCGACGATGAACTGTACGTTTGTAACATTGATGCAGATAAGGATTTACTGAGACGTGCCGTTGCAAATCTTATCCAAAACAGCATTAACCATAATGAAAACGGATGCACAATTTATGTTTCTGTGATTTCCAAAGACGGTAATTGCATAATCTGTGTTGAGGATAATGGTGTCGGTGTTTCCGATGAACAGATAGAACAGCTGAACAATACCCCACATTATATGGTCTGTGATACCAACACCACTGAACAGCGACACGGTTTAGGATTACTTATTGTAAAGCAGATTATAAACAGTCATGATGGAAAAACAATCATAGAACATAGCAAATTCGGTGGATTTAAAGTTGTATTAACTATACCCCAATGACATATAAAGGCACTAATCACCAGATATACTCTAGTAATTAGTGCCTCGTTGACATGGCAATTCAATACAACTACTCCACTTTCACCTTTAAAGTAACCGTCTTTGTCCTACCATTCTTTAACGTAACTTTTACCTTAATCGACACAGCTCCTGCCTTCTTTGCTGTAACCTTTCCACTCTTACTTACCGTTGCAATGGTTTTATTGCTGGTAGAATAAGTAACCTTCGCCACATTATCCATATCCAGCTTACTATTCAAGTTTCGCCTTATCACCTGCCTAACGTATCCACCCGGGTGTACCATCATTTCAATTATGTGTCCGGAACGGTAGCCCTGATTGGAGAATGTATCAACGGGCATCATGACCACGGCAAATATTATCTTACTAACAATCGCAAAGAAGTTGCCTACTATAAACAAAAAGCTGCTGACCTTCTCTTAAAGGCTCAACCGCTTATGGAAATCTTTCGTTCAGAGTCCAAGTCACTGTTTGAAACCTATCAGCGTGTAGAAAGCGAAGAACCTGGTGAGCGGCACAATATCTTATCCTCGCCGCCCATCTACACCATTACACCGGAACTTCTTACACAAATTTTGGAACGTGCAGGACTTTCTACAAAAGAAAAAATGTCACGCGTCAAATTATAATTCTCTCCTGTCGCAATCCTGCCGCAGATTAAATC
>NZ_LNAM01000162.1:1878-28018 GCF_001461035.1 Acetivibrio ethanolgignens | reverse complement strand
TAGAAACTTGTAAACTAAGTAGTCTTGATTGACTACACCATTATTATACTAGGAGGTAATTGATATGAAAATTAATTTAGTAGAAGAGAAATTAAAAGAATATAATGGACGTGGATTTAATACTCATCAGATGATGGAGATACATCATGGTTTAGAAGCAGGGGTAGATGTATCCGTATATGCAAAACCAGAGTTTACTTGGGAGCAGATGGACGAGATACGTGTTGGACTAGAGAAAGGTGTAGATGTTTCTATTTATTCTAAACCAAAGTTCGCTTGGGAGCAGATGAGACAGATACGTTTAGGTCTTGAACAAAAGGTAGACGTATCAATTTACGCTAAATCCGAGTTTGATAGTCGACAGATGAAACAGATACGTTTGGGCCTTGAACACAAGGTAGACGAATCAATTTACGCTAAACCTGAGTTTGACGGTTATCAGATGGAGCAGATACGTCTTGGACTAGAAGTAGGTGTAGACGTATCAATTTATGCAAAACCAGAGTTTGATAATGTAAAGATGAGGCAGATTCTTTTAGGTTTAATAGAAGGAGTAGACGTATCAATTTACGCTAAACCAGAGTTCGCTATGGAGCAGATGAAACAGATACGTGAAGGCCTTGAGAAGGGTATAGACGTATCAATTTACGCTAAATCTGAGTTTGATTGGGGACAGATGCAGCAGATACGTTTGGGCCTTGAACAAAAGGTAGACGCATCAATTTATGCTAAATCAAAGTTTGACGAGGATCAGATGAGGGAGATACGTTTTGGTTTAGAAACAGAGGTAGATGTATCCGTATATGCAAAACCAGAGTTTGATTGGAAGCAGATGAGAGAGATGTGTAAAAGTCTTGAACAAGAGCAACAATCATTTAATCCTTTTGAATACATTGTGAAGTGTCTTGATGTGCTACCATACGCGTCAGTTGCAGAATGTAAAACAAAAAGAGATTGTGACGCATTATTAAAAGAATGTGTCAGATATACAGGTGCAGTTGCGAGTAAAACTAATAATGAGGAAACATATAAAGCGTTTGATAAAGCAACTAAGAGATTACTTGCTTTTGAAAAGGAACATTGAGTGAGTAACATTATTGGAAAATTATGTTCAGATTGTGAGGTATTTATGACAAATCTTAGTAATTTAAAAGAAATTATTAGCAGATGTAGATGTGCTGGTTATTGTGATGCAGCTAAATGCTTTAATGAGATTAGGGGTAAACAACTTGGGCGTGCATACTGTGACTTTACAGATGAGTGTATGCCGATAATTGAAGAATTAGAACAAAAGACTGCTGATACTAAGTTTATTGAAGAGTTACGTATATTAGTTGGAGGTAGAGAAAAAACTAATAATGAGGAAACATATAAAGCATTTGATAAAGTAACTAAGACATTACTTGCTTTTGAAAAGGAACATAGTATTAATGAAAGGGAGATTTAATTTAGTCTTAAATGTCGAATTTTATCTGAATTGGAGGTAGAGAAAAAATGAAATATAATCATTACATAGTAATTTTTGAAAATGGGAGAACAGTATTTACAACGTGTCTGAATGAAGATGAAGCTGAGATTCTTGCAAAAGCAATTATGATTCAGAATGGACTAACAAGAGAAGTTAAGTCGATTAAAAAGACAACCAACATATCTGATATGGCAGATACGGATTTTATAGCATAGATTGGAGGAATGAATACATGAAATACTGCAGTATGGAGCATGTGCTGTTGAAGGAGAAGTAAACAGACATATGCTGTTGTTTATGCAGGAGTGTTTAAATAGAGATGTTCGTGTAGCTGGTATTTTCACTACTCTATCATATAAGCTAATGTAAGTTAGCATACAAGCTTGCCTTGTGTTGAGTAATTTGATAAAATGAATAGAAAAGGATATACTAAAGCAGTAATTGTATTTTACTGAAGGGGTGAAATAGTAACGGTATGCAAAATTTAAATGCGTTCTCCATAAATGAAATATATCCAAGTAAAGAATCATTGGTTAAAGGTATGCATTGTATTATGGATGTTTCCGATGGTGCAAGGTTAAAGTGTTGGTACAAGGATGAAAATGATGTGTTATTTCTTTACAAAGAAAATAAAATTAATACCTATGGTGAGTACACCTTTGAAAGTTTGGCAGAGATACTTGCCATGCGTTTGTGCGACCAGCTAGGAATACCGTGTGTTCGGATCAGGTATTCTCCTGAGGCAATTTTAAGTCAGGTTATGCTGCCTGCTACTGAATTGAAATCATTTGTAGAGTTATCAGATGAAATGAGTCACTCATTCCACCTTAGTAACTTAACTACATTTAATATAACTACATTGTTAAATCCACGAACAAATCCTTACTGTAACAGAGTAGTTCAAATGTTGTTGTTTGATGCTTTGATTAGTAATTCAGATCGTCACCCTGGAAATTTTATGTACTCTGATAGTAATGGTTTTTATCCTTTGTTTGACAACGGTAGTTCACTGTGTTGTTATGTTCGCGATTGTCAAATTCAAGATATTCTTCTCGATACAAATAGGTTCTTGGCGATGTGTACAACCAAGTCTCAACCAGTATTACGTGATCAGCAAAAATTAACACATAGGCAATTAGTCGAAATTCTTCGGGAGTCGTACCCTAAACAGTTTGGGAATTTTAGCAAAAGTTTAGGAAAGTTGAAGATAGAAGAATTATTTGATGGAATTAGTGTTAGTAGCAAACGCAAAGAATTGATTTCTAAGTTTTTAGAGTATAGAGCTAAATGGTTTGAGGTGTAGTAATGAATAAAGATTTACAATATTTACTTAATACTGGAAATATTACAGGGAAACGCACATTACGGGTTATCCGGGAGGAAGGACCTGTGGCTTACGTTACAGAGTACAGAATGAATTCTAAATTGGGCCCATTCACTTGGTATATTGTATGGTTAGACCCGGAGTGTCCGGATAGGGAAATTGCTAAAACCGCCTCTATTTATATTCATGATGCTAGAGCAAGGATGTATTTCCCACCATTTCTAGATACTAGGATACCACCAGAAAATAGGGTAGAACCTCAACGAACCGAGCTTATGCGTAAGTATGGTCTTAAAGAGTACAATAAATTTGATTATGTAATAGCTACAAAAGGGCTGTCCCCTATCAAAAAAGGGTATGTGATAGAGGTAGAACCTAAGGATTGTGAGTATGATGAGATACATGCAATCGAAGAGATTGTACAAGAGTATCATCGTACATTACCTTCATAGGAGCAATTTAAGATAATGAGAAAATAGAAGTAGTTTGTTGAAAGAATGCCAGGAGTATGATACACTGTTGAAAATAGAAGGAGTGATTCTATGAAGTTTCATACAGAGATTTTTGATGAAGAGACAGAAGTTAATGCTGAATTGTGTGCTGAGGATAACATTGTTTCTGTCTTATTTGAATTCGATGGTGTATCAGTTAATCTCAACTTTAGAATGCTTGTTAGTGATGAAACTTTGCCGTATGCTAAGATTTTTGCCAAGTGGGAAATCCAGAATTATGTTGTAGATTATGAGTTGCGTAAGGAGGCTGAGTTGCTTGCAAAACAATAAGTACTATTTTAAACATAATAATGATATTGTAGCAATAGCTCAAATAGATTTAACCACAGGTGCTGTTAGGAATGCTCATATTGTAAATCCTGAGTTGTTACCAGTTGGTGTGTGCACTGAAGATTCTTTGAAGAATTGGTGGCAGTCAAGGGCAGTTTCGAGAAAGCAAGATGGTATTGGGAATGTCCTTCAACAATTCACTTTAGACAGCACTCAAAGTTTACTACTTAACAACTTAGGATTAAGCTTAACAGACCACTATTGGGTGTGTCCTGTTAATACAGGATTAACGTGGAGTGATGTAAGCCTTTACTCAAATAAATTCTCAGAAATTATTTACAGTGAAGATAGAAAGTCGGTAATTGATTTAAGTGGTAAAACTCTGTTCTCGCCTGCATCTTCAGTGCAAGGTGAATTGAGGAAGAAGTGGGTACGTAGTGGCAATAAGATTTATTTGGCAAAAGGTAACTACAATGATAATTGTCAGCAAAGTGTAAATGAGGTTCTTGCTACGCAGATGCATAAAAAGCAAAATGAGTTTCCATACGTTGAGTATAAGTTAGCCACAATGGAATGGGAAGGTGGAACGGAGCTAGGGTGTATCTCTGAAAATTTTACTTCTGAGGAGTACGAATTTGTACCTGCTTGTGATGTATTCCGAATTGAAAGGCAGAAAAGCGGAGTATCCTCGTATGAGCATTTTATTTCAATGTGTGTAAAACTAGGTATTGATGAATCTGTTGTGAGGTCTTTCTTAGAGTATCAGATTATAACAGATTTTGTAATTACAAATACAGACAGGCACCTAAATAATTTCGGTGTTGTTAGAAATGCTAATACTTTTGAAATTGTTGGAATGGCTCCTATTTTTGATAGTGGTAACAGTATGTTTTGGGATTTGAATTTTCCAAGAAACGACAACAAATTGCTGAATGTGAGTGTTAACAGTTTTGCTTCAAAAGAGCTAACCTTACTAAAGTACATAAGAGATTTTGGTAAGGTGAATGTTAAAAGTCTTCTAAGCGAAGATGAAATCTTTAGTGTTTACACTAAAACTGAACTGGAACATGATATTGTTTCCCGTATAGTTGAGTTGTATGAAAAGAAGATTCATTACTTAGCATTGTTACAGAATGGAGCTCGTATTTCAGATTTAGTTACAGGAGTTAGTTCATTAAATGTATTTTAAATAAAGACTCTGACTACTAACAGTCAGAGTCTTTTTGTACTAGATAGTGCAATTTAGTTAAATAAAAGAAAGGATTGTAATGAGTATAATATTTCTCGATGTTGATGGCGTGCTTAATTCAATGCCATACTTAATGAAAATGAATAGTAGCAGGCCATCTAAAAGGTACTCTGATATTAGTGATTTCCACCTGCAGATGCTTGCTGAGATTTATCATACCTGCAATGCAAAATTGTACTTACTTCGACATGGCGTGAGTTAAATAACGAAACCTGCCCAGAAGCTTACAAAATGTATAAATACTTAGAAAATTCATTAGCCAGTTACGGTGTGTGTATTGAAGACTGTACACCTGTTATTGAAATGAATCGTCCTCTGGAGATAGTGGCATGGCTAAAAGAAAAGGGTAATCACCAACCATTTGTTAGCTTGGATGATGACTTTAGATACGAAGATTACGAAGTTTACGGTATTGGTGACCAACTAGTCAAAACAAGGTTTATAGTGACAGTATTGAGGAAGGTGGATTGCAACAAGAACATGTTGAAAGAGCAATTAAGATATTAAAGAAATAAAAGTCTGATGATTACTAAGGGGGCAGGGCCTCCTTTAATTAGTTTGTAATAAAAATTCCCAATTTTGCTCGACAAAACGTAACTACCCTGCCCCTTAGTAATCATCAGACATAGGAGGATGCAAATAGGTATGGCACAGAAGAAAGAATTCTTCAAACAGAATACAGTGAAAGGTAGTTGGATTTGGTGTAAATGAAATCAAAGACTACGATACGAGGAGATAACAGAAAATGGATGTTTATGTAAAAGCTAAACTTGACCATAGTCAGTTAAACGCTAAAGAATCAATTGGGTGTGATGGTATTGAATTGCAGTTACTTGGTGAGCTTGCCAAGGTTTCATACAGCAAGTACAGTGACACTACGGAATTGATAAACTTACAAGATTTCAGTCAATACAAAGTAAAAGTAGTGCATGCACCTCTTTACAGAGGTGGAGGTAGTTTGGATTGCGAATTAGAGATGCTTACAGAGAATAATGCCAGTGCACTGAAGCACTGTTTCCAGGTGGCTAATTACTTTGGAGAGATTCAAGATACTGATGTTACATTGGTAGTGCACTCAATGGAGCATTTTAAATATTTAAAAGATACGTGCAGATGGGGTAGAGTTGTTCAGGCTGTTAATGAGTGTTTGCAGGAATTTTCCAGAGTTACACTTGCTATTGAGAATGCTAGTCCTATACGAAGTATAGAGAATGGAGTTCCAATATTTTCAAATAATGTGTACAGTAGCAGTATTGAAATGGCGAAAGAGTTACGGTGTATTTTAAAGACTGATAGGGTCGGTACTGTGCTTGATGTGTGTCATGCTCTGCTTACAGATAAGTATGTCACAGCTATACATAATGCTATGGCTGATTTGGAGTATTCGCAACCAGACACATCCTTAGCTAGGTATTATGAGATGAGTAAAGAAACACTTAAACTAGTTCATTTAGCAAGATACACTGGGTCTGGATACGGAAAAGGCAGGCATGGCATTGCCTTTACTGACGACAGCTATGCTATGCTAAGAAGAATACTTGCTACCCATTTACATTACGCTCCTGAATGCCCAATTACAATAGAAGTAGAAGAAAATAATTACCTTAAGTGCGATGGGTATAGAAATACTAAAAAGTTACTAGAGGAAGCATTAGATGAATTAGGGCACTCAACCATTTAGCTGATACAGGAGGTTACGCTACTTTACGCAACAATGGTACAGAAAGGTAGGAGACTAACAAAGATGACAGCAGAACAGCAAAATTTGATTGAGAAGAATCATAGTTTAATAGCAACATTTTGAATGAACTTAAGCTTCCTGAAGATGAGTATTACGGTGTAGCGGCAGCAGGGTTACAGGAGGCAGCGATGAATTACAACGATTCCAAAGGCTACAGATTTAGTACGTATGCATACAGGAAAATGTGGGAGTTTTTGTTGCTGAAGATAAAAGAAAAGTAGGACTTACTTCAGAGCTTGGTGTAACGGAGCTCGGAATAATAGAGTGCAGGGTTAAAATTGAAAGAACTAGTGATAAAGAACCTGCCAAAGTCCTAATTAAATCGCAAGAATCTGAAGAGTACCATGAATGTGTGTCTTGCCCTATGGAAAAGGAGTATTTTGATGCTTACAGAAAGTCTTACTTGGAACTAAAGAACACGCTTCCTAATAATGAGTATGCTGCTATAACCATGGTGAATAAAGGGTATGATATCTCTGAGATTTCAAAGGAATTAGGCGCTCACAGTTTTACGTACGGACTGCTAAGACTCAATTTTAGGAGTTAAGTGCCAGTTACAGAAGGCACCGACCTTTACCAATTTCATCGCTGGTAGGGGTCTTCCCTATTAGAGTGGAGGGGTAGTTTTTCAAGTAGGTGTGCTAACAGATTTCGCGTAGAGTCGGCCAAATAAACTACGCGACGAGTCGGTTTATACCCACCGCGATTGATAAGTCAGCTATTAATCAGTGTTATAACTTGTCCAATTAGATATTTATTTTTTGAACCGGCGGTCGGTACTGCTGACAGGATACAATTCCTGTACTGACCATACGCAAAGCCTACAGTGAAGTCCTGGAGGCTTTTTGGAATGATACAGAGATAGCCTGAAATTTTGGGTATCTCCTTTCAAATAATAGCGTACGAGACTATACGCATTTTTTCAATTTAGGTATTGCCAAAAGAGAGTAGGATAGGAGGTAAATTGTATGGCAAAGGTTGTTATGGATGGTAATGAGTTAGAATACAATGAGACTTACTGGGAGTTGATAGATTTACCGGAAGAATTCAAAGATGGCAAGGATGAATTGCTGCCAAAGTCTTTACATTATGTTGGCCCAGTTGTTGATGGTGCGGTGGTAGAGGAGTTCCCGTGGTTTGAGTACCCAGTTGCCATGTACAAAACGTTCGCAGGCGTTAAAGGACTGACTAAGTCACCAAAAGTTCGAATGAAACATGCTTACTGTATGTTTGAGGGTTGCAGTGATTTTGCTGATATTGAAGGGGCTTATGAATACTACCACAGAGGCGGTGGTTGTGCCCATTCTGCGTTGTTTGAAGATGCAGATATTCCAGGTATGTTAGGTAATGGTGGATACTGGCTGAAGACTGAAAGTGAAATACTAGCCGAAGTATTTGGTGTAGATAGTGGTTCACTTTTGAAAGTTTTAGATAGTATTCCAGTACAGGAGACAAAAATATACTTTGAGAGTGGTGCCTACTTACAAACTAAAGTAATTCATAAAGCTTCGGAGATAAAGGAGGGTGGTAAGCAAGTATTTAGTAAAGGAGCTGTTTGCTCTGTGTGGTCGCCTATACGTATTGGTTACAATAATGTTACAATTTACTTTTTTGCAGATGATTTTGTAAATGATATAGATGACAAAGAGGTGATGCAGGTAACAGGATTTGTTGTTAATGATACCACTTCAGAAAGTTTTAGTGTAGGGCGCAATGCTACTGTTACTGTAAACACAGATTGTATAGTTACTAGTGTAGAGCCACCTATTAATTGCTGTGGCACAGTTACTATTAAAGGCACCGGACAAACATTAACTTTAGTAAGTAAAGGTGCAAATCCGTGTATTGGGCCAGCCACATGGGATGGTATGAGCTATGGTCGATGGGAACCATCACGTGAAAGACTTGGTAAGATAGTGCTTGATGGTGTTCATGTAGTGTGTAAGAATGAAGTAGTTTCAAACTTTAGTATTGGCAGGTATGGCACCAATGATATGCCAGAGATAGAACTAAAGAACGGAGCAACTTTAGACTGTCCTGAGATGAAAGGTGAAAGAGTGATGGTTAAGTCAGGTGCTGAAGGTTTGTGTGGCTCTACTAAACGTTCAGACCCAGCAGTGTACGAATTAAAAAATGTCACGAAACAATTAAATATATTTTAAGCTAACGCGGTCGAGCATTAATTTACAATTTGTGAATACTATGCTACAATGTAGAAAGTGCTTAGAACAAAAAGTCTGGGGGTAATGGCGTGTATTTTAAAAGATTTATTGAAGATGACTTGTATGCTTGGAAAGCAAATCCTGAGCATAAAGTTGCTTTCGTCAGAGGATGCAGGCAAGTTGGAAAAACAACTACTATTGAACATTTTGTGCAGAGCTACAAAAATGTTGTGAAGATTAATACTGTGCTTGACGGAGAAGTTTTGGAATCTTTACTTCGTAAGCATAGGAGTAATTTAGCAGGAGTCTTTAGTGAGTTTTGCTCACAGTACGGAATTGTGTTTACAGATGACAATGACACAGTGATTTTTATTGATGAGATACAAGAGAATAGAAAGGTTTACGAATCAATACGATTTCTCAATAGGGAACTTCATTGTGATGTGATTGTTACAGGAAGTTACTTAGAGGAAGCTTTAAAGTACTTTCAACCGGCAGGAGATACTGATGTGTTTACAATGTATCCATTATCCTTTGAAGAGTTTTTAGAGGCACTGAATGCATACAGGTACTTTAAAGAGACAGACTTTAACTGTATAGAGCAGGCTAGACTTGATTGGGTTAATGAAGCTTGGCATGTTTATTGTAATGTCGGAGGGTATCCGGCAGCTGTATTAAGTTTCTTAAAGAATGAGAGCGTAGAGTCAACACTTGATGCTATTGTTAATACTTTAATAACTGAGATTTGCGATAGAGTTGAAAGTATTGAAGAAAGACAGATGGTTAGAGATGCTTTGCCAGCTGTAATAGATGCAATGCTTCGAGAAAAGAAAGGAGATAGTGATTTAATTACAAACATAAGTAAAATCACAAGCAAATACAGCTCTTACAGGATTAGTACTAAGGAGTGCTACAGTATAATTTCTTGGTTGCGACAAGCAGGATTTCTTAGCTACTGTGACAAAGTTGATTTGGGTACAGGTGCAAGGTACTCTAGTGAGAGGATATTTTTTCGAGATCTTGGTGTACTCAATTATTTACTTCGTACTTACAAGGTGGATGAAAGTGATAGAAACGGATTACTTGCAGAAACGTTTGTGTTCAAGATACTAGAAGAACGCAATTTTTTTAAAGATTTTTATTACGATAAACCAGCGTTTGCCGTATTTGAAGGTTATGAGCTAGATTTCAGCGTAGTTTCTAAATATGATGATTTGGTGTACGGTATTGAGGTAAAGTATGGTAACAACAAAGGGACTTCTATTAAAAAGGCTCTAAGTAAGAGGTACGTTGATGTTGCTGTTGTGCTTAAGAACTCCGGGTTTGGAGAAACAGAAGATACAGTAACTATACCCTTACCATTAGCTTGGAAGTTTAAATTTAATAAAGGAAAGAGAGTTGATAGAAGTTTACCAAAGCTCTCAGCCTTTAGTGACACATAACTAAATAGTAGATGCTAACATCTGGTAGGTTAATAGCCAACCAGATGTTTTTATTAGAACAGGAGGATAAGATTATGTTTGGACGTATAAGTGTTTTTGCAGATAAAAATGAGGTAGATACTAAAGAAAATGAGCGACTTAGTAATAGTAATGAAATGATACCTTTTGAAGGTTTTGGTCATGTACTTGGTAGTCAGATTAGAATTATGAATTCGTTAGAGGATTACTGTTTTATGCGAACCCTAGAAAATGCTGACCTTTGGGGACTTTTAAGGGATATGGCAACAAATAAAAATGATTGTGTTTATGTGAAACTGAATATTCCAGGGGATACTAAACAGAAAATGTATGTGCATAAACATATAATTTCTAGTATTGATATTACTGTGGATACTAATGATGTCAATGTTGTTCGTACAGTTTCATGTGAAGAGATTGAGAAAACATTACAGTCATCTTTCATGTATGCAAAACTTGATGATTTGTTAGACTACTGTGAGGCTGAAGATTTCTACCGCTGGTATTTTGCAAACGAACTGACACTATACGGGTTTAGTGAGGATTACTCAGAAGTGATTACATTAAAGATGCTGACGTCCCTGTTTAGATACCCTAAAGAAGGAGTTCATATCAGTTTTAAGGAATTACCGAAAGTCTTAAAGTTGCTTAAGTACTATAAAGATAAAGGTGTAAGCGAGGGTACTATTGCATATGCCATACTTCCGGAAATACTGCAACAGGTGTATCTGGACTCATAAAAGTAAAGTGATAAAATAACAGGAAGCTAGGAGAAGTAGACAATGAAATGGAAGTGTCAACTTGGGATTAAAGGAATAAGTATTGCCTAAATAGTACAGCTAATGGTATACTTAGTAAAGATTAGCGGTAAGTTAGCCCTAGAAGGAGGATTAGCTATGTATTGGAATGGAGAAAAAGAAGTAACTAAACAAGAAGTTAGGGATATTTTTGACAAAGTACTGAAAGAACAAGATGCTTTAGAGATGTGGGTAACAAGACCAGATGATTTTGAAAATATGGATCTTTTTCAGCATATTCTGATAAAGGCAAAAGATGCTGAGAGCTTTAATACTGACTTACTGGATAGGTGCTATGATGATGAGGAAAGAGACTTGCACTCTCACGTTATCATTTTAAATGAGATTGAAGGGTACAGAGAAGGTGCAATGCCTAAGTCAGTATGCGTGTACAAGAATGGACGGTGGTTAGATGCCGACTAGAGAAGTGTTAACAGAAGAAATCGTAGTTAAATGTAAAAATTTTCTAAAGGATGTATTGCATGATTTTTACGAGTTACCATGCTGTGCATCCTTATCTTATTTGCTTATTATTTTGTATGAAGTGGCAATAGTCGTTTATTCATACAAGTATTCTGAGAGAAAGACAGCTACCTACACCTGCGTGAAGAGTAAGCTGCCAAAGACAGAAGGACATACAACGTTTGTTACGTTGCGTGATAACCTTACACATAATTTTTATACAATTGAAAATTTGTATAAGTATGTGTTAACAAGTATGCAGTATTTTAGTAAAGAAAATTTTGATGCAATTGTTAGAGAGTGCTTTGATAGTGATATTGACTTGTATCAACAGATAATTAACTACTGTAAGATAAAAATTCTAGCAAGGGAAGCAACTACTAAATATTTGGACACGTTTTCGAGGAAAGTAGTGAAATAAGGTAAAGTTGCTTATAACTTATACAAAAATAGAGCACATAGTACGAAGGAGGTGTTAATAGATGGAAAATAAAATCAGTGAGGAGCAATTAAAAAGAATAGCTAAGGTAGTAAGTATTCCAGAGGCACATGAAAAAGGTGGTATTTTTGAAGTAGATGAACATGTGTTTGAGGTTAAACCACATCATATAACCTTAGCGGAGATATGTGCTTTCAATAATTCTCCACAAGACGAAAAGAAAGAGGGTAATTAAACTCCCTCTTTCTTTTTGGTAAATGCATCATCTAGAGTGAAGGCTGGGATAGCATTTACCCCGCCATTTTTGCATGGTTTAAACAAATTTAAATTTTCAAATCCGATTGTTTTTCTCAGAAACCCAGCTATAAAGATAAGAGACAAGTCATTAGAGCATAAGATAATTTTCTGTTTGTTCGAATTTAATTGCTCCTTAATGTAGGCTAATGAGGATTTTAAGTGACCATTGTCATGTTGTTTAACCATTTCTCGCAGCCATGTGTTATCAAATAGGAAATTAATAAAATTCTGCACTCCAGTTTCTTCAGCATAGAATTCATTGGATGAGTCGGGAGTACAGCAGAGAGCTCCGTCAATCCAACTTAAATAAAGTAAAGAGTTGACGTACTCTGGTATTTGGACGGCTAAATAAGTTGCTTTTTCACGCTCCTCTGGCGTGTTGCCTTTATAAATTTCTACAGTCTCAATTACTTGTATGATATCAGGACGCTCTTCTTCACAGCCTAAGTCCTTTAATAAACTTTCAAAAGTGTCAAAGATAAAACTATCAACCCGTTCTCTATCATAACCTTGAGCATTTGTAACTAGTGATTTGTACTTTTTATAATACTTTGCTATACCATCTTTGGAGCATAGTGTTTTAAACTCTTGGTGATTATCGGCATAAGCAGTTAAATTTTTAACGTACCTATCTTTGTAAGAATCAATAAGACCCTCCGAAACGGTAAAGTGGGAAGCAACACATCTTGCAATCTCATCAATGTTACTAGAAAATGTATCAGTATTTTGTGGTGTAGTTGTCATGGTAAACCCCCTTAAGTATTCTTTGCAGATAATAGTACATCAATTAAGTTGACTTGTCAAGTATTATTAATACAAATCAAGGACTTGCATGGATGTTATAGTTAATGGTATACTTAAGAGTGATAATGGAGGGATGTAGTATGCAGGATATGGAGCTAGTAAAAGCTATAAAGGTATGTTTTACTAAAGAGCAGAAAATGCGTGACAGAAGTGGGTTGTATGGATACACTCAAAGAGTACTGGCGTACAATTCTAATAAGATAGAGGGTAGTACCTTGACTCCAGAGCAAACAGCATTACTTTTTGAAGAAGGATTTTTACCAGCAACTGAGGATTACTATCGTGCAAAAGATGTCGAAGAGATGAATGGGCATTTCCTAATGTTTAATTATACTATAAAAACTATCGATGACAGGTTGTCCGAGGACCTAGTTAAAGCTTTGCATTATGAATTAAAAGCTGGTGTGTTTGAAGACAGAGCAAACGGTTATGCTATAGGAGATTACAAAAAGCGTCCTAATACTGTAGGAGGTATAAGCACGGTACTTCCATCCAAGGTAGCAACTGAAATGAAAAAGTTAATTGATTGGTATAATAGCATCGAAAGCGTGTCAATACACGATTTAGCGGTACTACACGTTGAGTATGAAAAAATTCATCCATTTCAGGATGGTAATGGTAGAGCCGGGAGAATGCTTTTATTTAGAGAATGCTTAAGAAACGAGATTATGCCGTTTATTGTACTTGATGAAAACAGAATGCGTTATATTCAGTGTCTTAGAAAAGCACAGGAGAATAAAGATGTAACTGACCTTGTCAATTATTTTAGAATAGAACAAGAAGTGTATAGGGAAGCATGCGTTTACTTTGATGTAGCAAAAATCTATGGCGAGGGATTGAGGGACGTCGATGTATTTTGAAAAGGAGTGATTACTTTGGATAAAGATATGTCACTCATGATGAAAGATAAAATCGTTATGAATATTAATTCCAGAAAGCTTGGTGGAAAATTATGGAGAATTTAAACAGACATGAGAAAGCTCTTATTCATGCAGTTGCTGTGTTAAAAGAGCCTCAGTATAAAAAGTTTATTAAGGCTATATACATGTATGGCAGTTGTGCTCGTAAAGACTACAAAGATACTTCAGATGTTGACTTGTTTATTCGTGTAGATCCATGTATGCCTCAAAAGCTAAGAAGACAATTAAGAGTTGAAGTTATCCCGGATGATTTCAGATTACCTGATGTTGATTTAAAAATTAGTGATAGTGATGATTTTAGCGATAGTAATCATTTCAATGATAATGTGAGAAAGGATGCAGTTTTGCTATGGAAAGAAAAAGAGGTTATTTAAGAACAGCAGAAAATGATTATTTGTACCTTGTAGATGATTATGAACGTAATCACTTTGGGAACCCATTTTGTTTTCACTCACAGAATATTTGTGAACGTTATTTAAAGCATGTTGTAGACGTATACTGTTCTGATGACGATAAAACTGATGTATTGAAAACTCATTCTTTAAGGAAATTAGTTCGGTATATTCAGAAAAATTTACCTGAACTACAGTGCGACTGGAATTCAGTTTTAAAAGCTGATGGGTTTTATTTTAATACCAGATATCCTGGGGAAGATTATATTGAAGTCACGGAAGAGGACTGTGCAGATTGCTGGGAAGCTGTGCTTGTTGTAAGAAGTGCTGTTAATAGTTACTGTACTGAAAAGGCAAAAATTCCAGCAAAAGCAGTTGTTGAATCACAGACTTTCACGGATTTGATAAATTCATTCGATGATAAAACGATGTTACAGTAAAGGTGTTATGGGATAGGAGTGATTACTTTGGATAAAGATATGTTACTCATGATGAAAGATAAAATTGTTATGAGTATTAATTTTGACTTAGGTAAGTACGAAGTTGTTAATGAGAGGTTACTGCCTTTTACCTTACAGGGTATACTTCGTCCTCCTTTAGAGGAAAAAGATACTTACAGTAAGTACGAATTAACGCAAATACGTATACGTGATAATAAAAATAAAGATGCAATTATAGGCTGGCTTGCTAACCGCGTGTTACCACTTTCCAGAGATAATGCTAAGAAGGTATACAATCTACTGCGTTTAGAACAACGACAAGATGATTATTCAAAAGCAAAGATAGCTATACTTTGTAGAGCCGTTTCTTTACAGGATAACTATTGGGTGAAGATAGAAAATGATAAGACTACTTGGGATGATGTTAACTTACGTACAAATAAGTTAAATGATGTAGTTGCACAGGTATCTCTCCATGGTTCAAGTCTTTCACTTACAGGAAGCCTTACTACTCCAGAATTAACAGGACAGGGTGCGTATGCTAAAGCTTGGAAACGTGAAAATGGTGAGTTGTGGCTTTACAAAAAAGGAGCAAAAGATGCGACGGAGTCACGAATTGAGGTTATGGTATCTAACATCCTAGATAAGTGCAACGTTCCACATATTCATTATGAATTAGGTGAGTCCACAGGAGGGGTAGAAGGTACTGTCACTTGCTGCAAGTGTAAGTGTATGACTACTGAGAAGTTAAGCATACTTCCTGCCATGGATTACAATTCATATTGTATACGTCACGGTTTGGATTTTTATGAGGAGTGCAAGAGAATTGATGCAGATATGTTTTACAAGATGTGTATTGTTGATTACTTAATAGCTAACAGAGATAGACACGGTATGAACTGGGGATTTTATTTTAATTGTGATGAAAATGAAATACTTCATATGCATCCTTTGTTTGACCATAATAATGCTTTTGATAAAGATTATATGGCCGACGAAAATGCTCGATACTTAGTGTTCGATGATATGACTTTAAAGGAAGCTGCTATTGAAGCAATGAAGCATGTTGACTTTCACTTTACAGAGGAGATCACTAGAGACGACTTTATTACTGATAGACAGTTTAAATTCTTTGTGAAAAGAGCTAAGCAGTTAGGGATAAAGTTAATAGAGCCGGTTAGCACCAAAGTAGTTGAAAGCTTTAAGTAGTAACTACTCAGGTAACAAGTCAAATTTAGCTGTACTTGCTTCAAAAGATAATGCACATAATTTGTGGAGAAACCTAGATTTTCAAGGTTCGTTTTTATAAATAAATAGACAAAATGATAAAAACTCCTGGCGAGCTTACTTTACGCTAGGAGTTTTTGTTACACAAATTTTCTTGTGGTTTAATAACAAAAGCTAACACTTGGTAGGCTAATAACCTGCTAGGTGTTTTTGGAGGCAGCAGCACTAAACGGTTAACTGATTGCAGTACCGTAAATAGTGGTGGTGTCTCCCCTCCTCTCATTGACGAAGAGAGGTACTAGGAAACTGGTACCTCTCTTCAGGTAAAATGTAAAAGAGGTTAGGCGACTTATTAACTTGCTTTCCATTCAAATATCTACTATAATAATAATAGAAGAGATTAGGGAAGGGTAGTATTTGCAACAGTTTAGATAGGAGATGTGATTATGTATTATTTGTTAAATAAGGATGAGTTAATTGCAAAGTTTACAGTTGACCCTCTTTTACAGGAGGCAGAGATTGTTGAACAGTTTCAAACTTTACCAGAATGGTATGGTGCTGTAGGAGGATTTATTGTCAATAGGCGTGCTCCAAAGCATAGAGAGAATATTGAAAAGCTATTAAAGCTAAGTGGATGTGATACACTGACAGGATTTTTGGATGTATCCCATGCACTTTCACTTGTTGACACCTTTTGGGTAAAGCCGGTAGAAAGTACACTGGAATGGAAGGATGTATCTTTATATACACATCCTTTTAATGAGGTAATTGCAAAAACTGCCTTTGAGGGTGGACTTCATGGCAGACAGTTAAGCACAACATCACCGGAATATGGAACGGATGGTAGCTTTGCCAAGTGCTGGATTCGGGAAAATGATACAATTAAGATGTTAAAGCGTGGAAGCTCTGGGGCAAGAAACGCAGGACTGGAGCCGTACTCGGAGTTCTATGCAGGGCAGGTTGTTGAGAGATTTACAGATGATTTTGTAAGGTACGATTTGCGAACACGTGGTGAGAGAATCTGTTCTGTGTGCGATATATTTACATCAGAGGATTATGGGTTCCTGCCTTACGCAGCAGTGGATACTGGTAACACTACAATTGGTTCTGTTTTACAAAAAATGAAAGAGTTCAAACTTGAAGATGAAGTCAAAAAGATGTTTGTTATTGATGCTTTAATTATGAACGCTGATAGACATAAAAATAATTTTGGCTTTATAATTGACAATAAAACATTGCAGATTCAGAAAATGGCTCCCCTATTTGACCATAATCTTGCATTACTTCCGTATGCAATGGATGAATCCGAGCTACAGTTTGAAGGAGAGTATTACAGTATGCAGGGACCAAGAATTGGAGATAGCTGGATAAATACTGCTGTTGCATGCATGACAAAAGATACTAGAAAGGTATTGGTAAATTTAAAAGGCTTTAAATTTGATAGGCATAAGAAGTACAATTTGCCGGAATGGAGATTACAAGCAATTGAGGAGTGTATGCACAAAACAATAGATGCTATTCTGGATAAGGATGCAATGTATACTAAAACAATACCTGTACCAAATTTAAAGGCGTTTTAATAGTTTACTTAGTTAAGAAGTTTAGTGATTACTTGAAGGAGTGAGTGTATGCTGTTGCTAAATGGCGATGAAGCTGTGTTACAGTTTAGTCTTGATGATGTAACATTAAAAGTTATTAATAATGATTTTCTGCCATATCAACTGAAAGATTGGTTGAAAGATACAGATTTCTCCACTTCTGAAAGTATTAAACGTTCTGTGCATCAGTTTGATGTTTTCAAAGATTTCTTGCTTAGTAGGCTGTTGCTATTCACTAGAGACAACGCAAAAGCAATTTTAAATAGTATAGCTGCTACACAGGTGAACTCTATAAATGAAAAGTTGAAGATAATTCAAACCTGTAGAGCGTTGTCTATGACAGATAATTTTTGGATAAAAGATGAGAGTGAGTCTATAAACTTTGGTGATGTTAATTTACGTAATCACAGATTAGGTGATGTAGCATTCCCTATTGCTATACAGGGGAAAGTTGTAAGTGCTGCAAGCAGTGTACTTCGTCCTGAATTAGCAACTAGTGGTATGTTTGCTAAAACATGGTATAGGGGATTGAATGGTATTCGATTATGGAAAACTGATAAGACCACAGATAGGGTTAATACCAAAGCAGAAGTAGCAGTATCAAACTTTTTAGATAATACTAATGTTAAGCATGTGCAGTATGAATTAGAAGAGCATCATGGTGTGCTAATAGCGTCGTGTGATTGTATTGCTACAGATGATGTTAGTATTGTTTCTGCCCAAAGTGTTAAAACTTGGCTTGAACATAAGAAAGTTGTATTTCATGATTGGATTGAGAGTAATTACTTGGAAGATTTTGCAAAGATGTGTACAATAGATTATCTTATTGCTAACACAGACAGACATGAAGAGAATTGGGGTTTCTTGATTGATAATCGAACTAATGAGATTATTGAAATGGCCCCATTATTTGATCATAATCAAGCACTGATTGCAGATTATTTGAAGTATGAGGTAGATGATTTGATTTATGAACCAACTAATTTAACAATGTTTCAATCAGCTTCTGAGTATTACCATAAAAGTAATGTTGTGCTGCATGACTTACCCACTGAGGCAAGTAAGAAACGGTTGCAGAAGCTATTAGAGCTAAAGGACTTAAATGCTTTCTAGAATAGTGTATAATCCAGTCGTTTTGTGAGCTCTTTAAATATCTTAATTTAAGCCACATGAAAATAAATAGATTGGAGGCAGTTATGAATGAGAATGTACAGAGAGCTGTAACATTAGCTAAACGGAATCTAGTGGATTCTATTTGGAAAAGTGCTGTTATCGAAGGATTAGGAACAACTTTTCAAAAAACTGAAGCAATACTAGACGGTATGATTGTAAATACAAATAGTCAAGAAGTATTGTTTATTATAAATATGAGAAGTGCCTGGTACTTTTTATTTAATACACTAGGTGTAGAGAATAATTTAGCAATGCTACGTGAACTTAATAAGATATGTGGTGTAAATCTTATTTATGGAAGTGGGGATTTGAGAGTATCAGATGTTAGTATAGGAGGGTGCACTTATGTTCCCCCTATTCCTGTGTATGCTGATGTTGTTCAAGAGTTAAAGAGATTAGCAAGTATAAATTCACCGGTAGAAAGAGCTATCGAGACTTTTTGCTATGTTGCAAAACATCAGTTATTTATTGATGGGAATAAGAGGGTAGCTCAGTTAATCTGCAACAAGATACTGATAGAGAATGGTATCGGTATCCTAAGTATAGACAGTAAGTGTATTTCGGATTTCAAATATTATCTTGTGGAATACTATGATGATGATGATAGTAAGAAAGATTTACTCAGCTCGTTTTTGAAAGACTCTATTCTCTATACAGCACATAGCAGAGTTACAAAGGAAATGGATTTGTTTGAAGCTCATACGGAAGAGTACAAGCGTAAAGTTATTAACTTGTGTGAACAGATAGGTATCAATTCTGAGGATGATAAATTAAAAGTATTACGTGAGTTACCTAGTGAAGATACAGAGGATGAAGATATTCTTAGAAAGAGGATTGTATCTATCGTACTGCGTTAGAGTTTTACAGTTTGTCATTTTCGGTATGCATGCAAAGTGATGTTGTATAATTCAAAGAAAGGTACAGGGAATAGTATGCTAATAAATTTTGACGAGTGTCCATTGTCTGGTAGAATGTATGGAGGAATGGCCGGTAGAAAAGAAGGAGTTATTTACAACAATGAGAATTGGCTGCTGAAATACCCAGATAATATGAAAGAAAAGGATTTAAAGGGAATAGATGTTTCTTACGGTAATAACCCAATTGCAGAATATATAGGTTCACATGTGTATCAATTACTCGGAATACCTGTACATGAAACTTTACTTGGAACGAGAAATGGCAAGTGCGTTGTAGGGTGTAAGGATTTTGTTGGTGACCTTGAAAAGTTGACAGAGTTCAGAGAGTTTAAAGTTTCTTACGTTCCACATTTTATTAATGCAGAAGGTGATATAACAAACGGAACAGGAATGGATATTGAGGAAGCTAAGCTCTGTTTAAAAGAACACCCATATTTGTCAAATGTACCAGAAGTAGAGGATAGATTTTGGACAATGTTTGTAGTAGATACTTTAAATGGAAACCCAGACAGAAATAATGGTAATTGGGGATGTGTACAGGATTTGCAAACGCGAGAGTACCGATTGGCTCCTGTGTATGATAATGGGAATTGTCTTTACTTTAGACTTTCAAATGAAAAGATGAAAGAAGCTTTAAAAGATCATAATAGAATGTTACAGCTTGCTATTAGCAATACACAAAGTCGGTTTACAAAAGATGGTCATATTGTAAACCCGTTTAAATATCTGAAAGATAATAGAGTGAAACAACTTGAGGTAATAAGAAATCTTAATATTGATGATGTTTGTAAGATTATTTTAGAAGCAACTGATAACACTGTTATGGTTGAATTTTATAAAGAACTCTACACATTGCGGCTACAGGAGTTACGGTGTATTTTGGAAACTCAGTATACAAATGAGCTAGATGTATTTTAACAAGTAACTCTTAGCAGCTGCATTCAATAAGGTTGTAGGAGTAAATTGCCATAATTATACTAATTGAGGTGATGGTATGTTGTATATAGCTTTTAAAGAGTCAGAGAATACATTAAGGATGATTGATAGCTATTTTGATTTTAATTATCTTGATGAGTGGTTTGATGATGACCTCGTAAAAGAAATGATCAAAGATGTTGATAAATCAGATGTTGTTTCACCCAATTGCATTCAAAGTCCTGTACTTGGGGCAATACCTCCTAGTAAGTTATCTGGTGGTGTAAAAGCATTAATTCTAATGCTTAAGCAACCGGAACTGGAGGTATATGCAACAGCTTGTGGAGATAATTGTGCAAAGTGGATTTTAGAGATTGCAAAGCTACAAGACATACACATTGTGCTGAAGCATCTTATGCTATTTGGGTGTGATTTCAATGCATACTGTGTAACAACTGAAAGTGAGATTAATTCACTGGATGATTACAGGAGGTGCTTCCTTCAATGCCTTTAGTTCACATAAAAACAAATAGATTAGAATACAAATTCGAGATTAACGGAAAATACACAGTTGTACAAGGTGACTCCGGTACAGGTAAGACAACTTTTTACGATTTAGTTATGGCAATGTTTGTTGAGAATATGGCTGTGCAGAATTTAAGTGGAGTACAACTTATTCCGGTCGGTATTGTCTCTGATGCATCAGTCTTGCAGAAATACACAGGAGCGATTTTAGTACTTGATGAATGTTGTTCATTGTTTAAGGAATATGATGTGGCCACTTTGTTTAAAGAGTCGAATAATTACTTTGTTATCATTAATAGAGATGTAGAATCTCTCGGGTACTTACCAATTCAAGTGGATAATATTTTTCGTGTTAAATCTTCCGGAAAATTTCACACTTTGGAGAAAATGTACGAAAGATTTGAAATCAATAATTTAACTGCTGTGGATACTGTTATTACATAGGACAAAAGTGTGTGATGAATTTGCTGCAATAGATGATAACAGTGTTAAGGGGGATTTTATGCAAAATATTAATTTGTTACCATTCAGTGACGACGTTGTAAAGAAGTTAGATAATCTGGTCTCAGTTATTCGTAGTTCTGTAACGGATTGTTGTAAAATAGTATTGTTTGGCAGCTATGCTCGTGCAGAGTATAAAGCCTCCAGTGATTTCGATATACTGGTGCTTACAGAAACCGTAGTTCCACGAGAAATTCGCGGCGAGCTTTATTCCTTTTTTGAGGAGAATAATTCCGATTTGGTGTTTTACACAACTGAAGCGTTCAATGACTCACAGGCACTATTAGTACGAAGAATAAAGAAAGAAGGTGTTCTACTGTGGAAAGGTTAAATTCTTATGTTGGAATGGCAGATAATGATTATGCCTATGCGAAATGTGGTATAGAAGTTGGTGACCGCTTAGGTAATTATAATGGCACTGCCTCAATTGCTGCACAGGCTGCAGAAAAATACTTAAAGGCTGTAATCGAAATGTGCTTCACAGATGATGCAGATGCAATGGATCTACTTCATAGTCATAATTTACGTTCTTTGTACAATAAAATAATACTTAAATTTGAATTGCATGTTTCATCTAAGGATTGTAAATGGCTTGGGGATTTTTACTTTGATGCCAGGTATCCTGGAGATAACTTCGTGACCGTTAACAAAGAAGATGCAGAAGAGTGCTTGCGACTACTTGATATACTTTCAAATGATGTACACAGAATTTTAGAGGATGAGGAAGTTCAACGAGAAAAGCAGAGACAAATTTTAGGAAAACTGAAAGCTTTTTGATTAAATGAGTTAAAGAATGTTATTATGTTCTCCCCAAAAATTAGTTGGAGGTAGTTATGGAAGATATTAGTTATGAGGAAGCACAGCAAAATGGTGTTGATGTGTCAATGGTATCTATTTGTAAGAAAGTGCGGGCATTAGCAAAATTAGATAGAATCACCATTGATGAAAGCACTCATAGAAGTGGACTAAATAAGCATTTATTTGCATATGTGAATTACTGTGGTTTGGATATGCTTGCTTTTGTTAAGCAGTACTTAGCAAACCTGCAACCATTTATGATTCAGCGTAAGCGGTCACAAGAAAGTAAAGAAACATTTGTTTGCTTAATTGATAACTTGTATCGTGTTAATTTGTATGTTAAGATTGATACAAAGCAGTTTGAAGAAATTGTTGTTTCATTCCATGAGGATAATAAACGTGGTATTGCAAAAACTAATAGTTTACAAAAGGCTAATTCTATGAAGTATGTACCTGTATTTGCTGATTGTATTGGAAGTAAAATTACTAATGAGAATAGGTATGTCGTGAAGATATTTGTGCAGAGAGGTTTAATGGTACTTCCTATAGAATTACCGGCTATTAAGTGTAATGATGTTTTTATTGTGGAATACAGTATGATTGAACGGCAATTTGTTTCGTATTGCAATGATTATGTGAGAGAGCTTTATACAAGTGATTTAGATTTAGACTTTGACAGTATTGAGGTATTTTCAGTACTTCAGCAAATTTCATTTACTTCGTATGGTAAAGACACTTTCTCTAGTATGTCTTTACTGATAGATAGTATCACTGTTCAAACAGATTTTATTAGTAGATCCGCAGCAGATTTAGCATTAGTTACTTTTGTTAAGTCTTTGAAGCTTACAGAAGAACAGTGTAAAGAGTTGGTGTATTTACTAGAACAGAAATTTAGTGTCACTAGTATAAAAGGTATTGATTTAATTCTTGATAGGATTAAGGTGTACCTGCAGCCAATCGGGCTGAATAATTTAGATGTATTTTAATATGAAATTTGCAGTTCAGTTTATACAGAATTTAATAGATTGAGGTGGGCCATGCTAGAAAGTTTAAATGCATTCAGTCAAGAGATGCACAACGGATTTGTTGTGACAGATGATATTATTATGAATGAGGTTTTTGAAGGTTCTGAAGATAAATTTTTTGTAAATGTTAATGGCAACAGGTATTTAGTTAAGGACTCTTCTTTTAATAGAAGGAGAAAGCAGAAATCATTAGCACCATATTGTGAGTATGTTGGTAGTCATTTTATGAATCAGCTAGGTCTAGAGTGTCAAGAAACTTTCTTAGGTGTGTACACTGGAAGACCAGTAGTTATTTGCAAAGATATTTTTAATCAAAGTACATTTAGACCATTTAGGGATTTACATCAGTCCTCTGTTGATTCTGCACTTGCTACAAAAGAGTATACATACAATGATGTAGTATACGTTATGACCAAAATCCATAATTTGGAGGAGAATGAACTCACTAATGCCTTAGGAAGTTTCTGGAAGATGTTTATCGGAGATGCTATTCTTGGGAATCGCGATAGACATGAAGGTAATTGGGGATTCATTGTCAACGACGGTAAATTAAGGTTTTCACCTGTATTTGATAACGGTTCAAGTCTTTTCCCAGACGTCAAGCTTACCAACTGGAAAACTTATGACTTTATTAAGCAACGTGTTTATGAGATACCTGGGTCACAATTTAAGATGTGGCGTGAAGGTATTACAGATAGACCTATGCGAACTAATTACTGGCAAGTTATTAACGATGCGTCAATAAATGCTAATTTTAAGAAAGAGATAAAGGCATTACAGTCCTTCAATGTCGAAGGTGCCATTGAGCAATCTGTTTTGGGAGTTCCTAAGGAATATGCTGACTGGTTTAGAGTAATTATTTTCTGCAGATTTAACTGTTTAATACGGAAGTTTGATTTCGATACAGTATTTAGAATGGCAGGTGAACGTTATGATTTCTAACAAACGTGTTGCGTGTTTGAATGTTCAAAGAAAGGCGTATTTGTTCTACCATGGTAGGGATATGTACAAGAGCCGGCTTATTGGTGAGTTTTTTGAGCAAGAAAATGATGCTGGAGAGGTTCAATACCTATTTAAAATAAATAATAGTGCTATTGCAGATGATGAGGTTGATAAGATCTGTTTACCTGGAATAGATTTATCATTCCGACTTGATGAGTACGTTAGGAGCGGAGGTATTCCTTATTTTGTTGAATGCTGTACTATCCCAGATGGTAGAGGAGATTTAAAAAGATTTCTTGATTTAGTAGAGATGGGTTTTAATGATAAGTTTGAGTTTATGCTGCGTACCAGAGCAGTAACACATCACTCTAATTGTTACTTGGGCAGGACACCTGATGATACGATTGACTTAAACAAATACAAAGAGTGGGGAGAGTACCAGAAAACTCATTTTCCAAATTTACCCTGTGGGAATTATGAGAATGATTTTCATGAAATTAATAAGGAAATTGATCACAGCAAAACCTAAAACCTAACAAAAATTTGTTATAAGTAAGTAGATACAAAAAATAAACAAAAACCAACACCTACCGGTTTAATCGCCAGTAGGTGTTTTAAAATTCTTTTCCAAAAAGATTAGAATTTAGTAAGCAATAGGGGCAAGCTACTGACTTGCCCCTTAACTTTGCCCCATTGAGCCTCATAACAGTTTTTACAACGGTTAATCAGGAGTCTTGGATACCTCGTATCCGTGCTGTTGATAAGTTGTGTAGAAACTGTCGGGTCTAATGACGGTACTCAAATCTTCCCGGGTAGATTGAGTAGTAAACTCATCCGCTATTTCTCGGCTACATTCGGCATTTCAGCTAGAGTAGTGGAAATAAGGGCAGTGCTTAAAACCTTCGTTAATACTTTGAACGTTTTAATCACCTCCAGTTGCCTTAAAGACAGACGTGGTTAACGAGTTACAATTAGAGTATCGGCACTTTCCCGGGAAACTTTAGCAAAAAGCTAAAAGTTTGTGCCGATAACCTAATTCATGAGAGGCATTCCTCCCTTCAGTCAACATAATTATGTAGATTTGCTAACAGTTTTATTTAGAGGCTGACTGAAGGGGGTTAAATAAACAAAAAACAACAACTCCTAGAAGGCTAATAACCTCCTAGGAGTTTTTGAGGATACCAGAGTGTAAAATCCTAAGATTACCTACTAAGTAATCTTAAGATAGGTTAAGTCGGCTTGTTTAGAAAAGAACTAAGGAAGCGACAGCTATCACAGCACCTAGTCCTATTTTAGGCAGGTGTTGCTTACCAATTCGTTCAGTAGCTAGGCCATAAGCCAGCAGACCGAACAATAGTAAATATATTACTATAAGTGTGTTAAAAATTAAATTACTCACTCTGGTATTCCTCCTTTCTAATTTTCTAATTGTAGTATAAAATAAAATTGTGAATGTTCTGTGTTCAATTTCTTAAGATTTTCTTAAAATTAAAATAAAGAGATGCAAAAACTTACGCATCTCTTTTTCAGGTAATAAGGGCGTTAAAGTAATAGCAAATAATTATAGTTGATAAGAAATAATGATAGTTTGCCCTAAATTTCCGGAAATTGTAATCAAAAGTGAGTGTGTCTACCCAAAGCAGCCACTATTTCTAGTTAGATGCAAACCTAAAACTATACCAAAATTTGGTATAAATAGGTAGACAATCAAAAAAGTAATATGGTATAATAAATATACCTCTGGGAGGAATTCGTATGAATTGGAGTGCTAGGACAGTGAGC
>NZ_LNAM01000162.1:0-1868 GCF_001461035.1 Acetivibrio ethanolgignens | reverse complement strand
TTTTCAAGGTACTATAGGAGAAGGGACAAATCTATTTATGGTTTTGACCTCAATATCATACCTCTGGGAGGAATTTGTATGAATTGGAGTGCTAGGACAGTGAGTAATGAGTTACGCGTTGAAGGGTTTACTATTGGTGAGATTATCACTAATTACGCATTAAACAGGTTTTATGTGAATCGAAGGTATCAACGAAAGTTGGTATGGGAATTAAAAGAAAAGAAGTTGCTTATCGATTCTCTTATGCAGGGTATACCTATTTCCTCTATATTAATTTCAAGTTATACATTAACTGATGAAAATGTTTCAATTCTTGAAATCGTAGACGGGATGCAAAGATTAAACGCAATAGTATCGTTTGTACTTGGAGAATTTAGCGTTGTGTGGGAAGGTAAAGAGTGTTACTTCGACCAAAATTCTAACAATGAAACTTTTAAGTTGTTACAAGAAGGAAAGATACAACTACATGAACAGCTACTTCCAAAAGAAGTATGTTATCAGTTTTGCCGTAAGCAGATTCCAGCGATTGTAACAGGTAAAGATGAAGCTACTGTTGAATTAATCTTTAGTAGAATCAATTCAACCGGAAGAAAGATATCTTCTCATGATTTAAGACAGTCTACAGCTATAGGAGAATTTCCTGACTTAGTGCGTAGAGTAGCAAGTCGTGTTCGGAAGGATTATACTTATGATGATCATATTTGTCTCTGTGATATGCCGAAGATAAGTGTTGGTTACGAAAAGTATGGTTTCGGTGTTGATTTGAATACAGTGTTTTGGCGGCGTCATGATTTAATTAATGTTCCGAATATGAAAGAGTCTACTGATGAGGAGATTATTGAAGCATTAATTGCTACGGTTCTACTTGACGGAGACTTTAGAAAGAGTAAGGACAGATTAAATCAGCTTTACAACAAGGAGACTAAGTTAGGAGCATTAATTGAAAGCAAAGTCGAAGAAATTGGTAAGGGTGTTTTAGAGGATAAGTTTGCAAAAACATTTGATACCATTGATATGATTTTTAATTCAGTTCATTCAGACTTTTCTTCTTTCCTTTTTGCAAATGAACGTACTAGCGGCAAGGATGAGTGCTTTAAGATTCTGTATTTAGCAGTGTATCGGTTACTAGAGGACGGTTTTGTTATTTATGATTACAAGGCTGTAGCAAATGCTATTAAGAATGCAAAGACTTTTATAGCTAAATTTGCTACGAAAGAGAAGGTAGATTACAGGGAGGCAGCAAATGCTGTAGATAATCTGTACAATGTACTACGCCCTGCATTCGGGAAAGAAGTTGTACGAACAAATACGGACATTGAAGTTGAAATTGATAAACGGTTAAGCTATTCAAAAATAGAATTGCAGATGACAGAATTCAAGATAGGTATTTCTACATTCACTAAAAATAAAATAAATAGAAATTGTATCAGTGATATCGCAAAAACCTTAGTGGCCATGGCTAATACTAGTAATAAAGAAGAAGGGTATGTTGTTGTTGGTATAGCGAACAATAAAGAGGCTTTTGACCAATGGTATGATGTGTTTAGACAACAACCAGTAATTGTTAATCAGCATTATGTGCCGGGAATAGATGCAGAGGCTAAAAAACTTTTTAGTGGTGTGGATGAGTACGCAAGGGCTATTACAAAAGCTGTAAAAAGTGAACCTATTTCAAGTAAGTTAAAAGATTTTGTGCTAGCTAATTACGAAGTTGTTGATTATCATGGTGTTGACCTGTTAGTATTTAAAAGTAAAAACGTAGGAGAGGTTAGTTTGTACGCTGATACAAAGTTTGTAAGACAAGGCAGCTCCACTGTCAGAGTATAGCAAAGTAGGTAAAGAAAAACCTAAAACTATACCAAAATTTG
>NZ_LNAM01000161.1 GCF_001461035.1 Acetivibrio ethanolgignens | reverse complement strand
GTGAACTGTTGTTCTTTTATTACTTTTCCAAAATCGGAATTTCCTATAATGTAAAAAAATAGTCTTTTTCCGTTAAGATAAACTCTAGCTTGTCAACACTTTTTCCTAACCGGCTTAAAAAACAATCCAGCCAAAATGCATCTATTACCCGCTCTCCCAATTCTATTTTCGATAAATCCTTTTTCTTACACACACCCCGACAAAGTTCACTTTGTGAAAGCCCTTTTTCCTCTCTCAGTTCTCTCAGCATTATCCCCAGTTTTTCCAAATTCATATATCACATTTCCCCTTATATAGCTTTTATAAAAACTTATCAGACTAACGCATTATTGTCAAATTTGGTAAATAAAAACTGCCAGAAGAAGGCCGCACTCTCTTGAGTACCGTCTACCTCCGACAGCTTCATCTCTTAGCCACGGTTTAATTTTCTTCTCTTAATTACCTTCAACCTGGTAAATTCTTCCCTTTCCTTTTCCTCCAGAGCATTCTGGATACTGACCACCAGCTCAGTATATCTTGGAATCGTAATATTCTGAAGAGCATTGGCTCGCTTCTGGGTCTTTTTAATATTCGTTGCCAGACGATAAGCTGAATTTTCTATCATAGACAAACGAAGAGTCAGCTTCTTCACCTTATCAAAATGGAAACATGCCTCATCCAAGGAAATGCGGGTATCATAAAAGCCATATTCCGGCTTCCTCTCTTCTTCTGAAAACTCCACCAGAGGAATTTCCGTACCCATAATACTTCGCAGCTTAATCTGGATGCTGTCATCCACCGGCATGGTTTCTGCAATTTCCGCCACGTTATGAATACCCATCTCTATATTTGCCCGCTGCAGAGCACGATAGGCCTCACTAAAGGTGGTATCTATCTCATTCTGGATATCGGATGCTTCATCAATCAGCTGCATCAGCTCCCGAATCAGAATATTTCTTTTCTTATCCATCAGCTCAAAGCCCTGTCTTGCCAATGCCAGGGAATTTTTTGCCAGAATCAGGTTTCCTTTGGTGGGAAATGTATTTGGATCCATAAAAATCCCCCTTTATTCTTCTGACGGTTTATAATACTTGTCAAGAAGCTTTGTATTAACTCGATCCAGCTCTTCCCTTGGCAGGATAGATAACAGCTTCCAGCCCAAATCCAGGGTTTCTGTAATGGAACGGTCCTCGTTGTGTCCCTGGGCTACAAAGGCTTCCTCAAAGGCTGTACCAAACTTTAAATATTTTTTATCAATTGCAGATAGCTCATCCTCACCGATAACACTTGCTAAAGCCCTCGCCTCCCCCACATGGGCATAGGAAGAAAACAGCTGATTCGCCAAATCCTGGTGATCCTCTCTGGTATATCCCGCTCCAATACCATCCTTCATAAGACGAGACAGCGAAGGAAGTACGTTGATTGGCGGATATACCGCCTTTTGATGTAGCGGACGGTCAAGTACAATCTGTCCCTCCGTAATATAGCCGGTCAAATCCGGAATCGGATGGGTAATATCATCATTTGGCATAGTTAGAATAGGAATCTGGGTTACACTTCCCTTTCTTCCCTTTACAATGCCAGCTCTTTCATAAAGAGCTGCCAGTTCACTGTATAGGTAGCCCGGATATCCCTTACGGCTTGGGATTTCTCCTTTGGAGGAGGAAACCTCACGCATAGCTTCGGCAAAGGAAGTCATATCTGTTAAGATAACCAGGATATGCATACCCTTTTCATAGGCCAGATACTCAGCCGCAGTCAGAGCCACCTTCGGTGTAATCAGACGCTCTACGACCGGGTCATTTGCCAGATTTAAAAACATCGTAACATGGGAGCTTGCTCCGCTTTCCTCAAAGGTACGGCGGAAGAACTCTGCCACGTCATGCTTAACACCCATGGCGGCAAAAACAATCGCAAATTCCTCATCACTGTTCTCACCCAGGGAAGCCTGCCGCACAATCTGAGCTGCCAGCTCATCATGAGGCAGACCATTACCAGAGAAAATCGGTAGCTTCTGTCCACGAATCAGCGTTGTCAGACCGTCGATTGCTGAAATACCGGTTTTTATATAGTTTCTTGGGTATTCTCTGGATACCGGGTTTAACGGCTGTCCATTTACATTTACCCGCATCTCCGGTACAATTGGGCCAAGTCCGTCGATTGGCTGTCCCAGGCCATTAAAGGTACGGCCCAGGATTTCCTCAGAAAGACCTATCTCCATCGGGTGTCCGGTAAGTTTCGTATGGGTATTTTTAAGAGACATTTCATCTGTCGATCCAAAAACCTGAATTACTGCTTTATCCTCATATACCTCTACAATACGGCCCATTTTCTTTTCTGTGCCTTCTACTGTAAATTCTACAATTTCTTCATAGGAGGCGTCACGCACACCCTCTAACACAATCAGCGGCCCACGGATTTCACTCAGGCCAAGATATTCGATTGACATACGTTCATCTCCTCCTTACGCATTTGTCGCCATCAGGCGGTCATAAAATGCATCAATCTGTTTTTTGTACTCATCAAATTTATAGAGCTCTTTATTCGCCACATCATATTTTATACCGATGAGCTTTTCAAAAATAGCATCCTCACGAATCAGGCTCATCGGCATATTCATAGCTACCAGCCGCTTGCATTTATCGTACAGGTATAGGATAATCCCCATCATCTTATATTGCTTTTCCATCGGCACATAGGTATCCTCCGGATGAAAGGCATTCTGCTGCAAAAAGCCCAGCCGTATGATACGGGCAATCTCTAAAATCAGCTTCTGGTCATCCGGAAGCACATCACTTCCGATTAATTTTACGATTTCATTCAGGCTGTTTTCCTGGCTTAAAAGACTTAAAATCTGATTACGGCAGTCCACAAAATCAGGGCTCACCTCTGAGGTATACCACGGTGCTAAGTCCTGCATATATTCGCTATAGCTGGTAAGCCAGTGAATGGCAGGGAAATGTCTGGCATAGGCCAGAGATTTATCCAATGCATAAAAGCATCTTACAAAACGCTTGGTATTCTGGGTCACCGGCTCAGAAAAGTCACCACCCTGTGGCGATACAGCTCCGATAATCGTAACACTTCCTTCTGTTCCATTTAAATTGCCCATAAAACCGGCTCTCTCATAAAAAGCGGACAAGCGGGAAGCCAGGTATGCCGGAAAGCCTTCCTCTGCAGGCATTTCCTCCAGACGGCCTGACAGCTCACGAAGAGCCTCTGCCCAGCGGGAAGTGGAATCCGCCATAATTGCTACATGGTATCCCATATCCCGGTAGTATTCTGCCAGAGTAATGCCTGTGTAAATACTTGCCTCACGGGCTGCTACCGGCATATTAGAGGTATTAGCAATCAATACCGTCCTTGCCAGCAAAAGCTTACCACTCTTTGGGTCTTCCAGCTTGGAAAACTCCTCTAAAACATCTGTCATCTCATTACCACGCTCACCGCAGCCAATATATACGATAATATCTGCATCAGACCACTTGGCAAGCTGATGCTGGGTCATAGTCTTTCCTGTACCAAAGCCCCCTGGAATAGCAGCCGTTCCACCCTTTGCAATCGGAAACAGACTGTCTAAAATTCTCTGTCCGGTAATTAACGGGCGGTTCGGTGCAAACCGTTTTGCCACAGGTCTTGGGATACGAATTGGCCATTTCTGGGCTAGTGTCAGCTCTTTTTTACTTCCATCCGGACATTCAATCGTTACAATCGGGTCAAAAATCCGGTATTCTCCATCCGGCAAAGCCTTAACCACCTTACCCTTTACCTCGGGTGGTACCATGGATTTATGAAGAATTGCTTCTGTTTCCTGAACCTCTGCAATAATACTTCCACCGTAAATGTAATCGCCTTCCTTAACGGTAATATGAGTTTCCCACTTTTTCTCCGTATCCAGGGAATCCACACTAACTCCTCGTGGAATAAAGGCTCCTGCCGTCTTCGCAATTTCTGAAAGAGGTCTTTCAATTCCGTCATAAATATTACTCAAAATACCAGGTGCCAGCGTTACACTGATAGAGGCTCCTGTTGAGACAACCTCTTCTCCCGGTTTTAAGCCGCAGGTTTCCTCATACACCTGTATCGTTGTCATATCCTTTGTGAGTCCAATAACCTCACCTACCAGGCGGTCTTTTCCTACATAGACCATTTCTGCCATCTTAAATCCCAGATTACCCTTCAGGTAGACTACCGGACCATTAATTCCATATATCTTTCCTGTTGCTTCCACCGAAGCTCCCTCCTTTACAGTGCAAATGAATCCTTTTCTTCCTCCAGCTTTGTCAGGAAGGAACGGTCAATCAAAATATTCCTCTCTGGAATAACTGCCCGGGTACCGCCGACAAAATCCATCGTACTAACTGTCAGCACTGCACCTGTTACCTTTTCCAGAGCTTCCTTTTTTGCCTCATCCGTAGGATTAATATAAATGGTAATCATATCTCCCCGGGCAAAGGCCAGGGCATCCTTAATCTGTTTTTCAAGGCAGCTTACATATTCTTCTGTTTTCATATACTCTAAAAGCCGCTTTTCTACATCAGAAAACAACTCCTTTTTCAATTCATCTGTTTTCTCGTTCAGCCGCCTTCTAAAATTCAAATGCTCTACTGCCATCTGATGATTCTTCTCCTGCACCAGCTTCTGACTTTCCATTTCCAGTAGAGAGGCCGTCTTCCGGCTTATCATTTCTTCGTGATCGTTAAGCATCTTTTGTAAGGAGTCCTCATACTCTTTTATCATTTCCTCACTCTTTTGATTTGCATCTGCAAGAGCCAGCTCACGGAAAGAATCCAGCTTTTCATCGATTGTCATAATTTTCCTCCTACAGCTTCAAGCCTATCGCTTCATTTACATAATTCATAATAAAATCTGGATCTCTTCCGGTACCATGCCGATCCGGAATCTCTACAATCAAGGGAAAACGGCGGTTTAGCTTTACTTCATCAACAATCTCCGGAAACTGCCGTCCAAAGCCCTCTGTCAAAAGAAGCACTCCCAGCTCTTTATCCTCAAAAGCCTTGGTAAGCTGCTCCTTCAGATGCTTTTTCGAGTGGATAACCACTCCTGGCACTCCAACCAGCCGCATTCCTGTGTAAGTATCCACATTATCACTAATCAGGAACATTTTCATAGTAAATTCCCTCTTTTCTTCGTATTAGCCTAAAATAGAGAAGGAAATCAGTAATCCGTACAAGGCAATAGACTCTGCCAACGCAACGAAAATCAATGCCTTACCCATGATAGAAGAATCCTCACTTAATGCACCTAAGGCTGCTGATGCTGCCGATGCTACTGCAATACCGGCACCGATACAGGATAAGCCGGTAGAAAGTGCTGCTGCCAGGTATTTCCAGCCATCTACAGAGGCTGCTACCGTCTGGGCAGCTGCCGCTGTTTCCGCTGCAGATACCTTACCGCTGAATAACAGCATATCTGCAATCACCAGAGTACCAAAGAAAAATACGGCATTGAAGCCAAGAGCTGCCTTAAAGCTTCCCTCCTTCTTCTTACCGAAAAAGTAAATTCCAAATGGAAGTAACATACTAAATACTAAAATTGATGCAATAATCATTTTGATAGACATAACTATATCCTCCTGTATTGTTTAAAATTATTATTTACTGATTTACCTTAAATGGCTGGAATGGCCGACCGCTTCCACTGTAAAAACGGCTGAACATCTCATAATACTCCAAACGAAGTACCTGAATACCTACAACCAAGCCTTCCAGGCCGGTTACCAAAATATTACCCAGTACAATGATAATAAAATTCGGATGTCCACTCTCCAGGCCTGCTAACGTCATAACAACACCCATCATACCAGCATGAGATAAAGCAAAGGCTCCTACACGAACAAAGGAAATCGTATTCGTTGCATAGCTTAATACCACATCAAAAAGCTCTACAAAGGCCTCTACCAAAAACATTGCCTTGCTTCCTGCCGGAAACAGTTTCTTCTTGTGCTGAAGAAAATTGTTTAACGGCTCCTTTAAGAAAATAGCAATCAGCGGCAGACCAATCAACACCGCCAATATTGATGTGCCCGGAAGCGTATAGCCTGCAAAAACAAGTCCTACAGCACCAATGGCTGTACCATAAGCCATAAGTCCTGCAATACCGCTAGGGTCCAGTACCGCTTTTTCAAAATCCCTATTTTTCACAGCATTGAAAATATGAAGCAGCATTGCAATTAAAATCAGCACTACACCAAATACAATCGCCATCATAAGGGTTGTCATAATATCTGACATCGGCCGTCTCCAAAGTGCTGGTAAAACATCCTCCAGACCGAAGATACTTCCATACAAAAATCCAAAAATTGTAGAAATACAGCCTGCCAGGGCCACAATACCTGCCAGATTCATTTTCTTATATTTATAAAGCAAAAAACCGCCAATCGCTAGACAAAGACCTTGTCCTACATCACCAAACATAATTCCAAACATCAGGGAATAGGTGAGACCTAAAAATACGGTAGGGTCCAGCTCATTATAAGCCGGAAGGCCATACATTTCGACAAACATCTCAAAAGGCTTAAAAAGCTTTGGATTTTTAAGCTTTGTCGGCAGCTTATCAATTCCGCTCTCCTTACTTCCCCGCATAATGCAGTAGACATTTTCATCTCCTTCGATTTCCTTTAAAAAGGCTTTCGCATCCCTTGCCGTCATCCAGCCGCACAGAATATAAAATACCTGATTAGAGGCTTCATCATTGGTACAGGCTGCCAGCTTTCGGATGTCAAAATTCTCCGAGTGCTTTTTCAGACTGTAATAAGCACATAAAATATCATCCCTTTGTGCCTCCAGTGCTTCCGAAAGCTTTGTTTTCAGCTTCTTTAACCGGCTTCTGACACTCTTCATTTCCTTTACCATCCTCTGATAAACCTCTTCCGGGGTTCCATCAAACTCCTCGGGCAAAATCTCTTCTTCAAAGTGAAGAATTGAAAACATTGCATTTACCCGTTCCGCTGCCGTGGCCGGAACAAAATAAATACCCCAGACATAGTCCATGTTCCTGCCACATTCATAAAAGATAGCATCCATTCTGTCATAAGCATACAGCATGAATTTCTGATAATACTCCAGCGGAATTTTTCCAAATCGGTATTTTATAAACTTAAAGTCCTTGATTACCTTTAAGTCATATTCCATCATACGGTAAGGCTCCAGCTGGGAAAGCTCTTTGGAAATCCGTTTCTTTTCCGCCTTCAGCTTCTCTCTTTCATCTGCCAGCCCAATAATCGTCTCCATTGCTTTGTCAATTATACGAGTAGCTTCCTCATCACTCATTTCCCGGTTCTGGATGTAGGTTTTATCCGGCATCCGCTCTAAAATTACTTCTGCCTTATTGAGAATCTCCCGATAAGGGTTGGTTTCCAGAAAAGGGTGTACCTCCTGAACCTTACTGAGCTCTGTCATTGCATTTTCCAGATGAATTTCATACTTACTAAGATAGGTGTTTATCATGCGGTCAAGATCCTTTTTAGGCCCCATGATATTCAGATATTTCATCCGTTCAACCAATGCTTCCACCTCCTAAAATTATTGCTTGTATTATTCCTGTAAAATGTATTGTATTGCCTGGCCCGCATCCATCTGATAACGGATACATTCCAATGCTGTTGTCAAACGGTCAATTTCCCGCATTTTATCATAAAGAAGACAATATACTGCACTCATGGAATAAGGATACTTCTTCCTGTTCTCCCGATAAGCATGTGCCACATTATCCTTGTAAAACTGCTCTACAGAAGCTTCTTCCTTAAGCTCCGAGTAATAGGTTTTTTCCAGCATGTGCAAAAATTCTTCCGGTGTATAACAACCAGCCAGCTCCATAAGCTCTGCCTTCCGAAGCTTATAGAAAACTGGTATTAGTGCGGGCAATGCCTCTGCATCCGTACTGTTATAATATTTTTTTGTACGATAGATCCATAAAATATTAAGTAAATCTATCTGCTTTCCATAAATGTCTTTTAATGCACGTTTATCAGATCCGGCAAATTCCTTTTCTATCGTTTCCCAGATGCGGGTAAAGCAAAAGGTGTCCAACCGCACTTCTATTGCATGGGGATTTATAGGTGTATGCTCCATCAATTCTTTTAAAAGCTTTCCGTAAACACTTCCCTGTAACGCAGCTGCAAACTCTATGATACTATCTGCCTCTATGACAGCTTCCAGCTTCACATCGGAATACTTTTTTAAAAACTGCATTGACAGGTAAATTCCATCCTTGCTGCTACCACTTGCTGTCCGGTGCAAGCACAGCTTCAGCCAGTCCGTCTCCATTCTCCAGAATATCAGCCTAAGAATCTTTCTCTGCTGCTGGTTACAAAAACGATAAAGCTTCTCATAATCCTGATAGAAGGAATAATTAAGAAGTCCTTCTATTTCATTGCGGTGAAAGGAATTCTCCTCCCTGCCTTCAAATAACTGCCGGTAGCTCTGCCTGGTCTTCAGAAAACCAATAAAATCCGCTACACTTTCCATAGAAGCTATTTTTTCATATTCTTCTTTGGTAAACAGCCGTGCTCCCATTGCTCTCGCCTTTGTCACAATGCCACTATAGCTTAATATTCCGCTCATAGGCTCACACTCCCGTTATTTTTTCCAGCATCGCTTCTGCCATTTTGTCATGATTCTTTCGATAATTACTCTCTAGCTGGGAAAGCTCCTCGTCCAGAGCCTTAACCAGCATCTGATGCTCGCTGCCTATTTCTTCATTCATTTCACGACGAAGCTTATCAAGCTTTTCCTCTGTCGCCTTTTGTGCAGCATTATCCAGCTTTTTAAGCTCTTTTTGATAATTCTCATAAATTTTGCTTTTCTTTTCCGCAGCACCCTCAAGAATATCCTTTGCCTGCTCTTCTATCCCATGCAAAAGATTAATGATTTTTTCCATACCGCACCTCTTTTCTGAGCTTAAAGTCCCTTTTAGTTCACCTTATTATAGTCCCCTATATCAAAAAAATCCAGATACAATTTTTAGGAATTTCCAGTCCGTTTTGTAATTTTTTTGTCAAATTTGACTTTATTCCCTTCTTCTTATTATAATATTGCATATAAGTTTTATTTAGGAGGTTTTTATGCGACTGAGAAATATCCCGGGAGCCCGGGAAACCCTTGCCGAGAATGATTTTGTTCTCCAGGATCCGGCTCAATATAAAGGAAGCTTTCACACTCTCTTTGGCAATAGCAACCCAATCCACATCGAAATCGGTATGGGAAAGGGTCGTTTTATTACAGAGCTTGCCAGACTTCATCCAGACATCAACTACCTGGGTATGGAAAAATACTCCAGTGTACTTATTCGTGCCCTGGATAAAATAAAGGAGAATCCACCATCCAATCTTTACTTTCTCCGTATGGATGCGGAGGATATTGCGGAAATATTTGCCCCAAACGAGGTAGACCGTATCTACCTTAACTTTTCCGACCCCTGGCCAAAGGATCGCCATGCCAAGCGACGACTGACCTCTTCCCAGTTCTTAGAACGCTATGATAAAATCCTAACTGCAGACGGACAGGTTATTTTCAAAACAGATAACCGCCCTCTTTTTGACTTTTCCCTGGAAGAGATCGAAAAAAGTGGCTGGATTCTTGACAGCAAAACCTACGACCTGCATCACAGTGAGTATATGGAGGGCAATGTCATGACAGAATACGAAGAAAAATTCTCCGCTCAGGGAAATCCGATTCACCAAATGACTGCCCACCGCATAAAATAAGATATCCAAGAATTGCAGGAGGATATCATGGCTACCTGGCAACGAAATCTTCAAAGGATGTTCCGCAACAACCCCGGATTGAATCAAAAGGCTCTTCAATTGAAAAAATCCTGGGATGAGGTTGCCGGTATCATCGAAAACCCAAAGAAAAAAGGAAAAAACAGGAAATAATCAACGGGTTTTTCCTGTTTTTTTGCTATTTTCAAAGTTTTTTTAATTTTTTTAATTTTTTTTAAAAAAAGGCTTGCATTTTTCTTCCGCATGTAGTATTATAGTTCTTGCGTTCAGGAAATACAAATTACTGAAGCACACAAGAAGAAAGTGAGCGCGATTAGCTCAGTTGGTAGAGCACCTGACTCTTAATCAGGGTGTCCAGGGTTCGAGCCCCTGATCGCGCACTTTAAGTCCTAGTTTGACGACAGAGCTTCGTTGGGTTGGGGCTTTTTTCGTGCTTTCAGACAGATAGAAAGGCTCCAGGAAAATGCCCCGAAGCCTTAATTTTTGTATCTCAATAATTCCTGTATGAGATTGGGGAGGCGATTGTAATAAAGAAGGGTGGGGAGCTGACCACTATGGTCGCCCCGATAGTACCGGTGGATGGTATTCCGGAAGTCAAAATATCGGGAAGTTCAAAAAAGTGGATTCCTATGTGATGTGAGACATCGAAATAAAGAAAGGAAGTGTATATATAATATATGAAAAAAAGAATTTATATGATGACATTAATATTAATGGTCGGACTTTGTATTGGCTGTGGCAAAGAGGGAACAGAAAGTAATGTTCTAAGCATTGAAAGTAAATCTTCTCAAGTTGAAGAACAATCCAACTCTGCAAGCATAGCAAGCAAGGATATCGAATTGAAGGATACTCTAAAAATGGATTTCACTTATGACTATTCTGATGATATCAAGGCGGATGTTGACTATGTGGTATCAGGTTCAGCATCCCTGCAAAAGGAATTGGAGAATATTGAGAAGATTATTCAAAAGTACACTCCGTTAGCACAGGCAGCTCAAACCCAGGGAGAAATGAATACATCATCCAGATGGTTTTTCGTAATATGGGATACCGAATTAAATAAGCTTTGGAGCAGATTTAGTAAGTCTGCTGATCAGCAGACAAAGGAGAAGCTCCTTGCAGAACAGAGGAACTGGATAGCCCTGAAGGAAGAAGTGACATTACTGAGCCTTGGGTTCGGCGAAGAAAATGGCAGCATGTATCCTCTCCTTCAGAATTCCTTCTTGGAGGAGATTACTAAGAATAGAGCTTATGCTCTTGCAAATGAGTTGGCAAAGATAAAGGGTGAATCTTTTGTCATGCCGGAAAAATCAGCAAAGTACGGTTTGTTTGTAGACAACCAGGGAACTGGCAATGTATACAGCTTTCTGATTACTCGGCAGGAATGGGCAGGAGATGATGAGGCAATTATCTCCATTTACAGACAGGGTGAAACAGAAGGAACCTTTGTTGACAACGGAAACGGAGAGCTAGCTTTCACATCAGATGATGGAAGTGTAAAAGGAATCATCAAAATTAACAGATGGAATGGTGCAAGTTTCAAAGTTACTGAGACATCAGGAGAGTCTGTTTTCTCTGTAGGAGAAGAAGTCAAATTTCCTTTTGCATTTTGATAGATACGAAGAAAAATTTTATGTCAAAAAAGAGCTGTCCCTTAAGCAGGTTTCTGCTTCATAGGACAGCTCCTCCTATTTTCCATCTAACAATCTGAAATTAACCTTGATTTAAAAGTTCTAAAATATCCGGCAGAATTTTATCTACCTCATCATTTGGAAGCTGACAGGTGCCTGCATTTTTATGTCCGCCACCTCCGTACTTCAAGCAGATTTCTCCAATATCTACCTTAGAGCTGCGGTTTACAATAGACTTGCCAATCGTAACTGCTGTATTCTGCTTCTGGAAACCCCACATTACATGAACAGAAATCTTTGTCTCCGGATACATCGCATATACCAGAAAACGGTTGCCTGTATAGATGGTTTCCTCTTCCTTTAAAGGAAGCACCACTACATCCCCAACTATCTTATGCACCCGTTCAATCTGGGCTTTAAATAGCTCCTGCTGCTCAAAATACATGTCCACACGCTCTTTTACATCCGGCAGATCCAGAATCTCCTTTATCGTATGCTCCAGACAATAATCAATCAATTCCATCATTAAATCGTAATTGGAAATGCGGAAGCTATGAAAACGTCCCAGGCCGGTTCTGGCATCCATCAAATAGCTAAGCAGTACCCAGCCCTGTGGGTTTAAAATGTCCTCCATTGTAAACTGTGCTGAATCTGCCTTATCTACAGCCTCCATGATTTCATCTGTAATCCGCGGAAGCTTCTTCCTGCCTCCATAATAATTATAAACCACTCTGGCTGCAGATGGTGCAGCTCCATCAATAATATGATTTGGTTTTGATCCACCGGCTCTTGTCTCCTCACTGGAATGATGGTCGAAGGCCAGCTTCACACCCGGTACATATGGGAGATTCGTTGTAATATCCTTGTCTGTTACCGGGATTTTGCCATCCTGCATATCCTTCGGATGAACAAATTTAATGTCCTCAATCAGGTCCAGTTCCTTCAAAATCATAGCACAAACGAGTCCATCAAAATCACTTCTCGTTATTAAACGGCATTTTTCTGACATATGTAAATCCTCCTTAAAACGCTTTTTCACATTATACCACATTTTTCTTTTTTTGGGAATGAATTCTTTAGTCACAGAATATAGATGTAGGGAAAGGAGATTTGCTTATGTCAGATTATAAAAGATTTGTTTCCTATCTCTACTGCTACGACAACGGAATTAAGAAAAATAATATCGGCTACGCCAGAGTCGAAACTCGCAGAGGCCAATGCAAGATTACAATACATATCAAGCTGTTAAGTCTCTCCCATGCCGTTTTAGACACCTATTTATTTTACCGAAAAGGCAATCGCATTATCGGTCTGCCTCTTTGCCCTCTCAACGTAAAAAACTCTGTTGGTGACTGCCAGGCTGTCATTTCCTCGGACAAGGTTGCAGGCTCCGACCTTCCTTTTTCCATGATTAGCGGCATTATTATCACTGTTTCCAAAAGCCGCCTACTGGGTACAGAATGGGATGACCTACCAATCCTTCCTTCTGTCTTTCAGACGGAAGCCGAGGCTAATGGCTATGAAAATGTATCCGCTGCTGATTTAACCCTTGTAGCTGAGCCAACAGCAGAAGCAGCCATGGAAGAATCCGCAGTGGAAGAGCCCGTGGTAGAAAATCCGACAGTGGAAGAACCAGCAGCAGAAGAACCAGCACCAGAAGAGCCACTGGCTGTCAAAACAGCATTATCGGAAAATCCAGCACCTACCCCAGCTGCTCCGCCATCTATCGAAAGCTCCATCACCAACTATCTGCTAATTGATCCAGCCTACATAGACCATCTTTCTCCGGAATACAATGGTTTAAAGCAGAACAGCTTTCTGCTGCATGGCTATGATTCTTATCGACACCTGATTCTGGCTAAATGGCTGGTAAGCTCTCCAAAGCTTACCGCGGCTGATACCGTCACAAGCGAAAACAGTCCTGAACTAGAAGACCTGGACATCTTTTATCAGCTTGGTGTGCCTGGTATTTATTCTGACCGAGAAAAGTCCATTGCCGAAAAATTTGGCTTTGCTGAGTTTAAAACAACGAAAAACACACCCCTAAGATACGGTGATTTTGGCTATTGGCTCGTACCGGTAAATTTTTAACCGTTTGGCTTGCTCAAATTCGCTTTCCATAGTACAATAGTAAAACATAACACGACAAATAACTAAGGAGTTTTTTCTATGAACAGCCGAAAAAAATATGATTTTTCCATTCCATTATACTATTTTTTCTTTTTTGGAGCACAGTGCCTGATTATTTCCTACATGAATGTCTACTTAGAAAAGCATCTGGGCTTTACCGGCAGCCAGCTAGGACTTTATACTGGCATTACACCTCTGGTTCCAGCTGCCATTATTCCCTTTGTTGGTCTTCTATGTGACCGCACCCGACGTTACAAGGAAATCTTTTTAGCCTTTTTAGGCCTGGCACTGGCTTCTGCTGCCATAATGAGCTTTCAGACCTTGCTTCCTATGGTACTTCTTTTGGGAGTAATTCTTGAAACTGCCCGTTCATCCTGTATTTCTCTAGCAGATGCCCAGGTCACGGAATACTGCGCCCAGACAGGCAAAAACTATGGTCTGTTTCGGATGGGTGGTTCCGTAGGCTGGGTAGTTTTTGGAATGCTCATTGGTTTCTTAACAGCCCGCATCCCACTGAATACACTGCTATTTCCAGCTTATTGCATTCTTACCCTGATTACACTTTTCTTTGCTGTACTGTTTCCTGACACCAAACGGCTACAGCCAAAAAAAGGCCATCCATCAAAGGCTTCTTCTGTCAAAAATCCAATCCTGGTCTTGCTTCACAACAAGCCTTATGTAGCCATGCTTATAATTACCATTGTTATATGCCTTGCCGGCGAATCCTGTCTATCCTACAGCGGCAATCACCTGGTAACTACAATGCAGGCCTCAGAGACTCTTATCGGCTTGAATACCGCTTTTTGCGTAGTTCCTGAGTTTTTCTTCTTCCCTGCAGCAGCCTGGCTTTTAAAGAAATATGGTTTTAAAAAGATGTATCTTTTGGCAGCCTTTGGTGTTACGATACGTTTTTCCATCTATTTTTTCACTGGCAATCCGTATCTTTTTCTTGTCGGTTCCCTGTTTCACTGTCTGGGCTCCGGCACTTATACCGCTGTCAATCTTGCCTTTATTCATGACAAGGTGGATTCCTCTATGTTTGGTACCGCCGTTACCCTGCTTGGTACAGTATCTACCGTTGCCCGTGCCCTGTTTGGTTATGGCTTCGGTTATTTGTATGAACATTTCGGCAGTCGCTATATTTTCTTAAGCGTCATTCCTCTGGGTATTCTTGCGATTATTTTCCTTTTAAGCACCCAGCTTTTTAATGAAGATCCAACTACATAAATATTAGATTTTTAACAAAAAAACTTGATTTTTCGTGTATTTTTGTTATACTAAAAATTAATAAGATGAACTTAAAAATAATTTTATTGAGAGGGTGCTACTATGTCAATTAAAAAACGTATCGGAGCTGTTATTATTGCCTCCATTGCTGTCCTGGTCATTGTTTTATTATTCCAGACTTCACAGCAAAGAAAAACGGTAACAAAAGAACTAGAGACAACAGTCTCTCTGATTTCAGAAAAGGCAGAGGGGGAAATCGAAGCCAGTCTAAAGAGTACTGCTAAAAATATAGCTGATTATGCAATTTCCCTAGAAAACCAGACGGATGAAGCAATGCTCAATGCTGCTTTTTATCTGCAGGATGCCTATCAGAATAATCCGGCTCTAACGGATGGTGATCTGAAAAATATTGCAAAAAAGCTCAATATGACAGATCTTTTAATCAGTAACAAAAATGGTGACTTTATTCTCGCCACAGATCCGGCTTCTAAGTCCGTCAATCTCTTTGACATCTGGGAAGGCTACCGGAGCCTTTTATCTGATAGCGATTTGGTATTGCCATCTGATTTGAAAATATCTGCTGAAAGCGATAGCATTTTTAAATACACCGCAATTCCACGAAAAGACGGCAAGGGCTGTATTGAGGCTGCACTAAATTCTGACAGTATCAAAAATGCTCTCTCCGGTTTTGTTGAGGGAACCAAGGGCTTTACATCCCTTATCATGGTAGACAGTAGCAATACAGTGCTGATTTCCTTTGGCGAAGAAGCAGAAACAACCTCTTATGTTGAAGGTGAGATTTCTACAGATACCAGCTTTACCGAAGTTTTTTCCAGCGGCACGGAAAAAATGGTTACAGATGACGAGGACAGAATCAGCATTTACTATCCAGTACAAAAGAATGATGCTGCCACTTACATTTTACGTCTTACTCTGGATAAAGCACCTTATTTTGCTGAAATGAATGTATTGTCCAATAATGCAACCACCCTGACTAACAGCCTAACAAAAAGCTTAAATATTGGGATTGTTGTCAATCTCTTCGTTTTATTTGCCATGGCCTTTTGTATTCTATTTTCTATGAACCATATTATGAAGCCGGTAATTACTATCGCTTCTGTGGCAGATAGAATCTCCAAGGGTGACTTAAATGTCCATATTCCAGGAAAATACCCTGGCGAACTAAATGTCCTGGTCAACACCTTTAATAGCATGACAGAGGATTTACATGGGATGCTTCAAAATGTCACCCAGACCTCTGATACCATTAAGGACTCTTCCAATACACTCCGAAGCTCTTTAAATGTAATTACGGAGTCCGGAGCTGCACTTTCAAATGCAATGGAAGAAATATCTACCGGTACCGCTAATTTGGCAAATGACAATAACGAGGTATATTCCAATACTATGGATTTGTCCTCTCATGTAGAAAACATGACCCAGAATATCAACCTGGTCAATCAGTCGATTGGTGCTATGGGACAAATCCATACCGAAGGTATTGATACCATAGATAACCTGGATGCACATTTCCAGGAAAGTATGACTGCTATCGAAGAAGTAGCAGTAAAGATTGGAGAACTGCAGATAAAGTCTAACTCTATCAATGCAATTATTTCCGCAATCAGTGAAATTGCTGCCCAGACCAATCTGCTGGCTCTTAATGCTTCTATTGAGGCCGCCAGAGCCGGAGAACAAGGAAAAGGCTTTGCTGTTGTCGCTGACGAGGTGCGTAAGCTCGCTGAATCCTCAACCAGCGAAACCCAGGAAATTGCTTCTATCATTAAAGATATTGCCAGGATTATCCAAATAACTGTAGAAAAAATGACCGCAACCAAAGAAAGTATTGCCGAGACCAATCAATCTCTGCATACTACAAAGGAAATGTTTGACCGGCTGCATAGAGCTGCCCAGCAGATTAATACTTCCTCTGCCGGCATCACAGATAGTATTTCCTATGTATCTAATGCAACGGAATCCCTTTTGAATCTGACAGAGAGTATATCAGCCATCTCCGAAGAGGTAGCTGCTTCCTCGAAATCCGTATCTGAGTCCAGCCTCCAGCAATCCGAAGAGCTCGGCACTGTAAACAGACAGATTATTATGATGAACGAGGTTACAAATGAATTAAGCCAGCTGTTAGAAAAATATCAGCTGTAGGCAGAAAGAGCCGCACACTAATTACCTGGTGTGCGGCTCCTTTTTACTGGCCAAAGTTTTCATCTAAATTTTTTGTTATTTCACCATCTATAAAATTCTTTTCTACCATTCCCTGCATAATCTCAATTGCTTTTTCGTGAGAAAAACCATCTTTATACGGTCTTGGCTCAGTCAGTGCCTGATAAATATCAAGACAGGCCATAAGACGCTCTTCAAAGCCCAATTCTTCTGCTGTTTTTCCAAAAGGATAACCGGTGCCATTAAGCTTCTCATGGTGATAAGATGCCCATTTGGTTATTTTTTCAAAGCCCTTTACCTTACTTAAAATCCACCAGCTTAAATAAGCGTGGCTCTGTATATGCTCATATTCCACATCAGTCAACTTATCCGGCTTCTCCAAAATGTTGCTGTCCACCGCCAGCTTTCCTAAATCATGCACAGCCCCTGCCAGATACAAAAGGGTGCACTTATCCTCATCCCAGCCGTAATATTTCCCCATCTGCTCTGCCCGGGCTGCAATCCCCTGAGAATGCCTTCTTGTAAAGCTGGATTTATAATCAATAATCTGAGCAAAAAAATCGCAGATATTATGTATCTCCGTATTAGAATATTCACGGAATCCGCTGTTTACTTCTCTTTGAAGTTTTTTATCCAATACTTCTCCTTTCATAAGCTCAAGCTTCTCCTCAGTAACTCCCTTAAGAAATGCCTGCACACATACTGGAGAATAGCGGATTCCTTCCTGTTCCTTTACATAAGCACAAATTCTGTCATATTTTTCCTGATTTACACTGCCTAGCTGGAATAAAGCATCCAAACTATCCCCCATATGAATCAGCTGTGCAAACAGCGGGGTTTCCTCTGCTCTTTTTCCAAAGGGGCCGCTGCCATCCGCCTCCTCATGATGATAAAGAACTGCTCCTTCCCATTTCTCAAAAAAGGGCAGTTTTTTCATATTTCGTTCTCCCATGACACAGTGGACTCCCAGATTATTTCCAGCAAGCTCTACCTTTGGGTCTCTGCCATTGCTACGTTCCATCTGGATATACTCCGTCAGGGCATTATCATGGAGGATTGCACAGCCCGCCAAATCTATCAAATCCTCATTTTCCATCTCCAATGCTTTCCCTAAAAACACACAAAGCCATGCCACACGTTTTCCATGATTAGCCGCCACCTGCACCAGCTGGTTTTCCACGCAGTCCAGCCCATAAGAAAAAGCATATAAAAGGTCGCTAAAATCTATTTTCATTTGTATTCTATCCTTTCTTTCTCTTAATTTGTATCCTAACACACCTGGTTAATGTTTTCAAGAGAGGGTGGCCAAGTCGTTGTTAAATGCAGAAAAAACAGTTCTAAACTTTACACTGGGGTAAGGCTTAAAAGGAGGCAGTCACAAAAACAGCCTCCTTTGAATCATATCAATTTTTTCACACTTCTAATCATAATTTATCAACGCATATTTCACATGATCTCTCCACACACCGCGAAGTCTCGCGAAGTCACGGCTAATGCCCTCTTTTTCAAAGCCCAGCCGTTCCAGCAGATGGATTGATGCTGCATTTTCCGGCACAACCAAGGCCTCAACCCGGTGAAGACCATACTCTCCAAAAATTATATTCTTCAAGCTGTAGGTCAAAGCCTCCAGCATATACCCCTGTCCCTGGAAATCCTTATCCAGCTTATAACCTACGGTACAGCTTTGAAAGCTTCCAAAACAAATGTGGTCAAAGCAAATAGAGCCAATAATCTGCTCCAGATTTTCCTTTCGATACAGATACAGTCTGAGATACCGCCGCTGCTCATACTGATGACGCTCGGCTACCAGACTTTTCCAGTGAAATTCCGGGGTATAAAAGCCCGGTGTCCTCTCCGGCTCAAATGGCTCAAAATGCTCCTTATTGCGGCTGTAAAAATCACAGACAGCCCGGCTATTCCTCTCATTCAGCACCTTCATCCAAAGACGCTGCGTCTGATAGCAACCTGCCATATCTAAATCCCCCTTATTTCCACCTGTGGAATTGTTTTCTCTAAAATCTGCTTAAATTTCTCCAGCACCGTCTGTAAAAGTCCCGTATCTTTATATCTATCGCAACATAATCTAAAAGACCTTCTTCCAGAAAAGCCTTCAAAACCTCCGGCCAGGTGCCGTTGGTATCTAGCTTTACCTTGATTCCAAGGATTTTTATTTTACGGATAAATTCTGGAATCGTCGGCTGCTCCTTCGGATGCAGCACCAGCGGAACGTTATGCCAGCTGTCCCGGATAGTCCAAAAGTGTTGTTTTATTAAATCTGAGTATTTCCATGTTGCGGCCTCTTTTTCTTCATGCTACTATATAATATAGCACAAACTAAGTTCTATTGCAAAAAGAGGAGTTCCTATGGATGTAAAATATATGAAGGAGGCTCTCCGGCAAGCAAAAAAAGCCTATGCCCTGGAGGAGGTTCCGATTGGATGCGTTATTGTATATGAGGATAAAATCATCGCCCGCGGTTATAATAAACGAAATACCAAGGGCAATACCCTGGCTCATGCAGAAATCATTGCCATCAACAAGGCAAGCCGCATACTGGGAGACTGGCGGTTGGAAGGCTGCACGATGTATGTAACCCTTGAGCCCTGCCAGATGTGTGCCGGAGCTATTGTTCAGTCAAGAATCCCGCGAGTTGTTATCGGCTCGATGAACTCAAAGGCCGGGTGTGCCGGTTCTATCATAAATTTGCTTCAGATGCCGCAGTTTAACCACCAGGTAGAAATTATCCCTGGCGTTCTGGAAAAAGAGTGCTCTGAAATGCTTCAGAGCTTTTTTAAAGAGCTTCGGGCAAAAAAAAAGAAGCGTCCCTCTTGCAGTGACTGCTAAAATAGGCTAAAATATTCTAAGGGAGTAGAAAAATACCCGAAATAGAGAGGACTAATTTCATGAAACGTTTTTTTGTACTTTGTTTATCTGCAGTTTTACTGCTTTCTAATACTATCCCAGCCGCTGCCACCGAAACCAGCGAGCCGACCTCCCAGACCACTGAGGCAGACAAAGACCTCTGGCCAAAAGGGCCTTCCGTAAATGCAAAAGCAGCTGTTCTTATGGATGCTTCTACGGGTCTGGTTCTTTATGAAAAAAATGCCCATAAAAAGGAATACCCAGCCAGCACAACCAAAATTTTAACTACCCTGCTCGCCCTGGAGAACTGTTCCTTGAAGGAAACCGTAACCTTTTCCCACAATGCTGTATTTAACCTGGAGGTTGGAAGCAGTCATATCGGCATTGATGAGGGCGAAAAGCTCACTGTAGAGCAGTGTCTTTATGCCATTATGTTGGCTTCAGCTAATGAAGTATCCACTGGTATTGCCGAGCACATCAGCGGCTCTGTAGAAGAATTTGCCAAACTGATGAATGCCCGTGCCAAAGAGCTGGGCTGCCTTAATACCCATTTTGCCAATGCAAATGGACTTCACAATGATGAGCACTATACCTCCGCCTATGATATGGCATTAATTGGACGGGCTGCCATGCAGAATCCAACCTTCCGAAAAATTACCGCAACCAAGAGGTATACAATCTCTCCTACCAACAAGCACGAAAATGAAAATGTATTTCCCAACCACCATAAAATGCTTATTGATTCGCCTTTTCAATATGAGTATTGTATCGGCGGCAAAACCGGCTATACGTCAAAGGCAGGAAATACCCTTGTTACCTTTGCAAAAAAAGGTAATGTAACTCTTGTTTGTGTTGTTATGCGGGCAAATGGCCCTACCTCTCCAGAGAACGAATATACGGATACAACTAAGCTGTTTGAGTGGGGCTTCGAGAATTTTACCCAGTATAATATCGATTCCGAAGAAACTGTTACAGAAGAAAATGCTGCTACCTTATTCACACGCTACAGCCCTCTATTTGATTCAGACGTTTCTCCACTAAAAATGGGCAGCAACGCTACCATACTTCTCCCTAAATCGGCAGATTTTGCCGATGCTAAGCGTGAGATTACCTTTCAGCCAAATAGCGAATTAAAAGAGGGTGACAACATTATTGGCTCGGTTACTTATACTTATGGCGGAAAAACCGTTGGTTCTTGTGACATCCTTTTTACCAAAGCAGAATCGCCTGCCCTTGCCGCTGCAGAAGCACCAAAAGAGGTGGACAACAAAACCGTCCGAACAGGCGAAAAATGGAATCTTAAGCCGCTCATTATCCTTGTTATTTTCCTGATTTTAGGAGCGGGTGGCTACCTCTACTGGAAGCTAAATCGAAAGGGTCGTCGTAAGACCTTTGATTTCAGATAAAAGCTTAAGATGAGTTAAGCAGCAGATGTCTCCTTTACACCTGCTGCTTTTTCTTTAATTCCCGATATCTCTCCTGTATTTCCTTTGCTCCTTCTTTGCTTGTCTGACTCACTATTTTTACTACAAAATAATGTCCATCCCTGGTTTTATGCACACGAATTCTTCCCTTCATATATCCGTGCTCAGCACAGTATCCAATACAATAATAATTCTTTTTCATACTGTTACTAAACCAGTTAATTCGTTTACGAATTAACTTACCACATTGATGACATTCCAACCTTTGTATTCTTTTATCTCTTAAAGCTGCCTCCCGACTGTCATACTCTTTAGAGATCAATTTCGTATAGGTTCCATAATCAACATAAACCTCATCCTCTTTTGTCTTAGGATTATGATAGTAATCGATAGAAAAATACCGTTTTACTATACGCTCACTGATTTCCTGAAATACCCGTGCAGTATACTCTGCATCTGCCAAAGCCCTGTGAAACTCTTCCTTTTGGGCAAATTCGTAATAATCCACTGCATACTCCAGTGTGTGCGGATTTTTGTGTCCTTCTGTCTCCAGAGAAAACAGCTTTTGTATATCACAATAGAAAAATGGCTTTTGAAATACTTCTGTAATCCCGAAATGTTCCATATTTCTCTGAAGCTCAATTAAATCCATCGGCCCCCAGGTGCCAAATCGGTATTCTTCTCCACACCAGGCAAGGAAATCTCTTATCACTGTCTCAAAGGCCTCTCCCTGTTCCAGCTCTTCCTTATCAATATGGATAATTTCCCAGGTTTTCTGATGAATATCCTTATATACCTGCGGCTTTATTAAGCTATGAAATTTTCCCTTAAACTGTCGGTTTTCATCCAGCTTTACTGCACCTATTTCAATAATCTCAAAAGGCAGGTCCCTTTCTCCCAGGTCCCTGCCTAATGGACATTGATTCCATTCTAAATCAATAATTATATAATCCACTTTGTTACCTGCCTTAATTTCCTAAGGATGAAAATAATGCTGCTATTTCATCCGGTCCCAGCTGCTTATTTGGATCACCCAGATCTATCTCTGGAGCCTCTGGTGCTGCCTCTGGCTCTGGTTCCGGTTCTTCAACTTCTGGAATTAGTTCCGGTTCCGGAACTGGTTCCTCTGCTGAAGTGTCCTCTCCTGCTCCCATACTTGCCAACAGTGCCGCTATATCATCCTGATTCATCTGTTTATTCGGGTCACCCAGATCTATTTCTGGAGCTACCTCTGGTTCAGGAGCTGGTTCTTCAACTTCTGGAATTGGCTCTGGTTCCTCTACTACTGGCTCTATCTCTTCTTCTGGTTCCGGAGTAGCCTCCTCTACTACAGGTGCCCCTGCTACAGTCACACTAAGACCGCCCAGTTTATTCCCAAGCTCTGTAAAGTCACGATCCAAAGCTTCAATAATTTTATCAGCAGAATCTATATTTTTCTGTACAAGCAGCTGTTCTGTCATTTTCCGAAGAGCCGCCAGCTGCTTTTCACCTGCCTGATTTACCGTAGCTATCAGCTTTTCTGCATCTGCTTTGGATAGAGCTGCCAGCTTTTTACTATCTTCACGATTATATTTTACAACCAGTTTTGCATTTTTATTCTGATCCTGTAAAAGCTGCTCTAGTGCAGCCTTAAGCTCCTGCTGTGCTTCTGCTGTTTTAGAAAGCTTTTCCTCCAGAAGCTCCTGTGTCTTTTTAAGCATTATATATTTTGCCTTATCTGCCTTCTGAGTTTCCTCACAAAAGCTTTGGATAATAGCCTCCTGTGCTTCCTTTTCCTCCTGATGCCTTAAAAATAAATCATACAGCTTATCAAAAAACAAATATGCAGCTGCAAGCGTTACTATCCCTGCCATTGCTAAAACAGGTACAGAGCTTGTATTTTTAATTAAATACAAATCCACTAAAAGCATTGCAAAAAAAAGCATGCCGATTACTGGTATACTTTTGTTCTTTTTCATCCCCAAGTCCTCCTGTACAGATAAGTGTCTATGGTAATATTATCACAATCTTCCATTTTTTACAACTTTCTGTCAGCAGTTTTCTTACCCTATTTATACTCCCATAAATTTTTTATCTGCCCCTCAATCTCCTCATAACTCCATGTCCTTTCGCTCCGCTCCTTACTATTTGGATCGTGGATTAAAAGCTTACCATCCTTTTTTCCATAGATGACAATAAAATGACCCGTCGTTGTAAAATCACCAGGCCGCATACTACAGATAATCTGATGACCGGTTTCCAGTGCTGCATTTATCTTATTTTTTGCCAGAGAAAGCTCCGAAGCCTCAAGTCCCAGCTCCCTTGCTCCCTCTGTCATAAGGCTCCACTGGGTTCCCGAATCCTCTGTGATATAACCCTTTTTCTCACTAAAGGCTGCCACTGCTCTTGGGTTCATGTCCACATCCTTTTTTAAACCTACTAGTACCATAGAAAGGCAGGTCGGTCCACAGCCATTGATAGCCAGCATTTTATTTCCATAGGAACTATAGCCCCAACGTCTGTCCCATTGAAGAAACAACGGTGCATCACTTTCCATTTCTTTTTTTGTCAGCTTTACCTCTTTATCCCATTTTTCACGGTTTGGATAATCCTTGACAAAGGCTTCTGTTTCCGGGTTCTCATCCAAAAGCTCCAAAAGCTCTGCCGGACACTCATTTTTTGATAATGCCTTTCCCTGTGCGATTTTTTCCAGCTGCAGTATCATTTCATTTCCTTTTTGCATTCCCAGCTGTAAAAATGCCAAAAGAAAAGCACCTGTCAGAATCCATTTAACCTTTTTCATTGTTTCTCCTCCAGAATCTTTTGTGATAAATCTATCCTATCAGATATCAATGGCCTGTTTTGGTGCTTTCTTCTTATTCTTTTCTTAATTTTTCTTCATTTCTTATTCTATACAGGATGCTCTGCCGGAAGACAGATTGTAAATACCGTGTGTTCCTCACTGCTTTCCACCTGAATCGTTCCCTTATGCTCCGTTACTATTTCCTTGGCAATCGCGAGTCCCAGCCCTGCACCACCTGTTTTCGTAGAACGGGAAGCATCCAGACGGTAAAATTTTTCAAATATCATCTCCAGCTTTTGTTTTGGAATCACTTTTCCCTGGTTGGAAAAGGCAATATGAACCCATTCGCCCTCCTTTACCGCCTGTATAGCAATCTCGCTGTTTTCGTAGCTATAGGCTATTGCATTTTTCAAAATATTCTGAAATACTCTTGCCAGCTTGTCCGGGTCACCCAAGATATACAGTTCGCCCTCTGTCTCTACCGAGGCCCAACGGCTGCCAGCCTTTAAAAGCGGATAGCTTTCATCCGCAAGCTGTGCCAGCATAAAAGACAAATCAATCCGCTCCAGCTCTAAGGGTATCATTGACAGATTAAAACGGGTAATATCAAAAAATTCATTAATCAGCTCATCCAGTCGTTCTGCTTTCTCCAGCGTAATTCCGGTATATTTTTTCCGAAGCTCCTCTGGCATATCCGTTGTCTCAGAAAGCAGGTTAAGATAGCCTATGACAGAAGCCAGCGGAGTTTTGATATCGTGGGCAAGATAAGTAATCAAATCTGCCTTTTTCTGTGCCTCCAGCTGTTCCCGTTCCTTTCGCTTAATTCGCTCCAGCTTCTGGTAATTAAGCTCACTTTCCAGCTCTCCAAAGCCTTTTCCCAGCGTTATCTTTTTATCATCCTCTTCAAAGGCCTCCATAACCTTTCCCAAAGCACTTAACAGCCGCTTCATCTCAAAATGCTCTACAACGACCCAGCTGACCGCAAATATAATAAATATGCCAATCAGCATCCACACTACCTTATTCATTTTGGTCAGCCGGTGGGCAAAGCTCCATCCCAAATGGGCTTCAATAAACTCGATTCCAATGCCATCATAGACCGTATCTACAAAGCTCAAGGCAAAAACAGCCGCACTGCAGAAAAGGATGGCTCCAATCAAAACAATAAAATGCGTTCTCCACATTCTCTTTTTATAATCCGCTAAAAATCTTTTGTTCATAAGCACCTCTAATCAATTTTATAGCCAACACCCCACACCGTTTTGATATATTTGGGATTTTCTGCGGTCTCTCCCAGCTTTTCCCGTAAATGACGTATATGTACCATTATAGTATTGTTATTGCTAGAAAAATATTTCTCACCCCAGATTTCCTGGAAGAGACGGTCTCCACTGATGACCTGTCCCCGATTCTCGCACAAAATCCTTAAAATGTCAAATTCTGTCGGTGTCAGGCTAATAAGCTCTTCATTCAAGCGACATTCATGGTTTTTAATATTAAGGCGAATTCCTCCTATCGAAAGCTCCAGCTCCGGCTTTGTCTCTGTGGTATTATAGGTTGTTGCACGGCGAAGCTGTGCCTTAACTCTCGCTACCAGCTCCAACGGCTTAAAGGGCTTCGTTACATAATCATCGGCCCCCATACTCAATCCCCGGATTTTATCAATCTCTTCTCCCTTTGCAGTAAGCATGATAATCGGATAATTCTCTTTTCTGCGAATTTGATGGCAAAGCTCCATTCCATCAATATCCGGCAGCATAATATCTAAAATTGCAAAATCCAGCTTCTCTGTCCGGATACACCGGGCAGCATCACTGCCATTGTAAAATTTCCGGACAATATATCCCTCACTGGCCAGATATAGTTCTACCAAATCTGCAATTTCCTTTTCATCATCTACAACTAATATTCTGGTATCCATCCCTTACACTTCTCTTTCTCAATATCTATAGGCTTATTATAGCAAAGACACGAGAGCTTATATATTAAAATTTCCTTAAGAAATAGGAAAGCGGAGACCCTTAAAGCTCCGCTTTCTTATTTTACTTTATTTAATTTTTCAGCTTGAACTGATAAATCAATTCCTTTAACAGCTGTGCCTGGCTGGTCAGCTCTTCACTAGAAGCAGAGCTTTCTTCTGCTGTCGCTGCATTTGTCTCTACCACCTGAACAATCTGATCAATACCTGTATCAATCTGATGCACAGCTTCTGCCTGTTCACCGGAAGCTGCTGCAATACCATCAACCTTATCGGTAATTGCCTCTGCTGCTGTCACTACATCCTTCAGCTTTTCTGCCGCACCGTCTGCCATCTGCTTACCTTCATCCACAGCCCTTAAAGCTGCTTCAATATGCCGGCTGGAGGTATGTGCTGCCTCTGCACTCTGGCTTGCTAGTGCACTTACCTGATCTGCTACAACTGCAAAGCCTCTTCCTGCCTCTCCGGCCCTCGCTGCCTCAATCGAAGCATTCAAAGCTAAAAGATTTGTCTGGGCTGCAATATCATCAATCGTACCGATAATCTTACGAATCTCCTCAGAAGTTGTACTGATGGAATCCATCGCCTGTACCACCTTCTGCATCCAGTCATTACTCCGATTAATTTCTTCGGATACACCAACGACCTCTTTACTGATTTCATCGGCATTTTTTGCATTATCCTGTATTTTCTGGCTGACAGAATTTACCGTAGCTGATAACTTCTGTACAATGCCAGCCTGATCGGTTGCTCCTTCCGCAAGGGTCTGGGCTGCTTCAGCAATCTGTCCGGAGTCCTCGGATACCTGCCGAGCTGCATTTTCAATCTCTCTCATATCTGCAGATATCTTTTCTGTAAAATGATTCAGGGCTGTCTCTATATTTTTAAAATCTCCAATAAATTCATTTTTTACAGTTATGTCAAAATTACCGTCTGCCATTTCACTCATGAAGTTATCGATTTCCTCTATGTAGGACGACAGCTTTTTAATGGAAATGCGAAGCTCTTCTGCTACCTGGCCAATTTCGTCCTCTGAAGTATAGGCAATGTCAATATGCAGATTACCCTTTGCAAGCTCTCTGGAGGCCGCTCTAATCTCCTCCAGTGGTTCGGCAATCTCCTTTTGCAGCTGTTTTCCCTTTCTTCTTGATATGAAAACAGAAACAATAAACAGTATAATTAAGATAATTGTTGTAATTATCTGGATTACCTGACTTTTTACATGTTTTCCTTTTGCAGCCGCGTCTGACTGTGTGCCAACAGCACTCAGTGCATCCGCCAGAACCTCTGATATATCATTAAAATCGGTTTCATAGTAATTTACTGCTTTATCTGGCTGTCCCTGTTCTACCAGACTCAGCATGTATAAAGAAGCCTCTTCAAAACCAACAAAAGCCGTTCTCAACCTCTCTGCCGCCCTTTTATCTGATAGGTTCTTCTGAATAACCGACAAATAGCCTTCTATTTTATCAAAACGCTCTACAAGTTCCCTTTTTTGTGCTTCCGTAACCTCAGCATCATTACTGATAACAGCCCACAAAATTCGTTTATTGATGGTCTGTACATCCTTACGAATTTCCATCTGGTTCTTCGTTGTCTCGTACTGAACATTGTAGAACTCTGTCATGTTGTTTCCAATCAGCTGGAAGCTGACTAGAGAAAGTACTGCTGCTACTCCTAAAAGTACAATCAGAAAGCGTATAATCGCATTTAGTCTTTCCCCTATTTTTTTCTCTTTCTTTTCCATACCGATTCCTCCTCTTTAACAAATAATTAGTCCCAGCACCCCTGCTGTTAAAATAACAAGCGGAACACTTTTCTTTTTATAAATAATCAGCCAGGCTGCCAGAGCTCCAATTAAAATATTACTCCACAATACACCTCCACCTGTAGTCAAATAGCTTGTCCGACTCAAGGTGCAAATCACCGCCAATATTAACCCGATACAAACCGGACGGATAATATATAATATATCAGAAAAAATCGTTGTTTCCTTAAACTTTTTATAAAAAGCAGCCACCAGCATGGTTGTCGTTAATGCCGGCATCAGCACACCAAGAACAGCTGCAGTCCCCCCTACAACACCTGCAACCTGTGTGCCGGCAAAGGTCGCACAGTTAATCCCCAAAGGACCTGGCGTCATCTCTGCGATTGCCAGAATATTCGTAACCTCCTCCTGGGTCATCCATCCATGGCTTAGCATCTGTTCATTAATTACCGGTATCATGGACAGGCCGCCAAAGCTGGTAAATCCGATTTTCATAAAAACCCAGAATAATTCAAGCAGTACCACGTCTTTTTATACCTCCCATTATAAATGCACAGACAATTCCAATAAGCACAATCTGAATATTTCCAACATCTGCAAAAAGACTTAATCCAAAGGCTACCAAACAAGCGATAATGCACAGCTTATTCTTCAATGCTGTCTTTCCCAGACTGATTGCAGAGCCTGCAATAATTGGAACAACAGCGGAACGAATCCCCATTAATAGCTTTTCCACATAAGGATTATCCACGATTTCGTTGTATAGGAAAGTCACAATAGAAAGAATTGCAATGGATGGTACTACAACACCAATAATCGAAGCAATTCCGCCTAGAATCCCCGCAACACGATATCCAAAAATCATAGTAATATTGGTAATCATAATTCCCGGCATGGAACGGCCTACGGATGTTATATCCAAAAGCTCTTCCTTTGTAATCAGCTTTTGCTTATCAACAAATTCCTGCTCCATCTGTGCCAGGATACTCCAACCGCCGCCAAAGGTAAAGCAGCCGATTTTTACAAAAAACAGAAATAATTTTATTGGTGGAATTAACTTTTTCTGCATTTTCTCAACATCCCTTTTTTATAAATAATAACACTTTACCCTCCTAAAAACCACAAAAAGAAAAAAAGCTTAAAAAATTTTAAGTTTTTTACCAAAGAGGATCAGTTACATCAGCTGTTAGAAAAATACCAGGCTGTAAACAGAACCTGCATAATCTCAATCGCTTTTTTGTGGGAATTCCCCTGCTGTTTTTCTTAGCCTGTATCCTAACACACTTGTTCATTGTTTTCAAAAGAGGGTGGCAAAGTCATTGTTAAATGAAAAAAGCTGCTGTATGACGGATGACAGAAAACCAGCTTTGAGGAATAAAAACTTTTCGCAAAGGGGCTGATTTCACATGACCAAGAAAG
>NZ_LNAM01000160.1 GCF_001461035.1 Acetivibrio ethanolgignens | reverse complement strand
CTATTCTTTTAATTAAAACATAGGCAGATGAATAATTCCATACGGTGGATTATTCATCGTTTACCGAAAAACTATTGACACTATCCCTTAAAGCTGACACTATCTGTGTACCACAAGGTACGTGCTATTGGGCGCTTACCAAAATAAAAAAGTATCGCTCCGTAACTAATTTTAGTTATGGAGCGACGATTTGGTTTACTCTTATAATTTCATATACATTGGAATGTTCTGATTGATTTCCATATTATTTTCTTTCTCCATATAGGCTTCGAAATTCTGAAAACCATTCCTTTCATAGAACCGATATGCTTTTCTATCAGCATATAGCAAAATATACTCCACTAAAGCCATTTTTTCCGAAATCTCTTTACAGTGTTGAATAACTTTTGCCAGTATGCTATCGCTAAGATAGAAATGATTATCTGGTTCTTTATCATTAGCAGATTCTTCATTGTAATGCATCTTTTGATAATCTACATCAACTGCAAAAATATCAATTTTAACTGACGGCAATAATTTCATATAATTTGTCTGAGTAAAAACAATACCAGAAACAGCAATTGAAATGATTGCTATAATTTTTCCATTTTGGTTATCCTCTGCCTTAAATATAAGACCATCTTCATTAATAACCTCATCTCCTGGAATTATGTCGTTCTGTATAAATGCATCTAACTTCGAATTGCCGCACGTAAATTGTTTTACTTTATTTTTATCTTTTATCTGTAATAAATCCAATGAATATTCAACTTCTTCACCATATGTATACTTGGACATTAATTACCTTTTAGAAGTACCACGGCTTTCTTTTTTTGTAAATTTTTCAAATTTAGCCATAACGTTTTTAAATTGACTATTGTCTTGTTTCAAAAAAGCTTCTGATTTCTTTGGGTTTAAAACAAATGCCTTATTGGTTGGTTTGGTAAGCGCAGCCATAGTATCTTCCTCCTTTTCTTTCGTATAGTTCTCTTCTTTACTGTTCATATACAACCTCCCTAAAAAAGATTATATATAAACTCACCATGTATGTCTTAAAAAATATGTCAAGTAAAAATATCACTTTTTGTATAATTATAGTATCACATAATCTTTTCTAATTCAATCCCAACTTATTAGAAAAAGCTCTTCACAGCCTCCACAATCTGCTTCTGCTCCTCTTCCTTCAAATACGGATGCAGCGGCAACGCCAGTACTCTCTTGCAAAGCCCGGCAGAAACACTCAAATCCACCTTCACACAATCCATTCCAGCAAAGGCAGTCTGCTCATGCATCGGCTTTGGATAATAAACCATCGTCGGGATTCCTTTTTCCTTTAAATAAGCCTGTAATCCATCCCGTTCCTCCTCACTGTTCAGCAAAATGGAATACTGTGCCCAGCTGGAATAAAAGCTTTCCTTCACTGCAGGCACTTTCACAAGCCCTTCCAGCTCCTTTTTCCCAGATAGCTCTCTGGTGTAAATAGCTGCTGCCTTGTTCACATCTTCCAATTCATAATCCTCAAATGCCTTCAGCTTGACCTGTAGGATAGCCGCCTGTATGGTATCCAGACGGGAATTCATGCCAATCCCTACATTGTCATATTTGTCCGAACCCTTTCCATGAATCCGCAGGGAACGAAGCAAATCTGCCCATGTATCATTGTCGGTAAAAATAGCACCGCCATCTCCATAGCAGCCCAACGGCTTTGCAGGGAAGAAAGAAGTCGTGGAAATATCTCCAAAGCTACAGGCTCTATGCTCTGTACCATCTATCAGAATCCTTCCACCAAAGCCCTGGGCTCCATCCTCTAATATGTAAAGCCCATATTTGTCAGCAAGCTTTCTGATAGCTACATAATCAGCCGGCTGGCCAAACAAATCAACTGCTACAATCACCTTTGGTGTAAGCTTTCCTTCCTTTAACACAATCTCAATTGCCTGCTCCAGAGAAGTGGGGGACATATTAAAGCTATCCTCTTCTATATCCACGAAAATCGGTGTAGCACCTTCATAAGCTACCGTTTCACCAGAAGCAAAGAAAGTAAAATCCGGTACAAAAACAGCATCTCCAACTCCAACATTCCATGCCATCAAAGCAAGAGTTAAGGCATCGGTACCATTAGCACAGGTAATACAGTGCTTTGCTCCCACATAGGAAGCAAGCTGGACTTCCAGCTCTGTTACCTGAGTGCCGGAGATGAAATTTGATTCTTCCATAACCTTAATGACAGCTTGATCGATTTCCGGTTTTAATGTTTGGTATTGGGTTTTTAAATCTCTGAATTGCATGGTAACACTCCTTCTTTCCACTCATCATAGCTATTATAAAAATAGTTTTCCTTATCAAAATTTTCCATTTTTCTTTCCTTCAATATTCTAGCTACCCCATCGCTAAACAACAAAGCATATTTTCCATTCATGTGGCTTGAATCATAATAATAGATCTTATCATTTCTTGGCAGATACTCCCTTTTGCAATAATTAAAATCATAATATTCCACCCCGGTTTCTTGTGCCAGTTGCTCTATAAATAAATGAATTTCTTCATAATTTTCCAATTTTATAATGGACACTTCCGGTATTGGTGCTGTCACCCATATGATATCAATACCTTTTTCCTTACACAAAGCAGTAGTTTTTTTCAGCCAAAAAATTTTCTGTTCATGGATCGTTTCTTTTTTCCAAGGATATGGCTCTACCACCAGTTCTCTCTCCTCAAAACTATCATAACTATAAACAAATCCCTTTTCCTGATATTCCTCCAATATTTTTCCATCCCTGAAAACTTTAATTGGAAGATTTTTAAAGTACCCATTCTCCCATTTATCCTTTAAATTTTTTATTGCTTCCAAAGGAGTTTTCGTACTTCGGTTTCTGTAACAGGGAAACATCACCTCTGCTAATTCTTCTGTTTCCATTGCGGATTTCACATAATTACACTTATTTGCCCCATTACGCATATTGTCTAATAATATATAATCACTCAGTTTTGTCTCTCCATCAACGTACTCAAGATTTGAATATGTTATTTCCATCACTACTGTAGATGGCCTATTCTTTTTTAAAGCTTCTTTTAATAGGAAATAACCTCCCTCATAAGTCTGGTTAGAAGTTCCCAAATTAAAAGAATTTATCTCCAATTCCTCATCAAATATTGATGGAACAAAGCTTCTGTAAGTATGGGAAGCTCCGCAAAAAAATAAATCTATATTTTTCTCCTGATGGTATAATTCATGAAACATAAGTTTTACATAAGAAGAAGCTAAATAGGCTTCATTCACTATAAAAAGCAAAAAAACTCCAAGAGCAAAAAAAGCTGCTATTTTTACACCCTTTTTAAAAATTTGCATATAAGAAGCCCTCCATTACATTGATTCCATTTACTGCAAATAAAAGAATCGAAAAAATTAGTAAATAGTACAATCCCCACCGAAATGGAAACAACAATCCAGCCACTTTTTCCTGCAAATTACCCTTCCGATTTAATACAAAAACCACTATACATACAATTAATCCATATCCAAGCTGTAAAAATTCATACCGAGAATAACAAGTTAAAACCACTTCCTTTAGACGTAAAACAAAAGTTCCAAATGGCATAATACCAATATTCAAAAATGCATGAGAATACATATCTATACCTTCTAGCAAACTTTGACTAAAGAAAAATAATACCGTACAAGAGAACATCAAAAAAGTTTTTCCTCTCCGCAGCCAAATATACCATAACGCCTTCCTATTAATATGTAACTTCTCACAAAAAGCTTTTATATAAGGCTCCAACACTTCTTCCAAAAGTATAAAAAACCATGTTGTTACCCCAAAACCAAGAATATATTTCCATGCCCCACCATGCCAGATACCTGCACACACCCATAAAATAAACATTGCCAAAAAGGTGGCTGCTCTTTTTCCAGCCTTTTTTCCGAAATGTTTTCTAAAAAATCTACTTATCATTTGTATCAAACCGCTTTTCATTACTGGATAATAAATATAATCCTTGAGCCATGCTCCTAATGTAATGTGCCACCTTCTCCAAAACTCTGCTAGAGTTTCTGCTAAAAATGGTTGCTCAAAATTTTCTGGCAAATCAATACCAAACATGGAAGAAATTCCAAGCACAATATCCATAGCTGATGAAAAATCCATATATAGTCTTATTGCAGCTACAAAAGTTGCCCCCGCTATTTCAATTCCTGTATACGCAGTATACGAACCATAAATCTGGTTTACCAAAACTGCCAGTCTCTCTGCTACTACAAGCTTTTTAAATAATCCCCACAGAACTCTCTGCATTCCAAAAGCTACTTTTTTTCCATCAAATGCATATCCTCTGCAAAATTGATTTTCTACCTGACGATATCTTAAAATTGGCCCCATTGTTATACAAGGAAAATAAAATCCAAAAAGAAGCACTTTCCCTAAATTTTTTTCTGGTACTTGTATTTTCCAATATACATCAATAATATAAGACAGCAAGCTTAAAGAATAAAAAGAAATTCCTATTGGTGCTGTTTTTTCTATATATCGTATTGTAAAAACTCTATTTAAATTTTCTATTACAAAATTGCTATACTGAAACACAAATAACATTCCAAATATAAAAGTAAAACCTATCCAGAAAATTACAGAACGCCTTTTCCCCGTTTCGCATTTTCCCATGCTTATCCCGGCTATCCATGCTACCATGCCTGCCACAAAGAGAAAAACAAAGCCTTCTTTCCCGGCAAACCAAAAGTAAAGTCCCATACTCCCTGCCAGTAAAATAATCCGTTGATAACGCTTTGGAATAGCATAATATATTCCACAAAGAATTATTATAATAAAAAGAAAATTTAACTTTGTAATTGGCACCTTTTCTCCTCCCTAATTCCCTCCACCAGATACTAGTATATTCTGTCCTGTAACAAACCCTGCCTCCTCTGACAACAAAAATTCAATAGCAGGGCATACATCCTCTACTCTTGCATTTCTTTTTTGCGGATTTTTTTCTGCATTTTGCTCAACAACCAGCGAAGGGATCTCACTTACCATCTTTGTTTCCATCATAGACGGTGATACTCCATTGATACAAATTCCCTGTGCCGCATATTCGGAAGCTAAAGCCTTTACCAACCCCAGGAGGGCATACTTTACCGAAACATAACTGGATAAATAGCTAGGTGCTATATTTTCTGTACATGAAGACAGCATAACAACTACTTTCCCATATTTTTTCTTTTTCATTTCTGGTAACAGCTTATTTAATATAATCACAGCAGACCGCAACTGTACATCTATATCTCTTTGAAAAACTTCCCAGCTAATTTTTTGAAATTTATAATTTGCATATTTATTTGCAGAAAGATGTAATATATGAGTTGGCATTTCTCCCAATGATGTAATTTCTTCCACCAATCTGTAAGTTTCTTCTTCAGAAGATAAATCTGCTTTTAATAAAACCAACTTTTCTCCGATTATATCCTCTAATGTTTCCAGCTTTTCTGAAGAAGAACGATAATGAGCTATGATTTTTTGATAAGCTCCATGATATCTTTTGATATAAGATATTCCCACGTCGGAAGAAGCTCCAATTACAAGTAATATTTTATCCCGCATTCTGTACTCCTGCTTTCATTATTCCTCTGGAAACCTTCTTTCCATGCTGATTTCTTATTGTCACCTTAATTGTCAGAAACTGAAAGATATCATTTTTTTCGGTTACTTTTCCTTCAATGAGCAGCCTGTCACCTATATACACCGGACTTGAAAATTTCACTTCTATACTGTGAATTAAACAATATTTTCCCGGAAGATAGACTCCTCCCAGTGTAGAATAAAAGCTCGCTGTCAACATACCGTACACGACCTCTGACGGGTATCCCTGCAAAGCAGCAAATTCCTTATCACAGTGCAACGGATTAACATCACCAGTAATATCCTTAAATTTCTCCATCATTTCCTTTGTAATAATAACCTCAAATTTTTCTTCTGTCCCTATCTCTATTTCCTCATACCGGTAATCATTCATTCCTGCTTCCCTCGTTCCTGGATGATCGCTACCATCTCTCCCACATTCTTCATACTGGTAACCTCGCCCATAGTAAACTTCATCTGAAAGTACTGCTCCACGGCAACCACAAGGTTGATATGCTCCAGACTATCCCAATCCTCAATGTCATTGGCCGTCGTTTCTGCTGTTACTGTAATATCTTCATCATCAAAAACATCACGAAATACCTCGTTTAATGCTTCATAAATCTTTTCCTGCGTCATATTAGTCCACCACCTTTATATATTTATTTTTATTTGTATAGCCATTCTTTAGATCTAACTCCCATACTGTATCGCCATTTTCATTTTCCGATACCCTAGAAAATCCCTGCAAAGCATAGAAATCCTTTACCATTTTATTTTTCGCCGTTGGATAATAATAGCCTATGAGCCTTTCTATACCACGTTCTTGACACCGCTTCACCAAAACATCCATCATGGCAAATTCCATATCCCGCTTTAATACCCGGCAACTCATAAGCCACAGATCAATATGGAATACCGCTTCCTCCTGATGTCCGAAAACCACGGATACTACGCCATTATCCCCGAACTTATCCTCCAGCTTTCCATAAAGGGTAATATAACCTTCCTCTTTTGCATACCCCTCAATATCACTTTGGCTGCACCGTTTTGTTGTTAAATTAAATTGGTTGCTCTTATTCGTAAGCTGGGCGATTCGGGACATATAGATTGGTGAAAATGCCCCAATCTCTGCTTTCATTTCCAGAAATCTTAGATAATCGCCATAATCAGAGAAGCTGACCTCCTGCTGCTTCCGTTCCATATTTTCCTTATACATCGCATTCCTTTTGACATCATCCTCAGAAAAGCTCGTTACCTCAAAGAAACCGGAACGGTCTAAAATCCGGATATAAGTTTCCGGCGTCTGGATCTCCGGCACGGCAATCCCTTCTATTTGAGAAGAAACGATATGCCGCTCTGCCGGGTTATCATCGACAAAGACTAGGCTATCCGCTCCAATATTTAATTCCCTTAAAATTTCTTCGATATTTCTGTCCTTTGGATTCCAATTTGCCCTAATAACAATAAAATCCTCGGGAGTGAGAACACTATCCGGTCGGCTAAGTCCTGCGATTGCATTTTCATAATCATTTTTTGAATTAATGTTAAGCATAATTCCCAGATCTTTGTGAGCCTTTAGGTACGACTGAAACTCGCTGTAAATTTGTCCAACTGAGGTTTCCTGCCCAATTTCAATATTTTCAGCCCCATCATCTCCTACTATGCCACCCCACAGCGTATTATCTAAATCCAGCGCAAAAGCCTTCCTGTTTTTTCCATAAATGGATTTTATGATATTCGCTATATTAAATGCCAGCTCCGGGATCGCCGGAACCGCCAGCCCATACTTGTACATATGCCAGTAAAAAGGATCTGCCCACTTCTGAATTCCATAGCAGGCTGAAAGATAATTTATATCATTGATATAGAAATTTTCGTGAGTATTAGCATATCTGTAAAATCTGCGGTTCAACTCAGTGATAAAATTTACCCTGCCAAAAGAAACCGTCGCATCCTTATTTCCCAAGAGCCGATAAAAGGGTAACTCAAAATTATTCTGGATAATCGGGCAATGATAGGTTTCCGCTATTTTATCCCACATCATGGTATAATGCTTCTCTGTATCCTCCAACAGCTCAGATATCTCCTGTTCCAAGGCACTGACCTCTGGGTATCTACTTACATTCCTCGCTGTTGTATGAATATAGATTAAATCCGGAGCAAACTTTACCAATTCCTGATTATCAAACATGACATCCTGCCAATACTGAGCATACTCCGATTCATAAAAGGATGCTTTAATTCCAAAATTCAATAAAAACAGTTCCAAAACTGCCTTGATGTCATCTGTTGTACTTCCCCCCAATATGGCTATTTTCTTCTCCAGAAAGCTTGTCCTTTCATTTTCCAGCAAAGTACGCTTGATTGCCTTTTTCTTTTTTAATATGTAAGCACTATCAAAAGGATATTCTAATTCCTTCACTTAATTTTCACCAGCCTTTTCCCCGCATAAACTTTTTATTTATTTATTTTCTGCTTCTATGTCGAAATTTGGTACAAGTTAAAATGAAGTTTTCCTCATCTTAACTTGCCCGTTGCAATTCGTTCTGCTGAAGCCTGCGATACAACTCTTCATAATCATTAGAAGACATATAATCACAGATTTTGAACCGGTTTAGCCATTCTCTTTTAATCAGAGAATGAAATGACTCAATATATGCATTATCCATGGATATGCCTTTTTAGAATAACTCACTGTATATTTATGGTTACACATTTGTATTCTTGGTATATTATAATGGCTACCAAGATTATTTCAGTATTTTTGAAAGTGTCCAAGCAATGACTTTTCTGGAATATATATCTTTTTTTGCTTTGACGGCTTCACATCTCTTTTCTGTATTAGAAATGACACATTTTGCCATGCACGATAACCGAAGCGGGAAACGCCAAGATGTTTCAATTTTCTGAATACAGAAACCCAATGTCTAACCTTATGGATAGTTTCTTCCATCTCCGTTACTTCAAGATAAATGGCTTTCGTCATTTTCCCAGAATGTTAATTGTTTTTTTAATGCTTCAAGAGCGTCCTGTGATTACGTAATTCACATTTTAATTGTGCGATTTCTTTGGCTTCATCAAAAGTATAGTTTATGAAACCACGACTTTCGATATCACCTGTATCACACAGTTCCTTCTGCTAGCGTAATAATTTCTACTGCCTGATTCTAAGTTTAAAGCACACCCTGCAGTCCTAAATCCTTATAATCATAATAATATTGAACTGCATCAAGTTTAAATTGTTTATCATAGTGCTTTGCCATAATGAGATCCTTTTTCAGTGCGGTACCCACATTGTACCATGAAATATTCGATTAGGAATTCTCATTTTGACTTTTCTTATCCTTAAAAAAAACTCACCATTCTACTAACAGCATAGAATAAAGTCCATATCCAGCATAACTTAATTATATCTCCTTCTTAAATTTTGCTTTCTTCTCATCTCGTATTCTTTTAATCACATCCATAATTACCTCTTCCCTCAATGCAATTAATATTACAAAATAAATAATAGCTATCAATAATGACTTTAAACCAAAATCAATAAAAATATTTTTGTTTCCCACATTATATACTACCAGCATTATTAAAAAGCTTATACTACCTGCTACAAACTCTTTATAGTATTTATATACACATTTTTTATCTAATACAGCTACATATTTCTTATTAAAATTAATCATTAAAATAACCATAAATATAAGGCTTGAAATAGCTGTCGCTCCAACTATCCCTAAAATTCCAAACGGTTTTACTAAAAGAACAGATAATGTAATATTAAGTAAAACTTCACAAATACTAATAATCATTGGCCTTTTCGTATCATCATACGCATAGTATGCCCTGGTAAGTACACTTTTGATTGTCGCTGGTATTATGCATATTATATAAGCTACAAGCCCTTTTTGTGTTTGATAAATTGCTACATCTGAAAAATTTCCATGTCCATACACAATGCTTACAATTTCATAAGAACAAAAAAATACTGTTATCATAATTGGAATACAGATAATAAATGCTATTTTATATACTTTACTTAAAATTAATTTAACATATTTTTCATTATTCTGACATACAGCATCTGACAGTTCAGTAAACATTACCGTTGAAAGTGGGACATTAATAAGCCCTGTAACAAATTGATACAAAACTGCTGCATAGGAAACAGCTGTAACCGCTCCTTCTTCTACCATCAGAAGCAATGCCTTATCAACAACCTGATTTATTTCCACTGTAGCTTGACTTAGTAAAATAGGTGCCGCCTGTAGCATTAAAATTTTTACTGCAGAATCCCAAATACCATATTTAACAGAAATCTTAGCATATGAAGATCCTTTTGCATACAAAACAAGAAACTGCACACAATATGAAACAAGTACAGCTAACACTAATGCCCAAACTCCAATACTATCAGCAAAACTAATTATTATAACGATTAATACCACACTGTTAATGATCGAAGATATATTAGCATATCCATATATCTTTTCCGAATTCAATAAGTTTTGATATAAAGACACCAATAGAGAAAAACTATAACCTACCAAAAGTACTCTCAAATAGTTTACTGTTATTTCATATAGTTCTCCCTCATAAGTAGGAGCTGCAACCTTAATTATTATAGGTACCATGTATTCCAAAAACAAAATAAATACTATTGATCCTATTAATAATACTGTTACTATTTTAGTACTAAATTTTTTCACTTCACTCCTTTCCAATCTATTTTTCTTTTGTATATACAGCGGAACAAAGGCAACTGAAATTGCTGTCGTAAGCATATATAAAATATTAGATGCTACCCCGTTTGCAATATTAAATGCATCTGTATAATTAGTTGCACCAAAATAGGAAGCTTGGATAATTGTCCTAATAAAAGCTATTGCTTTAGCAATCAGGGAAAGAACAAATACCGTACCTATCGATTTTACTACTTTATTTTTCATACCTGCATCATCCTGTTAATCTTTCTTTTTCTTTAACACATACGGTACTTTTCTCTCGTTTCAATAAATAAAGAATAATTATCATAATAAATATTCCATGCGATAATATATTTGTAAAAAAGGCTGAAGAAATGAGTGACAGAGAAAACTTAAGTATGAGAATAAAGAGTACTTCATTTTTTATCCCATACGCAGCTCCATCCAAACATTTCAACAATAAAACAATTAAAATAGGAAAAATAATTACACCGATTCCTCCAAAGTTAAGATAAGCATCCGAAAATAAGCCATTATTGCAACTTGATCCTGATCCATTAAATTCACCTATTATCTTGGAAATATTATCATAGGGAGATTCTCCCAATAAACTTAAGCTTCCCCTAAAATAATCCTTTTCCCGTATACTAAAGTAATTATAATAATCATAGTTTAATTGTGCTGGTACAAAAGATACACGCCTAAAAAAAAGTGATATTGTAATCAATTTTGACATAAACTTATATTCTAATATTCCAACTCCGCCTAATAATAATAAAGCATAAGGAAATATCCATAAATAATCCTGTATTTTTTTGATTACAAAATACGCTATCACACCTATTATAATGGTAAATAACATTCCTTTTGATCCATCGATACAAAAAGTCAAAAATCCTATAATCCATAAAATAAACGAATAAGCATAATGCTTTTTATCAAGTTCATATACTATAAAAAAAGGAATGACCAGTTTAGACATAGAATATATATATGAAATAATTCTTGAATATCTGAAACTACTTACCAATGCCCTTTGACCATAAACATCGAGAATATTCGTTTGTATATGCATCTTCGCATACCTAATCCATATATAAAGAGTAACACTTGTAAAAATACACACTAACAATCGTTCCACTATTCTTCCGCTAAATTTAATAGATTTAAATCGGATTGTCTTGATTACTACTGTCAAAATCATTAAAAAATAGTAATACACAAGCAACAAAATAAAAAATTCTGTTCTCATAAATTCAGCCATCACCAATGCCGGGAAAAAACCTATAATAATAAGTACTGTTACAACTTGATAAGATACTTCCTTTTTTTTTGATGCATGACTTAAAAACAAAATTGCTGGAAGCAATAATAATATAGAAATAATGGGATTAATTTGCCTTCCCTCATATAAAAAACCAGAATAGTCCCAAAATTTATGTATATAATTTAAATAAAGATGTTTTAAAAATAAATAGTATAGAATTGCACCAATAGAACACAAGATATTTTTTTTTACTATTTTCATATTTTCCGCTCCACTAATTTACCTAAAACTTTACTGCCCTACTAATACTTCATATAGCTCAAGTAATTTCTTTTCCTCTATACTCCAGTTGTATTTTTTTAAAACCATTTTTTTTCCGTTTTCTCCTGCTTCCCTCTGCACCGATTTATCACTTAGTAATTTTTTTATCTTATTTGTAATCTCATCAATATCTTCCGGATCAACTATTTCACCAAACTGATACTTCTCCATCACCTTTTTATTATATGGAAAATCCGACAAGATTACCGGCAAACCTGCCGCCATATATTCGTATACCTTAGTTGGCAGATTATCTCCCTTATTGTACTGCCCTACCGGTAATAGAGTACACATTCCGATACATACTTTAGAATATAAATCATAAATCTCTCTACGATCCAAAAATCCCAAATACTTCACAGCCTTGTACTCTTCCATTTCCATAAGTTCCTGCTCATAAGCATCCGATGAAAATTTTCCTGCCAAATATAATGTCACATTTGCCTGATATGCTGCCTTTACCAGATTAGTTATTCCTCTGTCAACAGTCAGGCTTCCCACATAACATATCGCATTTTCTTCTTTTGTATTTACATCCGTTATCTCTACTTCAAGTTCTTCCAGCCTTGGAACATTATTAATATAAGCAACCCTTTTTGTCCTGCCTTTAAATGGATTCTTTCCTAATACCGTTCCCGGACAGATAACAGCATCTATTTTTTTAATAATTACAGTTTCTATCAGCCAATAAACCCTTGCCAATATTTTTCTGAAAACTAATGGGATATATTCTTTTTCCCGTATTTGCAAATTATATGTTTCATGGCTATCAAAAACAACTTTTTTTCCTTTTCTTTTCAAAAATGGTGCAATCAGAAGGAGTTCTGGGTCATGTAAATGGTAAATTTCCGCATCTACTTTTTTTGCCAAATCATAAATTTTCTTTACGCCAAAACACATTCTTTTGACTCGATTGTTATATTGTGTATTCGTTGTAAGTATCTTTACTCCTCGATAATTTTCTTTTTTCCCAATATCATTGACTAATAAGCATACTTCATATCCATTTTCTGCTAAAGAAACACATTCCCGATACAAAATCCTGCTATCATATCTTGGGTGAACACTGGTAAGATGGCAAATCTTCTTAGTTTTCATTCTCTTTTCTCCCTTATTTTCTCTGATCCTCTATCCTCTTTTCTGTTTCCATTCTCATAATTTCCGGATTAAATACCTTTCGGATCCTGAAATATGGTTTTGGTACTGCCCCATACTCTGCATTTGATTTTGAAATCCTTTTTATAACAGAACCTTCAAAATCATAAATCAGCCCTTTTTCATGTGCTAACTGTATTTCCATCCATGTCATTGCACTATAGGTATCTAAATTCTGATATTCCGGGATTCCTCCTCCAAGCAAACGATACAGCTTTTTTTCATCCCAAACTAGAAAAGATAAGCTTGCAATCTTTCCTTCTTCCGTTTTTGCCACCATCATCTGGCAGCTTCCATGCTCTTGGCAACCCTTTACCAGCCTTAGCCATAAATCATAACTAAATGGACACCGCAAATTCTGTTTGCGGAATATTTTCTCATGCTCCTCATAAAAGAGCTTTACATCTCTGATTTCTTCATATACTGCATTTTTTAATCCCTTCTTTATCTTTTTTCTTCTATTTCCTGCAAAACTTTCCCATATTGCATCCAAATCAGATGTGTTTCCTATCTGATAGGTATATCTTGTAATTTCTTGATACTGATTCCAGAAAAAAGGAAGCCAATTTGTAAATTCCGTTTGATACTGCTGTTCATATACATCAACTCCTAATCCCTCTATGAAACAACACGCTGAATTAATAACTTCTTCTTCAAATTTAGCTTTTGCCAAATCCTTTGCTCCCTCCGGATACTGAAAGATAATTCCATTATTTTGAGTCAGCGGGGCTTTGGTAATATAATTATAATTATTTCTTTTTTCCATATAATAAGGCATAGCTGCAACTACTACTTCATTTTTCTCATACAGCCACACATTCCAATTCTCCTCCCCACATACGGCATCCATCCACCAGGGCTTGGAATAAATCGGTACATAGGTGGTCTTACAAAATTCTACATATTTTTCTTTATTTTCTTTCATCATCTGATTCCTCATATAAAATATCCCTGATTTTTTTCGCTGGTACTCCTGCCCAGATACTATAACTGTCTACATCCTTTGTTACAACACTACCTGCTCCAATCACCGCACACGTTCCAATATGTACCCCAGGTAAAATTGTCACATTTGCTCCAATCCAAACCTCATCTTCAACAATAATTCTTTCTGATTTTCTTATTCTTTCTAAATAAGGTACCTGCAATATTTTCTCTCCATTGTTTGCATCTGACTCTCCAACAAATGTAACATAGGGAGCAATCGAAACATTTTTTCCAATTCGTATCTCTGTTTTAGGACTATTCACTGCTATCATTCCCAGATTAGAATACGTTCCTTCTCCCATATGCACATTTAATCGTTTCCAATACAATTTTCTGATTCTTGCGTCTGTATAGTAATAAGCAATCATCTTGCAAAATCTCTTCGGCATAATCTCACTGTTTTTTTGTAAAAAATTAAAAATAAATCCATCCAGTTTTTCTAGTATACATTTCTTAATTTTCCACATCTTTTCTCTCCAAAAATCTTAAAATAACTTCTGCTATCTTCTGCATATCCGTTTCCTTATATCTTTGGTCAATAGGTACGGGTACGATATATTGGGCCCAATGATATTCTACTTTTGATATATCTTCCAATCGTAGTAAATGCTTCCACCACATTGGTACATAAATCTTGTTTTCAATAAGATGCTCCCTTAGACCTTCCTTTTCTATCATAAATGGATACATAAAAGCACTCTGCGAAGTAAAATCTACTTTTAAACCATTCTTATGACTTAATTTCTGATGAAGAAAGTCAAAATTATTTTTTCGCTTTTCTTTAATCTGTTCCCACGGTACTGCTTTTAAATATTCCTTTGTCAAATAACTCATATCACAAAAATGCTCTTCTATCTTTTTCTCATTTTCTTTATAATGACTATATTGTGAATTGGAACCTTGATCTAAAGCTTCACACAAATACCTCCAATCAGCTTCAAAAAATCCCCTTTGCTCTTCAATTCCTCTTATCTCCTTTTGTACCAAATAGGCTCCTTCCGGTACCCCTAAAAATTTTCTACAAGAATAAACATAGTAACAACTATAGTTTGCAACATCGGGATCATAAAATAGTGCCTGTGTATTATCGAAAATTAATTGTTTTCCATATTTTTTTCTAATGGTATTTATACTTTCTTTTTTCATACATCCATACCAATTTACCCATAAAATCATTTCGCTTTTTTCAATATTTGATACCTCAGGCATATAGTCTTTTGTCAAAAAATACTCTCTAACAATCACTCCATGATCTTTTAAAAATTCTTTCACAGAAGGACATAAATAGTATGGTAACCACACGCTATCTGCTCCATAGTTTCTTACTGCTCCTAAAATAGCTGAACAACCACTATTAAAAGTAATATGAGGATAGTTATAAAACGGATTCTGATTAAAACATATTTTTTCTAAAGGAAGACAACCTCCATATTCTTTACTCTGCTGTGCTAGCATTAAGCTGCCCTCCTTTCAGGCAACTTAACAAGTAAAGTATTACATACCCCCCCCGAAATTTTTATAACCATTTAAAATTTGTCCCATTATTTCTTCATCCTCTTTTTCTTGTTTCTTTCTTCTTAAAGTATATTCTTCCGGTACTCTTTCTGTTGTGATCTTTCCTATGGCAGGAAAACACACACTTCCCTCCACCGTATCCTTAGAAAGCTTCGCTCCGGCTGAAACCAGCGTTCTCTTTGAAAGCTTCAAACCATTTGTTACTACAGAATTAGCTCCCAGAAAACAATAATCTCCTATTTCGGTCCCTCCACAAACAACTGCGTTTGGTGCAAAAAAGCAAAAGCTTCCACAACAGCTATGATGGGCAATAGAAACCCCGTTTTCCAAAAAGCATCCCTCTCCAACCTTTGTAAAAGGTGCCAGAAAAACCCCAGGATAAATAATACTTCCCTCGCCTACAGCTTCGGCATAAACCATTGCCTTTTTACTAATATAAGTAAACAAACGATATCCGTTTTTCTTGCATTTTAAAAATTTCTCTTCTCTGTTTTTTACCATATTTTTATAACCAAAGGACAATACGATCTGATACTCTTCCGCTGAAAACAATTTTTTCATTTCTTCAAATTCATATACCTTTTTTCCCAGTAACCAATCCTCTTTTTTATATCCCTCGTCCACTACAAAACCACAAGTTTCTGCCGCTCTGTCCTCAGAAAGTAAATAAAACAGCTGCTGTGCCTGCTGGTTAATTCCATAAATCAGTACTTTATCCTGCTCCATTAAAATTCTCCCTGCATATCCATACTGGCAAACCCGGTTACCGGAAACCTTACCACTTCTCCTGTCTTCTGACTTTTATAAATAGCCAGTACCAGCTCCAAAGCCCTTCTTCCAGCATAGGCATCAACATAAGGCTGTCTGTCCTCTTTGATCGCCTGTACCATATCTGCAAAAAGACTGGTATGCCCATTTCCATAGACGTTGCTGGTAGCTTCCTCTAATCCCTTATTTTTCTTATCTTTTTCTGTCTCATCTGCAAAGTCCCAGACATCAATGTTATTCGTGGATTTACCACCCAACTTCACTGTTCCCTTTTCCCCAAACAAGTAAAGGGTTTCCTCCAGATTCTGTGGATATACATTGGTTGTTCCTTCAATGGTAGCTACTGCTCCATTCTTAAATTTCACTACCGCCATTCCAAGATCCTCCGCCTCCAGATAGTGATGGAACTGCTGTTTTGTCACTCCATACACGCTTTCCACCTCATCTCCCATCATCCAGCGGAGCAAGTCTATTCCATGGATACACTGGTTCATCAGTGCCCCGCCATCCTGTGCCCAAGTACCCCGCCATGGTGCCTGGGTATAATACTCCTGATTCCGATTCCAGCGTACATGAACAGAGCCATGGGACAGCTTTCCAAACCGCCCTGCTTCCAGTGCCTGCCTCATTTCCTGCACTGCGATATTAAAACGGTTCTGATGGCAGGCAGCTACCTTGACCTCTTTTTTCTCCGATAACGAAATAATCCGGTCTGCCTCTTCTAAGGACATGGCCATCGGCTTTTCTATGATCACATGGACGCCCTTTTCAATGCAATAAAGGGCAATTTCTCCATGTAAACCGCTTTCTGTAGCAATACTTACAAGCTCCGGCTTTACCTCTTCAATCATCTGTTTATAATCCGTATACCGTTTGATATCGGGATCCGTATGTAACCCGTGCTTTTCCAGAACTGCTTCCCTATGCTCCGGCAAAATATCACAAACGGCTGCAATTTCCAGCCGGTTATTTACTGCTGCTTTGATATGGTTTGTAGAAATCCTTCCACAGCCAATTAATGCATATCTCATTTTGTTTCCTCTATTCTATAATACTTCAATATTTTCTCTGTTCTTAATCTGCTTCATGACATTCTTGGTATCAAATACTGCCACTGCATTTTCCTGTATCATCGGATAATCTACATTCGTATGAGCCGTTGTCACCATAACCAAATCATACCCTTTTACGATCTCCGGGCTGATTTCCTTTAATCCAGTTACAACCTGTCCATGCTCCTTATAGGAAGCCACCCAAGGATCGTAATAATCCACCTTAGCTCCCTCCCGGTTTAATACCTCGATCACACGGATAGCCGGGCTTTCGCGATAATCATCAATATCCTGCTTATATGCCACGCCGAGGACAAGAACCCTGGAGCCATTCAATGCCTTCTGAAAACGGTTTAAAATCTTGCCTGCCCGTTCCACACAGTATTCCGGCATCCGGTCATTTACCATCATGGAGCTTTCAATCATGGAAGTATGGAATCCATACTCCCTTGCTTTCCAGGATAAATAATAAGGGTCAAGAGGAATACAGTGTCCGCCTAAGCCTGGGCCCGGATAAAATGCCTGGAAACCATAGGGCTTTGTTTTCGCAGCATCCACTACCTCCCAGAAATTAATGCCCATCCGATTGCAGAGCATTGTCAATTCATTCACTAAACCAATATTGACATTACGGTAGGTATTTTCAAGAATCTTTTCCATTTCCGCTACTGCCGGAGAGGAAACCTCATGGACATCTCCCTCCAAAACTGCACGGTACATGGCAGCAATGACTTCTGTCGCATCCTTTCCAATCGCACCCACAACTTTTGGTGTATTCTTTGTCTTATAGATTAAATTGCCAGGATCAACCCGCTCTGGGGAAAATCCAAGATAGAAGTCTTCGCCGCACTTTAACCCGGAACCTTCCTCTAAGATAGGCTTAATCAACTCTTCCGTTGTCCCCGGATAGGTCGTAGACTCCAACACTACCATCGTATTTTTCTTTAAATATTTAGAAATTGCCTCCGTAGAACTTTTTACGCAACTGATATCCGGTTGCTGGTGCTCATCCAATGGGGTCGGAACACAGATTGCAATAAAATCCACATCCCGAATAAAACTAAAATCTGAAGTTGCTGACATCATACCGCTTTCTACCAGATGCTTCAGCTCACTGTCCACCACATCACCGATATAGTTTTCTCCCTGGTTTACCATATCTACTTTAGCCGACTGCACGTCAAAGCCAACGGTTTTAAAACCTGCCTTTGCCTTTTCTACTGCAAGGGGAAGCCCTACATAGCCAAGACCTACGACGCCTACCTTGATTGTTTTTTCTTCAATTTTTTTTAAGAGCTGTGCTTTCATTTTCTTCTCTCCGTATCTTTTAAAATTTTTTCCAGTTTATCCGTTAATACTTTAAAATCATAATTTTCTATGCATTTTTGCATATTACTTAAATATACAGACCTTTCCTCTTCTGTCATAAAAAAGCATTTTAAAATTGCTTTCTGCAGTTCTTCTTCATTTTGTTTTTCTGTCACAATACCACACTGATATTCTTCCAGCAAGTCATATCCCATTTTTACATCTGATACAATTATTCTCTTCGCTGCCAGATATTCAAATAATTTATTCAAGCTACATCCGTATCGATTCAAATCTGTTTTCTGCCAATGCAATAGATTAATATCTGCTTTAGACAGAATATAAGGAATGTATTTTTTCTCAACTTTTCCTTTAAAAATAATATTATTAAGTTGCAATTCTTTACATTTTCTTTTTAACTCTTCTCTTTCGTCCCCATCCCCCCAAATCAAAAATTTAATTTTGGGTTCTTTTTTCTCTAACTCTCTGGCACATTCAACAATCATTCCTAAATTGTTTACTTTTCGTATTGACCCTGCATAAAGCACTTTAAAAATTTTTTCATTATCTAAATCTTTTTCACAGATCTGGAAATGTTCTTTATTATATTCAAATGTGTCTAAATCCACTCCATTATTAATATAGTAAATTTTTTGAGGTGTAATATCTTTTGTCCATCCCTGCTCCTTAATATACTGTTTTCCTCCTGCCATAGTAAAAATCAGAGCATCTGCTTTTTTATAAATCCATTTTTCCATTCGATATAAAAATTGTATTATTAAATTTTTTTTTGATAAATTACTAAATTTTACAATAGCTTCCGGCCATAAATCTCTCAACTCACATACGCAGGGAACCTGTAATCTTTTCCCTATCCATATTCCTGCTAACAATGTTAGCGGATGCACACTAGAAGCTAATATTATATCTGGTCTTTTATTTTTCTTGATAAATTTCTTTGTAACTGGAAACAGTTGAATATAAAAACTTATCATATTTTTTATTCTGCTAATTCCATTTCCCTGATAAGATGGCGTTTTTACAAAAACATAAGGTATTCCGTCTACCGTATCTTCCTTATATTTCTTTTCTCCTGTATCTATATTTTTATCTGTATTATGCACTGTAGACGCACAGAAAATGGTTACATCATACCCTTTTTTTATTAAATATTTTGCAAAATAATAATGCCTTCCTCCACGATCAAAGAAGGTATCCGTTGCATAATGATTCATAATCCATATTGTTTTCATCTGGTTTTCCTCAGGTCAGAAGCAACCTTTACATCCAAATACTTCATCATATAAATTCCCGCTTCATAGTTTCCTATCATTTTTTTATTCTCTATTCCACTGAGATTATTTATTATATATTCTGGAAAGTTTACTCCACACTCATACGCATGTGGATAACCGCCTCCAAAACGTGGATTTACTTCTGAAATAAAATACCTGTTTTCCTTTTTAAAAATATCAATATCTATATGGCCGACTGCTCCAAGCTTTTTTACAAATTCTTCAATCAGCTCAAATAAATAGCTATCCTTTATAGATACAGATTTATCCGTTTCTCCTGCACGCATTAAAAGCTTTTGTTTTGTGAATATAGAAACTGTCTCTTCACTCAGCAAATCAATATAAACATCTGCACCAATCTCTATTCCTTCTATGCATTCCTGGATAATGAGCTCTGGATTTTGCTCACACAATAGCTTTAACTTTTCTATAGAGCCAACCTTCTGTGCTTCCATACTACAGCTTCCACATCTTGGCTTTACAAAAACAGGAAATTCTGCCTCTTTTTTCTCATATGCTTCCCAAAAATCCAAAAAATTTTTATATGTAAGCACGGTTGGTATTTTATTTTGATAACAAAATTCAAACATCTTGTACTTATCAAAACAAATATCAATTACATCATAATCTGAAACGATTGGGATAATTCCCTTATCTAAAAACCTTTTCTTATTTTCTGCTAAAAGTGTAAGTTCCGGATCTATCAGGGAAAATACTGCATTAATATGTTCTTTTTCACATATACTTATGATTTCATCCACATATCCGGCTTCTTTGATAGGCGAAACTAAATAATACCCATCTGCCTCATATAATGCTGGTGCCAGTCCACTGCAATCAGTCGCTATCACTCGACTTCCTTCTGGAAGTTCTCTTTTAAAATACTCAATAATCTTATTTCTGGTCCCACAGCTTAAAATTAAAATGTTCACTTTATTGATCCTCCCAGACAGAATTTTGTATGTAATTCTCTTCTGTCCAACTTTCTCTTACACAAATAATTCCATTTTGATTTTTCCAATAAACAGAAGGAAAATATTGAATAAATAGCGGAGTTAAGCACATTGTATAAGCACCAACTTTTTTATATATAATCCTATCACCTGCTTGAAGTTCTTTTTCGTTTTCGAGTTTAAACAGACGATCATTTTCCATACAAGTAAACCCACTTACTATCTGTTTAGGTATTATTTCTCTATGCTCTTGGTTTCCATATTCAACTTCCCAAAAATATCCCTTTTTCCTCATTAAAGGATCTATATTAATGCGGCTTCCATCTGTTACAAGAAAATTGTTTCTTGTGGTTCTCTTTACATCTAATACGCTTGTCACAAAATCCACTGGAGAAGAAATAATCGATGTTCCAGGTTCTACAATCAATTTTGTACTCTTATCGGAAAAACTCTTTTTTAATTCCTCAGAAATAACCCTAATGTATTCATCGAATTGCGGCTTATTCTCCAGTCCTCCAAAAAAGCCTCCACCAATATCTACATATTTTAAATTTAAATAAAATTTCTGTTCTATTTCACAAGCCATTCTGGCAATTTTTTTATATACATTTACACTTCTTGTCTTTGTACTGTTATGAAGATGTATTCCAGCAATTTTTATATGCTCCATTCTCTGTAGCTTTTCTATCACAGCTTTTAATTCGCCATTTTCATAGCAAAAGCCAAACCGGCTGCCTTCATTTCCTCCACTGGTTTCCCCAGGACAATACTTTTCCAAATCAAAATTCACCCGGATGCCAATACTGTAATCCTTATCTGGCTTTAATTCCTGCAGCCAGACAATTTCCTGATTAGAATCAATGTTTACAATCGCTCCGGCCTCCAATCCCTTTAAAAAGCTTTCTTTTCCCTTTACAGGCCCATTATAAATAATATCTTCTGTTTTAAATCCCAATTTATGTGCCAAATAAAATTCATTCTCTGACACCACCTCGGCATAAATACCTCTATTACGCATATAACCCAGTAAATAAGGCAACGCATTTGTTTTGAAAGAATAACCTATAATACAGTTACTCCAGTATTGATTTAATGCATTTTCCAGCTTTACAATATTTTTTTCCAGTTCTGATTCATCAATAATAAAATATGGTGTTTTCATACATTTCCCTTAAAATCTTCCATCGTAGCAGAAGTCTCAGAATGTATTCCTTCCCTCTGCACTACCTTTTGCAAAGTTTTCCATATAATCCTACAATCCAAATACAAATTTATATTTTCAACATATTCAGCATCATAAGCAAACCGCTCTTCCCAGCTTAGGATATTTCTTCCATTTATCTGTGCTAAGCCAGTCAGTCCCGGCCTTACACTGTGTCTTTTTCTTTGTTCTACATTATAAAGAGGAAGATATTCTACTAATAAAGGCCTTGGCCCTACAATACTCATATCTCCTTTTAAAATATTCCACAACTCTGGCAATTCATCTAAACTGGTTGCCCGTAAGACTTTTCCAAATTTAGTCAAACGTTTTTCATCCTCCAGCAGTTTTCCGTCTTTTCCCTTCGTATCCTTCATAGTGCGAAACTTATAAATATAAAATATTTTTTCATGAAATCCCGGTCTTGCTTGTTTGAAAAGTACAGGTTTCCCCAAATTAAGCCTTACCAGGATAGCCACAATTACCAGCACTGGAGCCAATACAACCAGTGCCATTCCTGAAAATAAAATATCCAGAATTCGTTTGCCATATCTTCTATAAAATCGGTTCATTGCATTCCTCTGCTATTCTACAAGTAATACTTTACATACTCTTTCCAGATCATCATCTGTCATTTTTGTATCTGACGGAAGACATAACCCATTGCAGAAAATATTTCCTGCCACACTGCTATCTGCTCCCGTTTTTTCATCTACGATCTTCTGTTTTTCAACCTCAGTAATAAAATCACAATGGTTAAATACCGGCTGAAGATGCAATGGTTTCCATATTGGCCTGCTTTCTATATCACTTTCCTTAAAAGCTTCTATTATTTCAAACGGCCGCTTTCTCTCACCTGACAGCTGCACAGCAGTCAACCAGCAATTATTTCTGGAATCCATTTCTCTCTCCTTAGGCATCATATGAAAGCCTGTTATTTTCCCAAGCTTTCTTTCATAGAAGTCATAAATATATCTCTTTTTTTCTACCCTTTTATCTAAAATCTTTAATTGTCCTCTTCCAATTCCTGCAACAATATTGCTCATACGATAGTTGTATCCGATTTCTTCATGCTGATACCATAGAGCTTGTTCTCTTGCCTGGGTGGCCCAGAAAAGTACTTTCTTTGCTTTTTTTTCTGCATCTTTTGTATTAATAAATAGCATTCCCCCGCCAGAAGTTGTAATAATCTTATTTCCATTGAAGCTGATAATTCCATAATCCCCAAAGGTTCCCGTATATTTTCCCTTGTAAAGAGTTCCCAGACTTTCCGCTGCATCTTCGACCAATGCTACTTTATATTTCCTGCAAATATCTGCTATCTTTTCTATTTGGGCACTGATCCCATATAAGTGAACAACAATAACTGCTTTCGGCAGCCTTCCCATCTTCTCATATTTTTCAAAGGCCATCTGTAACGCAGCTGGACTCATATTCCATGTTTCTTCTTCACTATCAATAAATACTGGTATTGCCTTCTCATATATAATTGGATTTGCTGTTGCTGCAAAGGTCAAGGATTGACAAAATATAATATCTCCTTCCTTTACTCCAATAGCCTTCAGAGCCATATGAATTGCTGCTGTTCCAGAAGACAATGCTACTGCCTTTTTTGCTCCGGTTTTTTCTTCCATTTCCTTCTCAAACTCCGTTACATTTTTACCTAACGGTGCAATCCAATTTGTATCAAAAGCTTCCTTTATATATTCCTGCTCATACCCCTCTTCACTCATATGTGGAGATGCTAAAAATATATGCTCCTTATTGCCCATATGACATATCTCCTATTTGCTCTTTTGTATTTAATATCCAGGAACTTTCTCCGTCATTGTAAAGTCCTGTTCCGATACTTACTACCTTATCAGAAGGCATTGCTGTTTTCCATACCCTGTAATCCACAATATCTGTGTAAACAACTTCATTCTCCCATATGTAAAAGGCATTATTTCCAAAACCATATTCTCTATTTGCTTCTGGCAAATCTTCTATATTTCTTACAAACCATAAAACCGGAAAGGAAGTGCCTTTTCCATCTTCCAGAATTGTTTTGTCCACTATATAATATAAATTCTCTGCATTATAATAAATCCACATTCCCTCCGAGAAATAATGAAACAGCCTAGCCTCTTCCAGTTCTTTTTCCAACTCAGTTCCAGCAATCTCAGGTGCCACAAAGGTCTTTGGATTATACTCTGTCATTTGCTCCTGATAAAGAAATTCATCTGTTGTAACAGTTCTTACATATTGTTGTTCATTTCCATTTTCATCAACATAGTCTGTTGTATAACGGATGAGAATTTCATATACACTATCTGGGTCCATTTTGTTTTTCTTCAAGCTTCCTTCAAAGGAAGCCCCTGAATAGTCTTCACCATCAGTATATCGTTCTGCTATTTGTACTGGTGCTGGATTTTTCTCCATCTTTGGCCACAGTGCTTCGCCTGTTTCTGTATCCTGCAGAATCAATTCACATCTACTGTTTTCGTTATAAATATTTGTATCAAAGCCCCACCCAGTTAATGTAAGGCTTCCATTTTCTTCACTAATCGATGTAACTTCTTTTAAGATGGTATAAACCGGTTCCGACACTGTATAAGCATGCAAACGCTCCATATTTGTTTTGGTGTTTACTACAAAAGCGATTACAATTGCAACAACACAAATGCCAATATGCACTCCATACAGCTTTATCCATTTTTTCATGCTAATCCTCCAATCTGAGAATTTCAGCTACAGTCTAATTACACTAATGGCAAATTAGTAAGTAACCTATAACACATTTTTCTAAATATTTTATTATAATAACTTATCTAAATTTATTCTATTTAGAAGTTCAAGCAGTTTCCTCCATTCTATATCTACTATCTCAAGTCCCCGCTTGAACCACTTATATCATTCTTATTTATCCCATAATTTCAAATAACAAATTCCCAATTCCAGCTTATTCGACTACAGCCACTTTCTCCTTCTCTGTCTCTCTCGCCTGCTAATCTTCTCTTTCTTCCAAATCCTTCTTTACCAACTGGTTTACTGCAAATCCAAGCCCCAGAATCACCCAGGCCAGGGGAGCCAATGCTACACAGGAGTCATTGGAAATGCCAAGAATTCCATAGCCGGTAATACCCATCAGAATGCCGAGGGCTAGACAGCTGTATTTATCCTTGAAGTTGGATTTCCAGCAGAGCTTGATGGTCTGTAGCACATACATAACTGCCAGGGCTAAGAAACAAAGAGCTGCTACCACTCCATACTGCACTGCCATTTGCAGATACATACTGTGTGGTTTCGTCATAATCTGATCCTGATAGCCGGCGTTGATACGGGCTACATAATCATTCTGTGGAAATACCAAAGCGAAACTATCAGCCCCCGTTCCCAGAAGAAAACTGTCCTTCAGCAGTGGTATCGTTCTGGACCAGATGTAGCCACGACCGGTAAAAAGCCCATCGCTGTCTGTAAATACGGCTGCATCTGCCTTTATCATGTCATCTGCTTTGTAAGCAAAGTTCATATAGCTGTAGCCATTACTGCCCTTGGCAAAGCCGTAGCGATGTCCTGCAGCACTGATTTCTGCGATGTAAGGATAATTGCCATACCCGCCATATATAGTGACTGTAATTGCTGAAAATCTTTCATCAGTAAAATGTACAATATTATTTTCGTCCATGGTAAAGGCAAGCTCTGTGCCAGCCTCATCCCAAGCCTTGAAATACGGTGCTCCGTCACTTCCAGGCTCGCACAGCATGGAAATCCCAGTACCATTGTATTTTAATGTAACATAGTCTGACTCAACTGTAAAGTCCTCAACTGCATAGACATTCTCGGTTGGGGTTAATGCATTTTTTACATACTGGACTACATCTACATTGACATAGTTCATGTAAACGCTGCCCACATAGAGAATGGTCAGGCCGTACATCAATATAATCGGCACATATTTTATCATCTTTCTTCCATAAATAATAATTCCAAGCAATGCTGTAGCTATCAAGGACAGTAAAAATGCCTTTGAACCAGAGCCCAGTGCACACAGGAAAACTACAATAGAAATAATGCCCCATGCCAGTTTTTTCTGCCACTTTCTGTTACCAACGCACAGCATAATACTGACTGGCAGAATCAGGGCTGCAAATACACCAACATAATTTGGATTGTAGAAGGTCAAATATACCTGGTGGTTGCCGCTTCCGGAAAAATTAAAGGAAAGCTGCTCCTTAAGGGCTGCATATTTAGAAGGCACATAAAGGCTTTTTCCAAAAGCAGACTCCCAGATATCATGTCCCAAAAGCTGTGTAATTCCGATAATTCCAAGAATCGCCAGCACTGCAAACAGGCCCTTCTGTAATATGTCAACATCTTCCTTTGTTTTTACAAAATAATAAGTATAAACTGCCACAATGCAGTAGGCCAACACTACCCATACAGACTCAAACTGCTCATAGATACCGGAAAAACCGTAGCTGCGGTATTTGGAAAACAGCGTGGACAATAATGTCAAAAATGCAAAAACCGCTAGTGGTATCAGCCACTTTGCCTGCTTAAGCCGCTCCAGTTCTGCAGTTTTCCTGCTGTTTTTATAAAGGGTATAGCAAAGAACTGCTGCCATAACCAGTGCCGCCGCCACCAGTGCAACTCCCTTATAATATAAGAAGATATCAATTTCCTCACTCCGGTCAGGGAACCATGGATACTGCTCCAGCCCGGAATCATATATATATAGACGCATAATCAGCGGAACAATACACATTACAAACAAAATCGGTAGCAATGTATAATTTCCGCCTGAAGGCTTACCGCTTTTCTTTTTTTGCATCTGCCTGCTCACTTGTCGTACCTCTCTATCCAATGTATTCTCTCTTGCTGACTATTTATTTTAACACACTTTTCTATAAAAGAAAAGAAAGAATTTACCCAATCTCCTTTTTTAGCTCTTCCTCTATCTCCTCCCGCATACGTTCCTTCAGCTTATCCCGATTGATTTCTCCATTTTTATAGGCCTTTACAATCAAGCTTTTTACCTGCTTTTTTGTTATGGTACACAATTTATCTGCATTAATAGCTTCCATAATTAACTGGGCAAATTTTCCAATACTGCCATAATTAACTCCAATGACATCCCGATGTGTTTTTGCGAGGCCATCCACTGGAGTATTTCCATCGGTTTCGGCCAAGGTAAACCCATATTTTAAAAGTGTTTCTTCCGGAATCGTAAGGACATTATAGGTCACTGCCTTGTCTCCACCACTTGCCAGAGCCAGTACCGCCTGGTCTAGCTCCTCCATGGAATCTATTCTCCACAAGGAAATGGTATCCTGCGTCGTCCTGAGATCTCCTGTGACCGCATCTGCCCTGACATCACAAACCGCCGTAGCTTCCCCTTTTTGCGGCCACTTTGCCGGTGATATTTTTCTTATGTAAAATGCCAATTTACTCACCTTCTTCAAAATCTGCTATCAGCATCTCCAGATAATTCTGTAGCCATTTTTCCTCAAAATAAAGGGCTTTCAGTACAGAAAGGCACGCCGGATCCTCCCAGTTTTCATAACAGCGAAGGCCGTATTCCCGCACCTCACAATCCCAGTGTCTGGTTGCCGCCAGGGCCATAATCGGTCCTGCTGGCTCTATCATCTTATATTCAATCTGCGAAATCACCTGTAGCAAATTTACAAACAATGAGGTATGCTCAAACTCCTCCAGATAAATGCTCTGTAAAACAGACTGGGTCTTTTCCTTATCTATTTTCAGCTGGTTTTCCACATAAAGCTGAAGCTCCGTAACTGTACCCGGATCATAAATGTCATTTTTCAAAAGGCTTATTATATATACCTTCTGATCCTCTGCTTTCCGCCGTTTCTCCTGTGGGAAAAAAGGAAGTATTTTTGTCGTTACGGCTTGATTTTTTATACTCCACATCGGCGTTTTTTCAACTGCGGCCTCTGTTTCACTGCAGTTTCTTGCAAAAGCCTCTGCTGCCTTTTTTATCGCCTCTGTCTCCGGCCGGTTAAAATTAATCCAATAAGTAAGTAGCCTTTCCTCATTTCCATCATTTTCCGGATTCTCTTTAAAAAAGACTGCCCAGCTGTTTTTTTCCTTTTCACTCATAAAATCACTCACCTATAATCTGTTTCACCAAAAGCTCTGATTTTTCGTTCATTTTCTGGCAAAAGCTTATAATCGTGTCCTTCTCAAACCGCGGGACTACATTTTCCTGGAAGGTATTCAAGTCAAAATCCAGCTTAAAGCCATCCATCATAACCGTCTGTAAGCCTTCCATCCGTTCAAAATTCACCCGGTTAATTAGCGTGATCATATTGCACAGCTCCTGGCTTCCCGCCTGCACTTCGATATTTTCCCGTGCTACTACTCTGCTGCTGCACTCAACAATATCTGAACCTCTATAATATGGAATATAGCCAAACTTTTCCTTTACAAAGGTACTGCTTTCCTCCTTCGTCAGCTTAAATAGCATATATTCTTTATAGACAGCCAGGCGGTAGGCCTTTCTTTCATATTTTTGAAACAGCCTTCCCATAATATCAGCTGCCTCCGCTGTCATCTGCTTTACCTCCTCTGCTGTAAAACCGCCCTCTGTACTTGCGATACTCAGAAGATCAATTCTATCATTGAATATCATGATTTTTTTCTGATTTCGCTCCAAGGCAAAAGCAAGCTTCGGTGTTTGCATATTCCCGAACTCAAAAGCATCTGCCACCGCTGGCATCATATTGTAATCACTGAATTCCTGTAAAATATCAATCACTGTTTTCGGCTCTGCCTCTAAATTTGAAAAATTTACAAAAGCAGATACCTTATAAGAAATATTTGCTAACATAACATCCCTCCATCCATACCTTTATAGTATCATGGTTTCCTATTCCGGGCAACTTATTATTTTCTTACATTTTTCAGATTTAAGTATTCCCTGCCCTTCCTTTTTATAATAACGGTCTGTTTCGGTGTCGCTTCGGTGTCAATACAGCGTTTTTTATTGACTGCGGTATAGCTTTTTCTTATTATTGCCAGGTTTAGAAAGTTGAAATTTAAAAAATGCAGGATTATATTTAAGTATCCTGCCACTTCCAGGATTTTCCATACATCTTGGTTTTGGCTTG
>NZ_LNAM01000159.1 GCF_001461035.1 Acetivibrio ethanolgignens | reverse complement strand
TTCTCTGAATTTCATTAGAATTTTCAGGGTTGTTTCACTGTTTAATTATCAAGGTTCTTCGCTGTTTCAGACAGCTCATACAGTATATCATACTGTATTGTCTTTGTCAAGAACTTTTTTAAACTTTTTATTTCGTTTCTTGAGCGACAACGTTTAACATTTTATCATATCTTCAAATGAATGTCAATACTTTTTTAAGATATTATTTTTATAAAAATAAGACGGAGAAAGAGGGATTTGAACCCTCGCGCCGCGTGAACGACCTACACCCTTAGCAGGGGCGCCTCTTCAGCCTCTTGAGTATTTCTCCAAAATGCTGAACTTTACAGTTCCTTATTTATTTCTTACTTTTACAATTGCGTTAAACGCATTTCTTAGTATAGCAAAAGAAAAAGGTGTTGTCAAGCCTTTTTCTTTTAATTTTTTAAATTTTCTATATAATTAACACAATTCTACCATGGATTGTGATTTAAAATCTTTTTCTACTATATATAGAAGTTTATTTTCGATAGTTTTCTATCGCCCTTTCATATAGATTCGTCCCTTCTTCATCAATAACAACAATAACCGGCAGTTTTTCTACCTTTAATTTTCGAATTGCTTCTGTCCCTAAGTCCTCATAGGCTATTACCTCTGCTTCCCTTATACACTTAGAAAGAAGAGCTCCTGCTCCACCCACAGCTGCAAAATAAACAGCTTTATTCTTCTGCATGGAGAAAATAACCTCAGGACTTCTTTTTCCTTTTCCTATCATTCCACCCAATCCCAGGTCTAAAAGTGCCGGAGTATATTTATCCATCCGGCTGCTGGTTGTTGGTCCAGCCGAGCCAATTACCTGTCCCTCCCTTGCTGGTGTTGGTCCAAGATAATAAATAATTTCATCTTCTACCTGAAAAGGCAACTCTTCCTTTTTTTCCAAAGCTTCAAAAAGTCTTTTATGAGCTGCATCTCTTGCCGTATAAATAGTTCCTGTGATATAAACATAATCACCGGCCTTTAAATCTGCTATTTTTTCTTTTGTTAATGGTGTCTCTATATATTTATCCACTTGTTTCCCTCTTTTCTAAACATTTATCCACAAAATATCTGTTTTTTACACTTTTATAAGCTTCTTTTTACATGTCTGTTCACATGACAGCATATATTAATAGCCACTGGAAGCCCTGCAATATGAGTAGGATAGGTTTCTACATTTACACCAAGGGCAGTTACCGTACCGCCAAGACCAGCCGGTCCAATTCCTAGATTATTAATTTCCTTCAAAAGCTCTTTTTCTAAATCTGCTATGTGGGAAAGTGGTGAGCCGCTATTTAAATCCCTTGTCAATGCTTTTTTTGCCAAAAGGGCACATTTTTCAAAGCTTCCACCAATACCTACACCTACTACCATTGGTGGACAGGCATTTGGTCCTGCTAAGATAACTGTTTCTACTACCGCTTTTTTAACACCCTCTATACCATCTGCAGGCTTTAACATATAAACACGACTCATATTTTCACTGCCAAAGCCTTTTGGAGCCATCGTTATTTCAAGATTTTCCCCTGGTACAATCTCATAGTGAATTACTCCCGGTGTATTATCCTTTGTGTTTTCTCTTAAAAATGGGTCAGAAACTACAGATTTTCTAAGATATCCTTCCTTATAGCCCTGACGGATTCCTTCATTTACTGCATCCTCTAAATTTTCTCCATCTATATGAAGATTCTGACCAATTTTCAAAAAGACAATAGCCATACCTGTATCCTGACAAATCGGTATTTGTTCTTCTCTGGCTATATCCATGTTTTGTTCCAGCTGTCCTAATATCTGTTTTCCTAAAGGAGAAGCTTCCTGCCTGGCTGCATTAAGACAAGCTTCCTTAACATCCTTACTTAAATTTAAATTTGCCTCTATACACATCTCTTTTATATTTTTGATGATTTCATCTGTATGAATTGTTTTCATCTTCTTCTCCTTTTACTTCGGTATGCGGTCTAATATTTTCTGATAGACCAGATTCATTTCCGGCTCTGTTACCTTTTTTTCAACTTCTTCTATTAAAATCCATCCAACTGCCTTATTTTCATCTTCTTTTCTTTGAATAGCATCCTTTTCATCCCCTATCAAAAGATAAGTAAGATTTAAATGAAGATGAGGTGCTACATAGCTTCCGTTTTTCCAGTGCCCCTTCGTCGTAAGAATATCTAAAGAAATCATATCAGCTTCGGCAGGATAAATATGTTCAATTCCTGTCTCTTCTTTCGCTTCTCTTAATGCAACCTCTAAAAAGTCATCCTCTCCATCTGCGTGTCCTCCAATCCAGGACCAGGAATTATAAATATTGTGAAATACCATCAAAGTCTTAGTTTTCTCTTTATTTATAGTAAAACCGGATACTGTTATATGAAAAAGCTCACTTTCCCGGGTCAGAATAGACTCTCCCTGTTTTTTTACTGCTATAAGCATAAGCTCCTTATCCTTTTTTTCCTGTTCGCAAAGAGGCTGAAAGCTCTCAATTGTTTCTATTATTTTTTTCATTCTGTTCACCTAAAAAATTACAAAATAAGCCGCCGCAGAAAATTCTGCGGCAGCTTTTTTATTCTTCTATCCTATTTTCTGCTTCTTCTGTTACAGCTTCTTCTTCAGAAACCTCAGCTGTTTCACTTTCTCTTACCTTTGCAATACTTGCTACCCTAACTGCCTTGGAAGGATCCAGATTCATAAGCTTTACACCAGAAGTAATACGGCCGATTTTAGAAATCTGGCTGCACAGAATACGGATAATAATACCCTCTGTGGTAATCATCATAATTTCATTTTCTTCATTAACAGCCTTGACACCTACTACATTACCTGTTTTTTCTGTAATATTATAGCACTTTACACCCTTACCGCCACGTTTTTGTACTGCAAATTCATCAATCGAGGTTCTCTTTCCAAGACCATATTCAGAAACTAACAACAGACATTCTCCCTGGGTATTTAACTGCATACCGATGATTTCATCCTCATATCCCAGATTCATACCAATAACACCCATAGAGGCTCTTCCTGTTGGACGCACATCCTTTTCATCAAAGCGGATGCACTGGCCATTCTTTGTTACCAGGAAAATATCCTTGTTGCTGTCCGTTACCTTAACCTCAATCAGCTCATCCTCTTCCCGAAGATTAATCGCCTGAAGTCCTGTTTTTCTTATATTTGCATACTCACGAATCGGAGTTTTCTTTACAATACCATATTTTGTTGCCATAAAGAGGTATTTATCATCATCAAACTCACTCATGGTAATTACTGCTGTTATCTTTTCCTCCGGAAGCAGCTGCAGAAGATTTACAATCGCTGTTCCTCTTGCTGTTCGTCCGGATTCCGGAATTTCATAAGCCTTCAGACGGTAAACCCGTCCCTTGTTGGTAAAGAACATAACATAATGATGGGTAGTTGTCATAAATAAATCCTCAATATAATCCTCATCTATGGTCTGCATACCCTTAATTCCCTTACCACCACGATTCTGGCTCTTGAAATTATCTACGGTCATTCTCTTGATATAACCAAGACTTGTCATGGTAATTACTGTATTTTCCTTTGGAATCAGATCCTCCATAGAAATATCAAATTCATCATAACCGATAGAGGTTCTTCTTTCGTCACCATACTTATCACGGATTAAAATAAGCTCATCCTTGATAACACCAAGCAGCTTATGGCGGTCTGCTAAAATTGCCTTAAATTCTTCGATTTTTTTCATTAACTCAGCATATTCTGCCTCCAGCTTTTCTCTTTCCAAACCGGTAAGAGCTCTAAGACGCATATCTACAATCGCCTGAGCCTGCGCATCACTTAATTCATAGGACTCCATTAACCGGTTCTTTGCTTCCTGTACATTTTTGGAAGAACGAATAATGCGGATAACCTCATCAATATGATCCAGAGCAATCAGTAAGCCCTGTAAAATATGAGCTCTTTCCTCTGCCTTATTTAAATCATATTCGATTCTTCTGGTAACAACCTCTTCCTGATGCTTTAAATAGTACTTAAGCATATCCAAAAGGTTCATGACCCTAGGCTCATTTCCCACCAGTGCCAGCATAATAACACCAAAGGTATCCTGCATCTGAGTATGCTTATAGAGCTGGTTTAAAATAACATTTGGATTAGCATCACGACGAAGTTCAATACAGATTCTCATACCCTGTCTGTCAGATTCATCACGAAGCTCAGTAATTCCATCTATTTTTTTATCTCTATGTAATTCAGCAATTTTTTCAATTAATCTTGCTTTATTTACCATGTAAGGAAGCTCTGTTACAACAATACGGTTCTTTCCATTTGCCATGGCCTCAATATCGGTAATTGCACGAACACGAATCTTCCCCCGGCCAGTACGATAAGCCTCTTCAATACCTCTGGTTCCCAGAATCATAGCTCCAGTAGGAAAATCAGGACCCTTTACAATAGATAAAATTTCTTCTATTACAGTTTCTCTGTCTTCTTCTACCACATTATCAATAATTTTTACAACAGCATTAATAACCTCACGAAGATTGTGAGGTGGAATATTAGTCGCCATACCTACAGCAATACCAGAGGTTCCATTTACTAAGAGATTTGGAAAACGGGACGGCAATACTACCGGCTCTTTTTCTGTTTCGTCAAAGTTTGGAATAAAATCTACGGTATTTTTATTGATATCAGAAAGCATTTCCATAGAAATCTTACTGAGTCTGGCTTCTGTATATCGCATCGCTGCTGCACCATCGCCATCGACGGAACCAAAATTTCCATGACCATCCACTAACGGATAACGAGTGGACCATTCCTGTGCCAGATTTACTAAGGCTCCATAAATAGAACTGTCTCCATGTGGATGGTATTTACCCATGGTGTCACCGACAATACGAGCACACTTACGATGTGGCTTGTCAGGACCATTATTCAGCTCTATCATTGCATATAAAATTCTTCTTTGTACCGGCTTTAAACCATCTCTTACATCCGGTAAAGCACGGGCAGCAATAACAGACATGGCATAATCAATATAAGACTCCTCCATTGTCTTTTTTAAATCTACCTCGTGGACCTTATCAAAGATATGTTCATCCATTTAAATTTCTCCTTTTCATTCCGCAGGCCAATTCCTAGATATCCAGATTCTTAACATACTTAGCATTCTTTTCAATAAACTCACGTCTTGGCTCTACTTTGTCACCCATAAGGGTAGTAAAGGTCAAATCAATTTCAGACTCTGTTTCTTCATCAATAGCAACCTTTAAAAGAACTCTCTTTTCCGGATCCATAGTTGTCTCCCAGAGCTGCTCTGCATCCATCTCTCCAAGTCCTTTGTAACGCTGAATTTTATTATTAGTGTCTCTTCCAATCTCTGTCAGAATCTCATTTAATTCTGCATCATTATAAGCATATCTTATAATTTTTCCTTTTTCAACCTTATAAAGAGGTGGCTGTGCCAGATACACATATCCCTGTTTGATAAGCTCCGGCATAAAACGATAGAAAAAGGTAAGCAAAAGTGTACTAATATGGGCACCATCAACATCAGCATCGGTCATTATAATAATTTTATGATAACGAAGCTTCGAAATATCAAACTCATCATAAATACCGGTACCAAAGGCCGTAATCATGGCTCTTATTTCTTCATTAACCAAAATTCTATCAAGTCTTGCTTTCTCTACATTTAAAATTTTACCACGTAGTGGAAGTATCGCCTGGGTTGCTCTGGAACGTGCTGTTTTCGCACTTCCACCCGCAGAGTCTCCCTCTACGATATAAATCTCACAATTTTCAGGATTTTTATCGGAACAGTCAGCCAGCTTTCCAGGTAGACTAGCACCCTCTAAAGCTGTCTTTCTTCTTGTTAAATCTCTGGCCTTTCTTGCCGCATCTCTTGCCCGCTGAGCTAAGATAGCTTTTTCGCAAATAACTTTTGCTATTGCCGGATTCTGTTCAAGAAAATAGGTCAGCTGCTCTGTTACTACACTTTCTACAGCACCTCTTGCCTCACTGTTACCAAGCTTCTGCTTTGTTTGCCCTTCAAACTGTGGTTCCTCTATCTTTACACTTATAATGGCAGAAAGTCCCTCGCGGATATCCTCACCACTTAAATTCTGCTCATTATCCTTTAAAAACTTCTGGCTTCTTGAATAATCATTAAAGGTCTTTGTCAAAGCATTTTTAAAGCCTACCAGATGAGTACCACCCTCTGGCGTCGTAATATTATTTACAAAGCTGTAGCAGCCCTCCACATAAGAATCATTATGCTGCATTGCTACCTCAACCCTTACGTTATTTTTCTGGCCCTCACAGTAAATAATATTTTCATACAGTGGTGTTTTACTGCGGTTTAAATAACTTACATATTCCTTTATACCGCCCTCATAATGGAAGTCTCTTACCTTTGTCTCTTCCTCTCTTTTATCAATAAGAGTAATTTTAATTCCCTTAGTAAGAAATGCCATCTCTCTCAGACGTTGCTTTAACACATCATAATCAAAAACGGTTTCTTCAAAAATCTGTTTATCCGGAAGGAATGTTACCGTCGTTCCCCTCTTTTCTGTTGCACCTATCTCCTTCAGAGGATACATAACCTTACCTCTTTCATACCTTTGCCGGTACATTTTACCATTCATATGAATGGTAACCTCCAGCCATTCTGAAAGAGCATTTACAACAGAGGCTCCAACGCCATGAAGTCCACCGGATACCTTATACCCTCCACCGCCAAACTTTCCACCGGCATGAAGAATAGTAAATACAACCTCTACAGCAGGAAGTCCTGCCTTATGATTAATACCTACAGGAATACCACGGCCATTATCTACAACCGTAATGGAATTATCCTCATTAATTGTTACTTCAATCTGATTACAAAAGCCTGCTAAGGCTTCATCCACAGCATTGTCTACAATTTCGTATACCAGATGATGAAGTCCCTTTGCTGATGTACTTCCAATGTACATGCCCGGCCTCTTTCTTACAGCCTCAAGACCCTCTAAAATCTGAATCTGGTCTGCTCCGTATTCCTGACTCATTTAACTTCCTCCTGTTCTTCAAAAACGGTTCCATTTACCACTTTATAAATCTTATCTATACTTAAACGGTTATTCACAAATTCTTCTAAGCCTGTACAGGTAATAATTGTCTGAATATTTTCTATACTTTCCAGAAGATAATTCTGACGATTCCTGTCAAGCTCCGATAAAACATCATCTAAAAGAAGGATTGGCTCTGTTTTCTTTTCTTTTCGTAAAATATCAATTTCTGCCAGTTTTAGAGAAAGAGCTGCGGTACGTTGTTGTCCCTGAGAGCCAAATTTCCGAATATCAGTATCCTTAATTAAAAATTTTATATCATCTCTGTGAGGACCTAATGTCGTCAGCTTTAGTGAAATATCCCTTTCCACAGAGTGCTTCAGCTTATTTTCAAACTCTTCTGCTTTAATATTTGGTTCATATTCCAGAAAAAGCTCCTCTCGTCCTCCTGAAAGTTTTTTATGTATTTCATATACAATTTCATTTAATTGAACAATAAAAGCTTTTCTTCTTTGAATAATCTTTTTTCCATACTGCAGAAGCTGCATATCCCATATACTAAGTGTATCCAATAAATCCCGGTTAAAGCTTATCTGTTTTAGTAAATTATTTCTCTGTTCTACAATACGGTTGTATTTCATCAAATCATGGAGGTATATTTTATCCAGCTGGCAAAGCTCCATATCTATAAACCGCCGCCGTTCTCCAGGACCATTTTTTATAATGCTTAAATCCTCCGGTGAAAAAAGCACAACTTGAACCAGACCAACCAATTCGCTGGACTTCTTTATTGGAACACCATCAATTGCAATTCCTTTCGAACGATTTTTTTTCAAATGCATATCAATGGTATGTTCTATGCCACCTTTCTCTACACCTATCCTTATATGAGCCGATTCCTGCCCTATTTTTATCATCTCTTTATCCTTACTTCCTTTATGGGATTTCGTTGTACAGCAAAGATAAAGGGCTTCTAAAATATTTGTCTTTCCCTGAGCATTATCGCCATACAAAATATTTGTTTCCGGATGAAAGGTCATAGATAATTCTTCATAATTTCTAAAATCCTTTAACTCAATGGATTTAAATTTCATAACCGCCTCTAATTTACTATTTTTACCTGGGTTCCATCAAACTCGAAAATATCGCCGTTATGAAGCTTTTTACCTCTCTGGTATTCAATTTCTCCATTTACTTTAACAAGTCCATCCTGTATCACCATTTTAGCATCTACTCCGGACTCTACCAGATTGGCAAGCTTTAATGCCTGTCCCAGTTTTATAAATTCATCTTTAATTTGAATTGTTTCCATTAGTTTACTCCTGCATTAAAATTAACCGGTAAAATCAGATAGATATAAGTTTCTTCCTTGTCCTTAATAAAGCAAGGGGCCTTTGGATTAAATAAATAAATATCAACCTCTTCTTCATCAATAACCCGGAGAGCATCCATTAAAAATCTTGGGTTAAAAGCAATTAAAATATCCTTACCCTCTTTGGTAATATCTATTTCTTCCTTCATGGAACCTATTGTTGAATTAATGCAAAGCTCTATGTTCTGCTCACCTACATTTATGATAATAGGTTTCTTCTCCGATTCCTTAACTAAAAGTGTTGCACGGTCAATACAGTTTAAAAACTCCTTTTTATTGATAGTAACCTTTGTTTCGTAATCACTGGAAAGCATCTGCTCAATCCTGTAATACTCTCCTTCAATCAGACGGGATAATACCATTGTATCATTAAATTCAAATACAATGTGTTTATTAGTAAAGAATATCTTTACCATATCCTCTATTTCACCAGATAAAATTTTACTGATTTCATTTAGTGTCTTTCCAGGAACAATTATTTTAATATGATCATAGCTTTCTTTCAGGCTTATTTTACGAATAGAAATACGATGCCCATCCAGGGAAACTACTTTAAATTCATTACCTGTTATTTCAAAAAGCTCACCTGTCATAATTTTATTACTTTCGTTATCAGAAATAGAAAATACTGTCTGACGGATAATTTCTTTTAAAGAAAACTGAGAAAGCTCTATAGAACAGTCTCTTTCAATCTTTGGAATTAAAGGAAATTCATCATTACTTTTTCCTGCAATATCAAACTTTGCTTTTTCACAGCTGATATGAGCCATAAAATTATCATCAGTTTCTATTATAATATCATTATCAGAAAGCTTACGAATAATATCAGCAAATATTTTTGCATTAATAGCTATAACGCCATCTGCTATAACCTCTCCTTTTACTAAGGTTTCAATACCAAGCTCCATATCATTGGCTGTCAGTTTTATAATACCGTTTTTTACTTCTATAACAAGACACTCTAAAATAGGCATTGTAGATTTAGCTGGTACAGCCTTCATAACAATATTTACACTATTTAGTAAATCAGCTTTGCTGCATATGATTTTCATGTATGTTGATAACTCCCTTCTGCAAATTTATTTATATATATATAATAAAAATTTCGTAGTAGTATCCTTAGTGGCTGTTAATTTGTGAATAACCCTTCTTGTCCTTTTATTTAAAAGGCTTGTCCCATTTTACAACCTGGTGGATTGAAACAGAAAATGAAGTTCATAAAATGTGGTTAATTTAAGTTAAAAAAGGGTTCAAAAAATTATTAACCTTAAATTAACAGGTTATTCACAGGAAATTCACAGTCTATTGAGGATTAATTTTTTTCTTAAGTACATCAATCGTATTAGAAAGACTAGAATCCTTTTCAATATCTGCTTCTATTTTATTAATACCATGAAGAATAGTAGTATGGTCTCTGTTACCCATTTTGGCACCAATATCCTTTAGAGAAATATCCTTTAAATCACGGCAGAGGAACATACATATCTGACGTGGATAAGCAATGTTTCTGCTCTTTTTGGAGGATATAATATCTGCAGTAGTAATATTAAAATGCTCTGCTACAATATCTATAATAAATTCTACAGTGATATCCTTTTTAGCATTTGGAGAAATCAGATTTTTAAGGGCTTCCTGTGCCAGTTCAACATTAACCTCTGTGCGATTCAGACGAGAACGGGCAACAATCTGCGTCAGGGCACCTTCCAGCTCACGAATATTGGAATTAATATTAGAAGCAATATATTTCATAACCTCGTCATCGATAGAAAGTCCATCCAGCTCTTCTTTTTTCTTCAAAATTGCCATGCGGGTTTCATAATCCGGTGGCTGAATATCTACAGTAAGACCCCATTCGAAACGAGAGCGAAGACGTTCTTCTAAGGTTTCAATATCCTTTGGAGGTTTATCTGAGGATATAATAATCTGTTTTTTTGATTCATATAGTGTATTAAAGGTGTGGAAGAATTCTTCCTGTGTAGATTCTTTACCGATAATAAACTGAATATCATCAATCAGTAGAACATCAATATTTCTATATTTCTTGCGAAAAGCAGTAATAGAAGTATTATCGTTTCTATTACGGATTGCTTCAATCAGTTCATTTGTAAAAACCTCACTTGTCACATATAATACCTTTGTCTCTGGACTTTGATCCAGGATAAAATGTGCAATAGAATGCATTAAGTGTGTTTTTCCAAGTCCAGGGCCTCCCCAGATAAAAAGAGGGTTGTAGGTCTCCGCTGGAGCTTCTGCAACGGCTAAAGAGGCTGCATGTGCAAGATTATTGTTGCTGCCTACGACAAAGGTGTCAAAGGTATACCTTGGATTTAAAAAAGGATATTTATTATTCTGGGAAGGAGCTTCCTTATTAATAGAAGAGGATTTCTTCTCTTCCTTTTTTTCAAGTTCACTTAATAAAACAAATTCAAGTTCAAATTCTTTTCCTGTAATCTCTTCAATAGAAACCTTCAAAAGAAGGCTGAATTTATTCATAATAAACTTTTTAGAATCGCCGATTTTAGTGTTATCAATCAAAATAGTAAGTGTAGTATCTTCAACAGAATAAACAGAAAGAGGCTGTATCCATGTTTTAAAGGATACTTCACTGATTCCATGCTCTATTTTGAGATATTGAAGTATCTCCTCCCATTTTTCTTCTAATAATTCTTTCATAAAATCCTCCCAGGTACATGTATTTATCATATGAGATGACATAAGCATACATATATATCTTATAACAAATTTGTTTTTATTTCAACCGGAAAATGTGTATAACTATTTTGTTTATAATGTGGAAAACATAAATTTGGATAAAGTAATACACATTGCTGTGAATAAGTAAAAAAATAATATAAACAAGAAGAAAGCCCGAAAAAATAAGGAAATTTTTAAAAATATAAACGATAAATTAACAAAGAGCAGTAGAGTTATCCACAAGTTATCCACAAATTGTGGATAACACAGTAGTAGAATGTGGATAGTGGATAAGTTTTGGAATAAAAAAATCCTTGACGTTTCGTATAATAAATTATATAATAAAGTGCAGTATGCCTACTATAGTAGTTAGTCTGGCACAAAAGGAGGTGTTTGTAAGATGAAGATGACATTTCAGCCAAAGAAAAGATCCAGATCTAAGGTACATGGCTTCAGAGCAAGAATGAGTACAAAAAATGGTAGAAAAGTATTAGCAGCTAGAAGAGCAAAGGGAAGAAAGGTATTATCCGCATAGGTCGCATTTTTGTGACCTTTTCTTCTCTTTGCAGGGAAAAGGCAGTAGGAGATTTTGAAATTGTCAGAATCATTAAAAAAGAATCAGGATTTTCAGAAGGTGTATAAAAGGGGAAAATCCTATGCCAATAGGTATTTGGTAATGTATGTGTTCCAAAATGGAATGAATAAGAACAGATTGGGAATATCCGTGAGTAAGAAAGTTGGAAACAGTGTAGTTAGACATCGTCTAACCAGATTAATCCGTGAGAGCTATCGTTTGAATGAGAAAATGTTCCATAGTGGTTGGGATATTGTATGTATTGCAAGAGCTTCGGCAAAGGGAAAAGGTTATCAGGAGATAAGCAGTGCTTTGCTACATTTGGGAAAAATACACAGAATATTAGTTAAAAGAGATGGCGAATCGTTATGATAAGGCGGTTTTTTATATTTTTAATAAAACTATATCGTAAATTTATTTCTCCTTTAAAGGGAAGGCCCAGTTGTATTTATACGCCTACCTGCTCTTTATATGCAATTCAGGCATTGGAAAAGTATGGTATTTTTAAAGGCTCTTACCTTGCTATAAGGAGAATTTTACGTTGTCATCCTTTCCATAAGGGCGGATATGATCCCGTACCATAGGGTACAGTGAAGGAGGAAAAATTGATTAGTGTAGTTTTAACACAGAATGGAGGCATTCTGGGGCCAATTGCAAAAGGTCTGGGATGGATTTTAAATGTAATTTTTGAATTTTTAAGTAATTTTGGTATTGAAAATGCAGGTTTATGTATTATCATATTTACCTTTCTTGTAAATGCTCTGATGATTCCGCTTACCATTAAGCAGCAGAAGTTTACAAAGCTTTCTTCTGTTATGAATCCGGAGCTTCAGAAAATTAATAAAAAGTATGCAGGAAAAAAAGATGAGGCATCTATGAGAAAAGTGCAGCTGGAGACACAGGCTGTATATGAAAAATATGGTGCAAATCCAACCTCAGGATGCTTACCTTTACTTATTACTTTTCCAATTATGTTTGCATTGTACCGGGTAATTTATAATATTCCGGCTTATGTCGGTTCTATTAAAAGCTTATATGAGAATATTGCAATAGCAATGCAGAGTACCAATTATTTTGGTATTATGAGCGAGTATGCGGAAAAGTTTACAATTTTAAAGAGTGCAAAGTGGGATGAAATTGTAAATAACACAGGTAAAATTGAGATACCTCATTTGATTGATATTATGGGACAGTTTAAGGCTGCTGATTGGGATGCTGTTATTTCCAATACAAATTTCAGCTCTATTGCTGATACTATTCAGACAAATGCGGATCGTATTATGCATATTAATAACTTTGGTTTTGGTCTGAATATTGCAGAGTCTCCAATGGGACAGGTTTTAGCTGATATTCCAATTGGCGTGAAGGTTGCTTATATTCTTATCCCTATTCTTGCGATTGTAACTCAGATGCTTCAGACAAAGCTTATGATGGCAAAGCAGCCAAATCAGAAGAGTGGTAATGACACTATGGATGCGACAATGAAGTCTATGAATACGATTATGCCTTTGATGTCCGGATTTTTTTGCTTGTCCCTTCCTGTTGGTGTTGGTATTTACTGGATTGCAGGCGCAGTTTTCCGTGCAATTCAGCAGATTTTTGTAAATATGTACATGGACAAGATAGATGTTGATGAAATGATTGAAAAGAACCGGGAAAATGCAAGAAAGAAAAAAGAAAGAAAAGGAATAAATCCGGATGCCTCAATGGCTGAGTTGGCAAAGGCAAGAACCAGTACTATGGGAGATAGGGCAAAGATGAATGCTAACAGGCTTCCTTCTGATTACGAAAAAAGAGATGTTTCTTATAAAGCAGGAAGTATTGCAGCCAACGCACATCTGTTAGACAGAAAGAAGAGGGAGGAAAAATAAAAATGAATGAATGGGTAGAGTTTTCAGCAAAAACAGTAGATGATGCTTTGACAGAGGCTTTAATTAAACTAGAGCTTACCAGTGATATGGTAGAATATGAAGTAATAGAGAGTGAAAAAGCAGGATTTTTAGGTATGTTTTCCAGACCAGCTAAGATTCGTGTAAGAAAAAAAGAAAAAAAAGCAGCTGAGCCTGTTAAAACAGCAAAAAAAGAACAGACGAAAGCAGAGAAAAAAGAATATTCTGAGAAAAAGGTTAAGACAGAAAGGCAGGAGAAACCGGAAGTAACTGGTGATGTTGAGGGTGCTGCTAAGAAGTTTTTAAATGATGTATTTAAGGCAATGAATATTGAGGCAGAGGTTACCGTAGTATATGATGCTTCTGAAGGTCAGGTATCGGTGAATATTGAAGGAGAAGATATGGGTATTCTGATTGGAAAAAGAGGACAAACTCTTGATTCTTTACAATATTTAACTAGTCTTGTGGTAAATAAGGAAAGCAGTAGTTACTTAAAAGTCAAGGTAGATACAGAAAATTATCGTGAAAGAAGAAAAGAAACACTAGAAAATCTGGCAAAGAATATTTCCTACAAGGTAAAAAGAACGAAGAGAAGTGTTTCTTTAGAGCCAATGAATCCATACGAGAGAAGAATTATTCATTCTGCTCTTCAGAATGATAAATATGTGGAAACTCACAGTGAAGGCGAGGAGCCATATAGAAGAGTTGTTGTTACATTAAAAAAAGGATACAGAGATTACCAGGGCCGCAGTAATCATGGAAAAAGCTCCTATAGTAACAACAGAGGCGGTTATCGGAAAAACTTTACCTCTGATGAAGAGGTAAAAATGACAGAGGAATAGGTAACGAAAAGGGGCTGTTATTTACAGCCCCTTATTGCTATTTTAGAGATAGAAGGAGAGAAAAAAGTGAGGACAGATACAATTGCAGCGATTGCTACAGCTATGAGTAATGCAGGTATCAGTATAGTAAGAATGAGCGGTATGGATGCAATTTCCATTGCTGACAGGCTGTATCGTTCTCCAAAAGGAAATAAAAGATTAGCTGATCAGTTATCGCATACCATACATTATGGTTATATTTATGATGGAGAAGAGATGATTGATGAGGTTATGGTTCTTATTATGAAAGGGCCAAGCAGCTATACTAGAGAAGATGTTATAGAAATTGACTGCCATGGCGGTATTGTTGTGACAAAGAAAATACTGGAGCTTTTGATTAAAAATGGTGCAAGACCGGCAGAGCCAGGAGAGTTTACAAAGAGAGCCTTTTTAAATGGAAGAATTGATCTTTCCCAGGCGGAAGCTGTTATAGATATTATTAATGCTAAAAGTGATATGGCTTTAAAGTCCTCAGTTTCTCAGTTAAAAGGAAGTGTTCTGGAGAAGGTAAGAAATATAAGAAAAAATATTATTCATGATATTGCTTTTATTGAAGCTGCCTTAGATGACCCTGAACATATTGAAATTGATGGCTTTGGAGAGGAACTTTTAGAAAGGGTAGAAAATAATCAAAAAGAAATTTCAAGGCTTCTAAGTACGGCAGATAATGGAAGAATTATGAAGGAAGGAATTAAAACCGTTATTGTAGGTAAGCCAAATGCTGGAAAATCTTCACTTTTAAATGTTTTGTTAGGTGAAGAACGTGCAATTGTAACAGAGATTGAGGGAACGACCAGAGATACTCTGGAGGAAAGTATTTATCTGGGAGACATTATTCTAAATCTGGTGGATACAGCAGGTATCCGTGTTACGGAGGATTATGTGGAGGGCCTTGGAGTTGAAAAGGCAAGGGCTTCTGCAAAGGATGCTGATTTAATTATTTATGTGGTTGATGGAACAAGGCAGCTGGATGAAAATGACAGAGAAATTATTTCTCTGATTAAAGCTAAAAAAGCAATTGTACTTTTAAATAAAATAGATCTGGAATCCGTGATTTCAAAGGAGGATCTGGAAAAGGAAGTAAATCAGCCGGTTCTTTTGATATCTGCAAAAGAGGAGCTGGGACTTTCCAGGCTAGAAGAAAAGATAAAAGAAATGTTTTTCCAAGGAGAGCTTAAATTTAATGATGAAATTTATATTACGAATATGAGACATAAATCTGCATTAATGGAGACATCAGAAAGCCTTTCCAAAGTGAAGGAAAGCATTGAAGCTTCCATGCCTGAGGATTTTTATTCTATTGATCTTATGAATGCTTATGAGTCACTGGGTACGATTATAGGAGAATCCGTTGGTGAAGATTTGATAAATACCATTTTCAGTGAATTTTGTATGGGAAAATAGGAGGATAAGACATGTCTTACACATATGAAAGCTATGATGCTGTTGTTGTAGGGGCCGGACATGCAGGATGTGAAGCAGCCTTGGCTTTGGCAAGGCTTGGCATGAATACAATCATGTTTACTGTCAGTATGGACAGTGTTGCCCTGATGCCATGTAATCCGAATATCGGAGGAAGCTCCAAGGGTCATCTGGTGCGGGAAATAGATGCTCTTGGCGGTGAAATGGGTAAAAATATAGATAAAACCTTTATTCAGTCTAAGATGTTAAATCAGTCTAAGGGTCCTGCTGTTCATTCGTTGCGGGCACAGGCAGATAAGCAGGATTATACAGGGGAAATGCGTAGAGTCATGGAAAATACAGAACATCTGACTCTTCGACAGGATGAGGTGGAAAAGCTTATAGTAGAGAATAATAAAATTACCGGAGTTTTAACCTCCTCTGGTGCAGTTTATCCATGCAAGGCTGTTATTCTTTGTACTGGTGTATACCTGAAGGCAAGATGTGTTTACGGTGATGTAAGCCGTTATACCGGACCAAATGGTCTGTCAGCAGCAAATCATCTTTCTGAGTCTTTAAAGGAATTGGGAATTGAGCTTTATCGTTTTAAAACGGGAACACCGGCACGAATTGATAAGAGAAGCATTGATTTTTCTAAAATGGAGGAGCAAAAGGGAGATGAAAAAATAGTTCCATTTTCCTTTACCAACCGGCCGGAGGACTTAGAGAGAGAGCAGATTTCCTGCTGGCTTACCTATACGAATGAAAAAACACATCAGATTATAAGGGATAATCTGGATCGTTCTCCCTTATATTCAGGAAACATCCAGGGAACTGGGCCAAGATACTGTCCGTCTATAGAAGACAAGGTAGTCCGTTTTGCAGATAAGAACCGTCATCAGGTATTTATTGAACCAGAGGGTAATTATACCAATGAAATGTATATCGGAGGTATGTCAAGCTCTCTTCCGGAGGATGTACAGGTAGAGATGTATCGTTCTGTAGCTGGACTAGAAAATGCTAAAATTGTAAGAAATGCTTATGCAATCGAATATGACTGTATTAATGCAACTCAATTAAAACCAAGTCTGGAGTTTAAAAACATTTCGGGGCTTTTTAGTGCAGGGCAGTTTAATGGAAGCTCGGGCTATGAAGAGGCGGCAGCCCAGGGGCTGATTGCAGGAATCAACGCAGCCAGAAAGCTTACCGGTAAGGAGCCTTTGATTTTAGATCGTTCGGAGGCTTATATTGGTGTATTAATTGATGATCTGGTAACAAAGGAAACCCATGAGCCCTACCGTATGATGACCTCAAGAGCAGAATATCGTCTGATTTTAAGACAGGATAATGCAGATCTTCGTTTGACAAAAAAAGGCTATGAAATTGGTTTGATTAGTGAAGAAAGATACCAGCATTTACTGGAAAAGGAAAATCAGATTAAAGAAGAAGTTGAGCGTCTCCTGCATACCAGTGTAGGAGCTTCTAAAGAGGTTCAGACTGTTTTAGAGGAATTGGGAACCACACCTTTAAATTCAGGTGCAACTCTGGCAGAGCTGATTCGCCGTCCAGAGCTTTCTTATCAGGATATAGCGCCAATTGATAAAAACAGAAAGCCATTATCTGATGAAGTAATTGAACAGGTAAATATTAATTTAAAGTATGAGGGTTATATCAATCGTCAGTTAAAACAGGTAGAGCAGTTTAAAAAGCTAGAAAATAAAAAGATACCGGAAAATCTGGATTATGATGATGTATATAGTCTTAGAATTGAAGCAAGACAGAAATTAAAGGCAATCCGTCCACATTCCGTGGGACAGGCCTCTCGTATTTCCGGTGTATCTCCGGCAGATATTTCCGTACTTTTAGTGTATCTGGAGCAGCTGCGGGGAAGAAAACCACAATAATGGTTAGGTGGAGAAAGGTGTATACATGAAGCAGAAAAAGATGCTGAAAGAGGCTATGAAAAGCCTAAATATTGAATTAGATGATAAAAAATGTGGACAACTGATCCGATATTATGAGATGCTTGTGGAAAAAAATAAGGTTATGAATCTGACAGCTATTACAGAATTTGATGAAGTAGTAGTAAAACATTTTGTGGATAGTGCTGCTTTAGTAAAAATTTTTAATCTGGAAGGAAAAAAACTTAAGGTCCTGGATATGGGAACTGGTGCAGGATTTCCAGGAATTCCATTGAAAATTCTGTTTCCAGAGCTTCAGTTGATTTTACTTGATTCTTTAAATAAAAGAATTAACTTTTTAAAAGAAGTTATTTCAGAGCTTTCATTAACTGATATTGAAGCAATTCATGGAAGAGCAGAGGAATTTGGAAGGAAAGAAGGCTTCCGGGAAGGCTTTGATTTGTGTGTATCCAGAGCGGTAGCAAATCTGGCAACCTTATCTGAGTATTGTATACCTTATGTAAAAACAGGTGGATATTTTATACCTTATAAATCTGGTAATATTGAAGAAGAATTAGCTGCTTCTCAAAAGGCAATTAAAGTGTTGGGAGCTTGTGTAGAGGAGATACAGGAATTTAACCTGCCAGGCTCGGATATTGGAAGATCCTTTATGAAAATAAAAAAGCTGGAAAAAACAAAAGAGAAATATCCAAGAATGGGAGGAAAGCCTTCCAAGGAACCAATAAAATAAAGGAGAAGAATATGATAGTTAAGGGTGTTTATCTGAATGGTGAAAATGATTTAGGGGATGCATTTGAAATTCGTAGAAAGGTATTTATAGAAGAACAGGGAGTACCTGAGGAATTAGAGCTGGATGAAATGGATGCTTATGCAATTCATGCCTTAATTTATGTGGAAGGCAAGGCAGTGGCTACCGGCCGCATTATCTATGATGGATATACCTATAAAATAGGCAGAGTTGCAGTTTTAAAAGAAGAGCGCGGCAAACAGTATGGGGATTTTATTATGCGAATGCTAATTGATAAGGCATTTTTGCATGGAGCAGAGGAAGTAATTTTAGGTGCACAGCTTACAGCCGTTGGTTTCTATGAAAAGCTGGGTTTTGAAAAATATGGGGAAGTTTTTGATGATGCAGGAATTCCACATATTCATATGAAGCTGAAGAGGGAAAATTTGTGTAAAAAGTGTAGCTGTGGTGAAAAATAGAAATGGAAAAGAAAATCCTGGGATTGTAGAGCAATCTCAGGATTTTTTGTGTGATAGATTTATTTAAGATAAATCTCCAAATTTTCATAGAACTGTTGTGGAAATTCTAGCTGAGGAAGATAGCCACAACCCTTTAATGAAACAGCTTCTATGGATAGATTATAATTTTGATATTGTGCTATCGTATTTTTTATTTTAGGAACAGCTTCTCCAGCAAAAATAATAACATTATGGTTAATTTTTTTCAGGGCTATAGCTGCTGAAGTGTTAGTGTACCGGCAACGGATACTGGAATATAAGTATTTGGCAGAGCTGCCACCTAAATGGGCCGCTTCGTGGTACGCATCAATGTATTTTTCCGGAGCCTTAGTCCGGCTACCGAAATAGCGGCATTCAAATTCTTCCTCTATCATATTACGGGCAACAGCAGTGTTATAAATAAATGTGCCGATAATCGGTATATTTAAGAGAAACTGTAATGCTTTATGCTTATATTTCGGATACTTTCCTGTATCTGTAAGATTGTCAGGATTTACTAAAATTATATTATTAAAAAGGCTTCCATCAATAGAGCAGGCCATCAATACAGACTGGGCGGCATGGCCAGTAACAACAATATCAGTGGGTTCCTTGATAATCTGCTTACAAAAATCTAATAATAGCTGTACATAAAGGTAACTTGTATAAGTCATTCTTGGTTTATCGGAACGGCCGCAGCCTAATAGATCAAGAGTATAAACGGTGTGATTTTTTTTCAGCCTGTGGACAACCTCTTTCCATTCATAATCGGAAGAAATTGGATTTAAATCATGAATCAAAAGAAGGGGGCTGCCTTCTCCTTGTTTTGTATAAAAGATTTTACCAAACCGCCAGGCATAATAATTTCCATGGTTGGAAAAAAGAGTTTCTTTTATCGTTGCGGTGAAGAAGAGAAGCTTATTTAAAATGTATAGTATAAGTGTTGCAAGTGCGGTAATAACAGCTGCTAAGGTTAGCTTCTTTTTTTTATTCAAACAAATCCCTCCATTTTCGGTTTATATTACTATTATATGTTAAAAAGACAAGTCTTACAATTTATTTTTTCTTTTTGTAGTAAAAAATGTGAAATTAGCGGAAGGGTTTTACAAAAGGAAATATTTGTATTATAATAGAGGGTATAGTAATACAAGGAAATGGTGTAAAATGGAGAAAAAAGCGGGTAGTTTTGAAAAAGAGCAGAATATTAAAAATATAGAAAATAGTAAACTTTATCTACTGGAAATTCAGGAAATGGAACAGAAGCGAATTTCTAATGAGCTCCATGATACTACAGTACAAAATCTTACAATGCTGATACATAAAGCAGAATTATGTAAACAGCTTGCAGATCGTGATATTGTACAGACAAAACTGGAGTTACAAATGATGAAAGAAACGCTCCGCAAAACAATTCAGGAATTAAGAAATATTATTTTTAATCTTCGCCCTATGTCTGTAGATGACCTTGGCCTAGTAGAAACTATCGAAAGATTTATTACTCAGAGGGAATTTGAAGATGATTCAATGAATATAACTTTTGAAGTTACAGGCAAGGAACCAAAAGGAATAAAATCTATTATTACAATGACTCTTTTTCGAGTTATTCAGGAATTATATAACAATGCAAAAAAGCATGCTAGATGCAAGGAATTTGAAATATGTATCAGCTTTGATGCAGAAAAAATTGAAATTAAAGTTTCTGATGATGGTATGGGCTTTGAACTGGAATCGATATCTTTAAATAGAAAAAACTTTGGACTTTTAATTATAAGAGAAAGAGTCTCTTTGCTTTCGGGTAAAATAAAAATTGACACAGAAAAAGGAAAGGGAACTAGTGTTTTGGTAGAGGTTCCGATAGAAAGGGAGGAATAATATGCCAATAAATATTGCGATTGTAGATGATCATTCCATGATAAGAGAGGGACTGAAACAATTATTGGAATTAGATGGTGAAGTAAAGGTGATTGCAGAAGCAAATGATGGTGTAGAATGTATGGAAATGCTTCAGAAGCAGGTACCTGATATTTTACTATTAGATATTAATATGCCACAGATGAATGGTATACAAGTTTTAGAAATGATACAGATAGAAAAGATAAAAGTGAAAATTTTGATTCTTACGATACATAATGAAATAGAATACTTAATGAAAGCAGTAGAGATAGGTATTAATGGATATGTACTTAAGGATTCAGATATTTCTGTATTGAAAAAGGCAATCTATGCTATCAATAGAGGAGAATCGTATATAGAACCATCACTTACTCCTTATTTTAATAAAAAATTAGAAAAGAAAAAAGAAAGGAGACTTGATTCCTTAAGCAAGAGAGAAATACAGGTTTTGGAACTGATAGCAGAAGGAAATTTTAATAAAGAAATAGCAGAAAAATTGTTCATAAGTGAAAAAACAGTAAAGAATCATGTGTCAAGTATTTTTAAGAAAATCGATGTATCTGATAGAACGCAAGCAGCTATTTATGCAATAAAGAATGGAATTGTAGAACTAAGATAAAATAAAAAAGAGATTTTAAAATGTTTCACATGAAACCTTTTAAAATCCCTTTTTTTATTTCTCCACATGTGGTATAATATTCACGAATGCATTGAGCAGTGCAAAAATTTGTACATATCACAGCTTGTGGTTGTAGGAAGCTGTGAATATGTGCTTTATAAGGCGAAAGCCCATGAGCGAAAAGTAAAGCAAAGGATGGGAGGATTATTATGAGCAGAATTATTGCAATAGCCAACCAGAAAGGTGGCGTAGGAAAAACAACTACTGCAATTAATCTTTCTGCATGTTTAGCTGAAAAACAAAAGAAGGTTTTAACAATAGACGTAGATCCACAAGGAAATACTTCCAGTGGACTTGGTATTGATAAAAATCAAGTTGAAAATACAATCTACGAGCTGATAATTGGTGAAGCAACAATTCAGGAATGTATACAGCAAAGCCGGTTTGAAAACTTATCTATTCTTCCATCTAATGTTAATTTAGCAGGAGCAGAAATTGAATTAATTGGAATTGAAGAAAAGGAATTTATATTAAAAAGAGCAGTAGATGAAATTAAGACAGAGTATGATTATATTATTATTGATTGTCCACCATCATTAAATACCTTAACGGTAAATGCAATGACAACAGCAAATACAGTTTTAGTTCCTATTCAGTGTGAATATTATGCACTGGAGGGATTAAGCCAGCTGATGCACACCATCAATTTAGTAAAAGAACGCCTGAATCCGGATTTGGAGTTAGAAGGTGTTGTATTTACTATGTATGATGCCAGAACTAATTTATCTTTACAGGTGGTTGAAAATGTAAAAGAAAATCTGCATCAAAACATTTATAAATCTATTATACCAAGAAGTGTGCGTTTAGCAGAAGCACCGAGTCATGGACTTCCAATTAATGTATATGATAGTAAATCTGTTGGAGCAGATGCCTATAGAGATTTAGCAGATGAAGTAATTGAAAGAGAGGACGACGATTTATGGTAGCAGCAAGTAATCGCGGATTGGGAAAAGGTCTTGGAAAGGGACTGGATTCTATGATTCCACCAGTAAAGGGAAAAACCGAAACAAAGGATAATGTTTCACATGAAACATTGATTGGTATTAATGAAATAGAGCCGAATAAGCTTCAGCCAAGAAAAAACTTTGACGAGGATGCATTGCATGAGCTTGCAGAGTCAATTAAACAGTATGGAATTATTCAACCTCTGGTTGTACAAAAAAAAGGAAAGTTTTATGAAATTATTGCTGGTGAAAGAAGATGGCGAGCTGCGAGACTTGCAGGTCTGAAGAAAGTGCCAGTTATTATAAAGGACTATACAGAGCAGGAAATCGTTGAGATTTCTATTATTGAGAATATCCAAAGAGAGGATTTAAATCCGATTGAAGAAGCTTTAGCATATCAGAGATTGATTGCAGAGTTTCATTTGAAACAGGATGAAGTAGCAGAAAGAGTTTCTAAAAGCCGTACAGCAGTTACCAATTCTATGCGTCTTTTAAAATTATCTGAAAAAGTACAAGAAATGTTGATTGAGGATATTATTTCTGCCGGTCACGCTCGTGCTTTGATTCCAATTGAGGACGAAGATCTGCAGCTGAATACAGCGATGAAAATCCTGGATGAACATCTAAGTGTTCGTGAAACGGAAAAATTAGTAAAGAAGCTTCTGACAAAAAAAGAAATATCCAAGGAAAAAGAAAAGAAAGAAGAAAATGATTTTATTTATCGTGATTTAGAAGAAAAGATGAAATCAATTATTGGGACAAAGGTTTCTATTGATAGAAAAACAAATGGAAAGGGAAAAATTTCTATAGAATATTATTCAAATGAAGAATTGGAAAGAATTACAGATTTACTCATGAGTGTAAAGTAGGAGGAAATAAGAAATGGAACTATTTGATATGATAGGAATTGATGCAGGATATGTTCTGATTGGAGCATTAGCAGCAATACTAATTTTGATGATTCTTATAATTGTACTTTTTGTAAAGCATAGTCGGATGGTTAAAAAATATCAGACTTTTATGGCTGGTGCAGATGGTAATTCATTAGAGCCTGTTATTATAAAGCGTTTTTCAGAGGTAGATACATTAAAAGAAAATATTGTTGAGATTAATGGGCGGTTAAAAATAATAGATAATACTTTATTGCATACTTATCAAAAAATGGCACTGATTAAATATGATGCTTTTCAGGAGATAGGAGGAAAATTAAGCTTTGTGCTTGCTCTTCTTACAGCTGATAATGATGGATGGATTATCAATGCTATGCATAGCAGTAGAGAAGGCTGCTATATTTATTCCAAAGATGTTATAAAGGGAGAATGTGCAGTTGTACTTTCTGAAGAAGAAAAACAAGCGTTAGAAGAAGCTAAAAGTAAGCATATATGAGAAGAATACATATAGATGCAATTCAAGGAAATGAAATTTTGGCAAAGACGATATATACAAATCTGGATACTGTTTTAATGCCAGAAGGAATGCGTTTACGAAAAGAATATATTTCCAGACTACAAAGCCTGAATATAGAATATATTTATGTTGAAGACGAAATCAGCAAGGGTGTAGAAACAGCTGAAATAACAGAAATGCAAATTAAAGATGAGTGTAAGGAAGTACTGAATGATACATGGGAGAGAATATCTTGCAATAGTGCAAAAAATTTGGCAGAAATTAAAGAAATAGCTGATCACATCATTGAGGATATGTTGGAGCGTCCTGAGATCATATTTTGTGTATCAGGAGTTAGAAATAAAAGTGAAATGTTGTATTCCCATTCGCTTAATGTTTGTGCTATGTCGGTTTTTTTAGCCATCCGCATGAAGCTTTCAAAAAAGAAGATTCAGGAGATTGCAGAGGGAAGTATTCTTCATGATATTGGTTTTATGAAAATTCCAGATACAATACGAGAAAAATCAGAGAGTGAGATGAATATAGCAGAAACACGGGAAATATTTTTGCATACAGCATATGGCTATGATTACGTGGAAAAGGAAAGGTGGGTAACAAAGGGTGCAAAAGAAATCGTACTGTATCATCATGAGCATCTTGATGGAACTGGATATCCTTTTCAACGGACAGCAGATAAGCTTAGCAAGGGATGCAGGATTGTAAATATCTGCGATACTTTTGATAGGATGGTATATGGAATTTATACAAAACGCTATAAGGTACATGAAGTAATTGAATATATTGTAGCAGAAGCAGGTCGGGCCTTTGACAGAGACATTGCAGCAGTATTTAACCAGTCTGTGGCTGCTTACCCAAACGGAACATTAGTTCGAACAAATAAAGGGGAGATTGGTATTGTTCTTCGACAAAATGAGAATTTTCCTACCAGGCCGGTTATCCGCATGATAAAGGATAAAGAAGGAAAAGATTATAAAGAGTGGAAAGAAAAAAATTTAGTAAAAGAATTGACACTTTTTATACAAGATACGATAGAGTAGCTTGCAAAAATAGAAAGAATGACTTATTATTAAAAAGAAAACAAAGAGAAAAGAGGTAAAATATGTTAGATTTAAAGTTTCTCAGAACAAACCAGGATATTGTAAGGCAGAATATCAAAAATAAATTTCAGGATGAAAAGCTTCCATTAGTTGATGAAGTCATCGAGCTAGATCTGGAGAGCAGAAAGACTCAGCAGGAGGCTGATAATTTACGGGCGAGCAGAAAGTCTCTTTCCAAACAGATTGGTGCATTGATGGCCCAGGGAAAGAAGGAAGAGGCAGAGAAAATGAAGGAGCAGGTAAACCAAAATGCAGACCGTCTGGCTGAGCTGGAGGCAAAAGAGGATGAGCTGCAGAAAAAGATTAAGAATATTATGATGATTATTCCAAATATCATTGATCCTAGTGTTCCGATTGGTAAGGATGACAGTGAGAATGTTGAGGTTCAAAAATATGGTGAGCCTTTTGTTCCTGATTTTGAGATTCCATATCATACGGATATTATGGAAAAATTAAATGGTATTGATCTTGACAGTGCAAGAAAGGTAGCTGGTAACGGTTTTTATTATCTGATGGGAGACATTGCAAGACTTCATTCTGCTGTTATCTCTTATGCAAGAGATTTTATGATTAACCGTGGTTTTACTTACTGTGTACCACCTTTTATGATTCGTAGTGACGTAGTTACTGGTGTTATGAGCTTTGCAGAGATGGATGCTATGATGTATAAGATTGAAGGTGAGGATTTATACCTGATTGGTACCAGTGAGCATTCCATGATTGGTAAATTTATTGATACAATTATTTCGGAGGAAAAGCTTCCTTATACACTGACGAGCTATTCTCCATGTTTCCGTAAGGAAAGGGGAGCTCATGGTATTGAGGAAAGAGGGGTTTATCGTATCCACCAGTTTGAAAAGCAGGAGATGATTGTTGTCTGCAGGCCAGAGGAGAGCCCAATGTGGTTTGATAAGCTGTGGCAGAATACCGTAGATTTATTTCGTTCTTTGGATATTCCTGTTCGTACTCTGGAGTGCTGCTCCGGTGATTTAGCTGATTTGAAGGTGAAATCCATCGATGTAGAGGCATGGTCTCCAAGACAGAAAAAGTATTTTGAGGTAGGAAGCTGCTCTAACCTTGGTGATGCACAGGCTAGAAGACTGAAAATCCGTGTTGTAGGAGAGAATGGAAAGTATTTTGCACATACACTTAACAATACTGTAGTAGCTCCACCAAGAATGTTAATTGCTTTCCTGGAGAATAATCTGAATGAAGATGGCTCTATCCGTATTCCAGAGGTTCTTCGTCCTTATATGGGCGGTATGGAGGTTATCAAATAGCAGCCATTTATAAATTAGAATATAGAAGGGCAGGTGTGTGATTATGCATAGTTATCTGCGGGCAGTTGGATTCAGCAATTTAAAGAACAGAAAAGAGCTGGATAAGATTATTGGTATAGTCATGGACCAGCCGATGCAGCTGAAAAAATATAAAATCAGCGAGACAGAAACTATGGCGGAGATGTATAAGCTGTTTGGAGAGCGGATGGGAATTGGAATTCGTGGAATTTATGATGAAAAAGGCTTTTTTTATCTGGAGCATTATTTTCCATTTTTGCTGGGGCAGGGTGTAACGGCAAAGGAAGATGTTTATATCAACAAAAGAATAGATACGGATGCTTATACAGGTATGTGTGATGATTTGCGGCTTGGTGTTTCTTTAATTTTCTATTTGCAGAATGCTATTGAGTATATGGAATGTAAGGGAATGAGAGATAGCAGCCGTATTGTGCCGCTGACTCTTTCCGGGCTTTCTACCGAAGGAAAGATACTTTTAGGTATTGAGGTAGATGAAAAGAAGAAAGAAACGATGACACAAGAAAAACAACAGCGGAATAAGCTGATTGCACAGGCAAAGGAAGGAAATCAGGAGGCCATTGATAGTCTTACAATAGAGGAAATAGATACCTACGCCATGATTTCAAGAAGAGCCAGAAATGAAGATATTTATTCTATTGTAGATAATTCTTTTATTCCCTATGGTTCGGAGTCAGATAACTACTCTATTTTAGGGACAATTTTGAATTGGACCAGTTCGGTCAATCCTTATACAGAGGAGACGGTATATGAACTGTATCTTTCCTGTAATGATATGGACTATGTTATTTGTATTAATAAGGCAGACTTGCAGGGAGAACCACAGGTAGGACGTCGTTTTAAGGGAAGTATATGGATGCAGGGAAGAGTTGATTTTACACAGCTGTAATTGTAACTTTAGACTTGACTATCTGGCACAGATAACATATAATTATATTTGTGCCGGATACGGCCACCGGAGAAAATTGAATAAGGGATTGCAGTTCGACTTTCGTCGGGCTATAATCATAGATGACCATACGTCGCTATAGCTCAGTTGGATAGAGCGACCGCCTCCTAAGCGGTAGGCCGGAGGTTCAAATCCTCTTAGCGACGCCAGCAAACAACGCCGAAAGCCTTTGTTTTCAAGGACTTTCGGCTTTTTTTAACAAATTCCTGTGTGATTGCGGAGACGAAATAATGTTTTCAAATTTTACTGCAAATTGTGAGTTTTGACAAGTCCTCAAAAATCGAACTGCTGTGATAAGACAAAAATTTCTGCTAATCATTAGCAGAAAAAGGGCCGTTTTTGCTAATGAAAATGCCCTTCCAGCTAATTAGGCGAAAAATCGTGCTAAAAACCTTGCTAATACAAAAGGCGGATGTTTCGAGTGCTAAGCCGTTATAAGAAATAAAATTGAATATTACCATGTACATAGAGCGTCTATTTGCCCCTGTATCGGGGATGGATAGACGCTCTTTTTTTATGCCCAAAATTCATGGGTAAATCTTAAAGATTGGAGGTTTGATTTTTGAGTAAGATCGTCTATTCCCCAGACAAGCCAAACGACTGCCGTTACTGCCATTTCTGGAAAAACAATAAAAAGGGCTGCTGTCTGGGCGAAGAAAATTGTTACTACTTAATCTCCGTACCCCCAAAGCCGAAGTCGGAATGTGAAGGCTGTCCTTATGGGCGGTATCATCCCTGCATCGGCTGGTGTACCAGGAAGATTATGAAGGAAGTGGGGGTGCGTTGATATGTATGAGTATGAATACAATCGCCGTGATAAGCCGAAGTGCTGCAAAGACTGTGAGAATTATCAGCCACGATGGAAGTACCGCTTCTGCTTTTTTGCCCGCTGTCCGTACAAGCTGAAGGATACGACTTTCCGCAGAACCCCTCTGAAAAAGGAGTATTTCCCGCAGAAAGAGGTGGTGAGAATGAGTGACGTATGATTATTTCTATGGTCAGCAAGCGGAGATGTTCACATTCTACCGTGTTCCAAAGGTGTTGTTCACCGAGGATTGCTTTTGGAATGTATCAACCGATGCCAAGCTGCTTTATGGTATTCTGCTTGACCGCATGAACCTGTCAGCTCGGAATGGTTGGTTGGACGAGGAAGGCCGTGTCTATATCATCTTCACCATTGAAGAAATCAAAGGGGCGTTAGGCTGTGCCGAAAAGAAAGCGGTGAAGCTGCTGGATGAGCTGGAAAAGAAATGCGGTCTGATAGAACGCAAGCGACAGGGACTTGGGAAACCGAACCTGATCTATGTAAAGAACTTCATTTCCGGTTCTGTGGAAAGACAATTCTTGAATTGTCAAAAACACAATTCAGGAACTGTCAAAAGGACAAGGTAATAATACTGATATTAAATATATTGATTTGAGTGATACTGATCCTTTCTTTTCTTCCGGTTTTTGTGGAAAGGAAGTCGATGGGACTGACGAATTTACCCGATATTATCAGTATTTTTATGAACAGCTTTCCATGGACTATCTGAAACAGGATTATCCGTATGACCATGAGATACTCGATTTGATACTACATCTGATTGTTGAGGTCATGTGCAGCAATCGTCAGAAAATCCGGATTGCCAGTGATGATAAGCCGATTGAAATTGTCAAAAGCAGTTTTATGAAGCTGGATTCTGAACACATCAGATTTGTAATGAGTTCTTTCAAAGAGAACACAACCGATGTTCGCAATATCAAGCAGTATTTACTTGCTTCGATATACAATGCCCCCTACACCATAAGCGCCCACTATGACGCAAAGGTAAGGCATGATATGGCTTCGGGGAAACTTGGAGGGAGGTGGTAAACATGAAGCGCACACATGAAAGAATGCGAGGTGATGAATTTTGGCGAAAAAAGCGACAGTTATCGCCGTAGTCAACCAGAAAGGCGGCACGGATTATGAAAAGTAAGCTATTATGAAAAGTTGAGTCCATACTTTATTGGATTTCTTATAGT
>NZ_LNAM01000158.1 GCF_001461035.1 Acetivibrio ethanolgignens | reverse complement strand
CCAAAAAAATAAGTCTGTAAGCTGTTTTCCTTGCTTACAAACTTATTATACGAGGAGAATTGACGTGAAGAAATTATGTACCAGGATTGCGGCTTTGTTTCTTTTGGCAGCTGTTTTTGCAGGGATTTTTCCAGCAAATGCTGTCGCTGCACAAAACAGTAAGCCGTACCTAATCAAAGTAAATAAGAAGATGTGTACAGTAACAATATATGAGCAGGACAAAAAGGGAAAATACACCGTGCCTGTAAAAGCGATGCTTTGTTCCACTGGGGCAGAGACGCCTTTAGGCACTTTTAAAACCCCATCAAAATACCGCTGGCGGCTTTTGGTGGGAGATGTCTGGGGGCAGTACTCTACAAGAATTGTAAATGGCGTGTTGTTTCATTCGGTATGGTATTATTCTAAGAATGAGGCGACATTGTCAAACCGGCAGTTCAATAATCTGGGAAAGATGGTTTCCCATGGATGTGTCCGTTTAAATGTAGAGGATGCAAAGTGGATTTATGATAATTGTCCTCTTGGAACTACGGTTGTTGTTTATAATTCGGACAATCCGGGACCATTAGGGAAGCCAGAGGGAATTAAGGTAAGTGAAAAAACAAAGATGGGATATGATCCTACAGATATCTGGGCTGAGGGCAATCCTTATGTAAAAAAGACACCGAAAATTACCGGAGCAAAAAACCGGACTATTGATTATGGAACTGAAGTTAGTGTAAAGGATAAGGTTAAGGCAACCTCCATTACCGGTCAGGATATTTCCTCTTCCATCAAGACTCAAATAACCTTTCAGGGGAAAGCAGTAAAGAAAATAGATACTAAGATTACAGGAAAGTATAAGGTAACCTACAAGATAACAGACATTGGGAAAAAGAAAGCTGAAAAAACGGTTACCTTTACGGTCGTAGATAATGTAAAGCCAGTGTTAAAGACTTTAGGAGACCTCTACTGGTCTGAGGATAAGAAAATCACCAGAAAGGATGTACTGGAGGGCGTAGAGCTTACCTGGCACGGTGACAGTTATAATAGTGATAATGTTACATATGAGACAACTGTAGAAGAGGAAAAAGAGGGATTAAAGGTATATCTGATTTCTTATTCCTATAAAGCTCCAAATGGAAAGACAGGAACTGCTACAAGAAGGATTTATGTAGATACACAGGCCCCTGTTATGGATGGCGTGACTGATGGAGAATATACGGTGGAGAGTCCAGATGGATTATCAGGAGAACTGGATATCTCACTTCTGACAGAACAGCTGAAGGTATCAGATAATGTCAGTGAGCTTACAAATAAAGACATTGCTGTCAGCTTAGAACTGATAGGAGGAGAATATTATAAGGCTGTTTATTCTATAAAGGATCAAGCTGGTAATGAAACAACAAAGGAAGCAAGGATACGGATTATTCAGAAGCAGGCAGTTTTGCTGGAAGAGGAAACCGACACACCTTCCACAGAAAATGGTACTTCAGAAATATAAAAATTCTCTTGACAAGTGTACGATTTGACGATAAAATCAAATTATAGTTCACTGTAAGGAGGTGCGTACCAATGGATAAGGCACAGATGTTGAAAAGTCAGATACTGGAGCAGTACCGCAGTGTTCGTCAATTTGCAATTAGTATGGATATGCCGTATAGTACACTGGCCACTGCTTTAGACAAGGGTAACCATGGAATCGAATCTATGGCATATGGTACGGTAATTGCTATGTGTGAAAAACTGGATATTGATCCAGTCGATTTTGAGTCTTATTCTAAGCATGGAAAGAGCCAGCTGACTGATCAGGAAAGAAGAGTATTGGATTACTATTCGCGGCTCAATGAACTGGGTCAGGTAAGAGCTCTGGAGAATCTGGAGGATTATAAGAATCTGGATAAGTATCGAAAGAAAACAGAAAAATTTTAGTTAATATTGGATCAAGAAGGCATATTTATTTGTAGGGACTGTTACAGACAGTCCTTACAAAATAGTCAGATAAATTCTATTTATTTTATGTTCTATTTGACAGTGCAGCTGTCAAAATCGTTTTAAATTCCTATTATTTACAACCAGGTATCAAACGTTGGTTTTTACTGCGTATTTTTGATACAAAACAAAATTAAAAAGAAAGAGAGGAATGTTTATTGACAAAGGAGAAGGAGTATTTGGAGTTTGTAGAGGAGGCTATAGCTTTGATTGCGAAAAGGCTAAAGCTTTCTAAGGAGGCTGTCCGGTTTGAAAAGGGACAGGAGGGAAAAAACAGAGACCGGATTGTAGTAGAGACTCTGTATGAGAATGGCTTGAAAGGAGTTATGGGAATTGAGGCAGCCGGTTTGTTTTTAATGTACAAAAGAGGGATGGCATTAGAGGAGCTGGCAGAGGAGATTGCAAGGGACCGGGAAGAAAAATGCGGTCAGGAGACATTGGAAATATTGCAGGATATGGAAAATTATGATAAGCTGAAGGAACGTTTGATTGTCCGGGCAGTTTCCTGGGAAAGAAAAAGGGAACAGATTTCCGGAAGTGTATACCGAAGATTTGGAGATATTGCCCTTGTAGTGTATCTGGTGCTTCGGGAAACGGAATATGATTTTCTTTCTGCGAAGGTGCAAAGGCAGGCAGTAGAAAAATGGGGTAAAACAGAAAAGGAAATATTTGAAAATGCAATGATAAACACCCATGTTCTGTATCCTCCAAGAATTTATGACTGGCTTAAGGGAGATGGAAAATTCAGTTATCAGGAGGGGGTTTTTATGAACATCTTAGAGCCAGTAAGCTTAAACCGGGGAATACGTGGAAATTGTCTGACGAATGTAAAGCAGCTGAATGGAGCAACCGTACTATTTTATCCGGGAGTGGCTGCCAGGATAGCAGCTCTTTTGGAGGATGATTTTTATGTGGCATTTACCAGCGTTCATGAAGCTATGGTTCATAGTGTTTCCAGTGTGGACCCTCGTATTATTCTAGAATCCTTACGAAGTGTAAATGCAGCTAATGAAGAGGATGAAATTCTAAGCAACCGGATTTATTATTACAGTCAGAAAGAGAAAGCACTGCTGCCACTAGATTAGAAAAAGAAAAAAGGGATTGCATTGCCAGGGAGAATTGCATATACTATAGCTTAGTCCAAGTGAAACGAAGGAGATGAACCAGAATGATTAAAGACATGACAGAAGGAAAACCGATTAAGCTGATTTTTCAGTTTTTTATTCCCTTGATTTTGGGAAATTTGTTTCAGCAGCTTTATAATATGGTGGACTCAGCGATTGTAGGAAAATTCGTAGGTGTCAATGCCCTGGCAGGAGTTGGAGCGACAGGCTCCCTTAACTTTCTGATTCTTGGCTTTGCTATGGGAATCTGTGGTGGCTTTGGAATCATGTTTGGACAGAAATTCGGAGCCAGGGACTATCGGGCCATGCGGCGGTATATTGCGAATTCTTACTATCTGGTAGCTATTATATCGTCAATTTTAACGCCGCTTACCGTAATTTTCTGTCGCCAATTCTTGATTTGGATGGATACTCCAACAGAGATTATTGAGGATGCCTATAATTACATAGTTGTAATTTTTGCAGGTATCAGTGTAACGATGTTATATAATACGGTATCTGCGGTTTTGCGTGCGATAGGGGACAGTAAGACACCCTTGTATGCCTTGGTAGGTTCGTCGATTATCAATATTATTCTGGATTTTGTACTGGTAGTTGGCTTCCGAATGGGAACTTTGGGAGCCGGCATTGCAACAGTCACAGCCCAGGCTGTTTCCGGCATTGTGTGTTTAGTCTATATGTACAAAAAATATGAGCTTTTGCGGTTCCGAAAGGGAGAGGGACGGCTGGGGGGAACCATGGCCGTCCACCTTCTGGGACTGGGTATCCCGATGGCATTGCAGTTTTCCATTACCGCAATAGGAACCATTATTATCCAGGCGGCAGTCAATGGACTGGGTGCAGCAGCGGTTGCAGCTATGACGACAGGCTCCAAGATAAGCACGGTATTCAGTGGGGCTCTGGAAATGCTTGGTATGGCAATGGCAACCTACTGTAGCCAGAATATGGGAGCCAGAAAGTATGACCGGATAAAGCTGGGAGTGCGGGCAGGAATTGTTCTGGCAGCAGCCGCCTGTGCTGTACTGATTACAATGATTATACTTCTGGGGCGACCAATTACCCTGCTGTTCTTAGATAAGAGCCAGACGGAGATTATTGAAAATACCCTTGTATTTATTCAGTGGAATGCTTTTTGTTATCCGCTTCTGGGGCTTTTGTTTATTTTGCGGAATGCATTGCAGGGCATGGGCTACAGTGCAATTTCGATGCTGGCTGGTGTTAGTGAACTGATTGGCAGATGCCTGGTAGCTTTTTGGTGTATTGGACCCTTAGGCTATGTCGGAGGCTGCCTTGCCAATCCAGCAGCCTGGATTCTGGCTGATATTATTTTAGTTTTCAGTTATTTTTATGCAAAAAAGAAAGTGCTGTCTATGGCGGCCGGGGAGAGTAGAAATGAATAAAAGAAATTATCAGAAGGAGCTGGAAAAGGTAATTGAAGGACTTACACAGAAGAAGAAGGTACCCAGACTTTTGCTGCATAGCTGTTGTGCACCCTGCAGCAGCTACTGTATAGAGTATTTAAGTGAGTACTTTGAGATTACTGTGTTTTACTATAATCCCAATATTTCACCCGAAGAGGAGTATAAAAAAAGAGTGGAAGAAGAAAAACGCCTGATTTCAGAGCTTCCGACCAGGCATCCGGTGTATTTTCAGGAAGGAGCCTATCAGCCGGAACGCTTTTTTGACATGGCGAGAGGATTGGAAATGGTGGCAGAGGGTGGTGAACGTTGCTTTTGCTGCTATGAGCTGCGGCTTTTGGAAAGTGTTCTTCTGGCAGAAGAACAGGGCTTTGATTATGTAACAACAACCCTTTCCATCAGTCCTTTAAAAAATGCCGAAAAGCTGAATGAAATTGGAGAGAGGCTCTGCGAAGGGAAAAGAGTGACCTACCTTACTTCAGACTTTAAGAAAAAGAATGGATATAGGCGTTCGATAGAGCTTTCCAAAGAATATGGTCTGTACAGGCAGAATTACTGCGGCTGTGTATTTTCTAAAAGGGAAGCCGAGGCCAGAGAGACTTCGGCTAAAAGTTCATATGTGAAATAAAAAGCTTCTGGAATTCCGGATGATTTGCCAGTTCAAGGCAGGTGATGGAATTCCGGATTTTTTTTATCCGCCTCAGGCTTTGCTCCGGAGCGGATGCGTACAGGGAGGCTCCGGCAAGGGAGGTATTACCAGATGGAACTATCCGGCTGCATAATGTTTCTGGAAACAGGCCGATGCGAGCAGCATTTTCCGGGACTATTTCTGTACCAAGGGTTCCTGCCAGATAGACATGTTCGATTTCTCTGGCTAAGATACCAGCTTCCTGACACAAAAGCTCGATTCCAGTGCAGACTGCTGATTTTGCCATCTGTATCTGGCGGACATCGGACTGGGTAAAGGTAATTGCTCTTTGGCCTCCATAGGCCTTGGTAACAGGATAACCTTCGCTGAAATACGGTTCAGATAGAAGTCCGGTCTCATCCAGATAATTGTGGGATAGAAGCTCGGCTGTTAAATCCAGGATGCCGGTACCACAGATGCCAAGAGGTCTTCCATAATCGATGGTCTGAAAGGAGGGAGCTTTGTCAAGGTTAATATGACAGATAGCTCCCTTGATGCCGCCGATACCACAGGAAATGCCGCCACCTTCCAGTGCTGGTCCTGCCGCTGCTGAGGCAGAGAGAAGCTGTTTTCTGGTACCAAGCACCATTTCGGCATTAGTGCCTAAATCCAGGAGTAGACAGGGCTTTTCCCAGGCGTCAGCATCCAGGGAAAGAAGTCCGCTTAGGATATCGCCGCCGATAAAGGCAGAGACACCAGGAAGCAGAGTCAGGGTGCCAGACTGGGATAGAATGTCGGCACTGATACAGATTTCTTCCAGGGTAATCGGCACGAATGGGTAGGCAGCCAGTCCGTGACAATCATAATTCATAAACAGATGTGTCATAGCCGTATTGGCAGCAATGGTAATGGAAGCAGGTGTATCAGAAGAAAGCTTGGAACACTGCTTTAGTTGTGTGATTCCGAAGGATAAGTCTTTTTTTATGATATCGGACAGGAGTGGACCATGTCCTTCACAGGAAGCCTTGATGCGGCTGACAACGTCAGCTCCAAAGGCAGACTGGTGATTGATAGAAGTAAAAGAGCCTCCCAGATTGTCTGAAAAAGCAAGGGTGGTGGTGCCTAAATCAATGGATATGTGATAGTTGGACATGATAACCTCCTGTAAACAGTTTTGACAGTAGTATAACATACTTTTCAAAAAAATAGGAGTTGACAAATTAAAAAAACTGTACTAAGCTACTAATGGGTAATGAGAATTATTATCAAAAGAAAAGAGTCGAGGGCTATGACATTACAAAATGGCGAAATTGGAAAATATTATCAGGTTACAGGACTGGAAATGGAAGGAAATCTGCTGCAAAGGTTGCAGGCTCTGGGACTGACGGTAGGAACTAAGATAAAGGTTCAGAACCGGAAAAAGGATGGAGCTGTGATTTTTAAGGTTCGTGGAACCCGTTTGGCAGTTGGTAAACGGATTGCCCGGCAGATTGAAATAGAGGAAGCAGTAGAGGGAGGCCATGAGAATGAGTAAGGAATTGAATGTAGGATTTATAGGCAACCCGAACTGCGGAAAGACAACGCTTTTTAATGCGTATACCGGTGCGAGGCTTAAGGTAGCAAACTGGCCGGGAGTTACAGTAGAGAAAAAGGAAGGTGCGATGAAATATCATGAGCATATTTTCAAGCTGGTGGACCTTCCGGGAATTTACAGTCTGACCTCCTATACAATGGAGGAAAAGCTTTCCAGACAGTATATATTAGAGGATGAAGTGGATGTTATTGTAGATATAGCGGATGCTTCCTGTCTGGAGAGAAATCTGTATCTGACCTTACAGCTGATTGAGCTTGGAAAACCGGTAATTCTGGCTTTGAATATGATGGATATTGTAGAAGAGCGGGGAATGGAAATTGATCTGCATCGTCTGCCGGAGATGTTGGGTATTCCTTGTATTCCGGTGTCTGCCCGTAAAAAGACAGGCTTAGATATTCTGATGCATACGGTAGCCCACCATCAGGCAAAGATTAGCGACAGTAATCTGGAGCATCATCACTATGCTATGAAGGAGCAGGGAAACGGCCGCCATAAGCATCAGCATCATTCAGAATATGCTGTGGTTTATTCCGATGAGATTGAGGATAAGATTGACGAGATTATTGCCCTTTTAAAGGAAAAGTATGGAGAGCTTAAAAATCCACGCTGGTATGCAATTAAGCTTTTGGAAATGGATGCGGAAATTATGGAGAAGTATCCATTGGAGCTTTCTGGTATTGTGGATCACTCCTACGAAACTGAGATTATTAATCAGAAATATGATTTTATTGAGGAAATTATAGAAGAGGTTCTGGTAAATAAGATAAAAAAGGAAGAAAAAACAGATCGTGTGGATGCACTTCTGACTCACCCTTTGCTGGGACTACCGATGTTTCTTGGTATTATGGCTCTGGTATTTTTCTTTACCTTTACCGTTGGAGATTTCTTAAAGGGGTATATGGAGCTTCTTCTGGATGCGGTATCTGCCTGGATTGCTGTAGCTTTAAGGGCGGTTGGAGCCGGTGAGCTTTTAACCTCTTTAGTGATTGATGGAATTGTAGCCGGCGTAGGAGGTATTCTATCCTTCCTGCCAAATATCTTTATTCTCTTCCTTGCTCTGGCAATTTTAGAGGATAGTGGATATATGGCAAGAGTGGCCTATGTTATGGACGGCATTATGAGTAAAATTCACTTGTCCGGTCGGGCTTTTATTCCGATGCTCTTGGGCTTTGGCTGTACTGTACCGGCAGTGATGGCCTCCCGTGCTCTGGAAAATCCAAGAGATAGAATTAAGACTATTTTTGTGACGCCTTTTATGTCCTGTAGTGCAAGGCTTCCAATCTATGTATTATTTTCACAGATATTTTTTGGAAAATATGCGATGTTTGCAGCCTTTTCCATGTATGTAATTGGTCTTTTGGTAGCTATTTTAGTAGCTTTAGTTATGGGAAAGCTTGATAAAAGCGAGGAAAATGATATGCTTTTAATTGAGCTTCCAGAGTATAAAACACCAAATGCCCATACTATTTTTATCTATGTCTGGGAAAAGGTAAAGGATTACCTGCAAAAGGCAGGAACAACGATTTTTGTAGCTTCGATTGCAGTCTGGGCAATTTTAAATTTTGGCCCATCTGGTATGGTGGCTGATATGTCAGACAGCTTTGGTGCCATGCTTGGAAAGCTTTTAGTACCGGTGCTGGCTCCGGCTGGTCTTGGACTTTGGCAGATTGGAGTATCCTTAATATCGGGTATTGCAGCAAAGGAGGTTGTAGTGTCCAGTATGACCGTTTTATTCCATGTTGGAAATATTAATTCGGATACAGGAATGACTGATTTTGCAGAAATTTTAGGACAGTATGGCTTTGGCCCTCTGAATGCCTATGCCTTGATGGTATTCTGCCTTTTATATGTGCCTTGTGTAGCAACGATTGCGACAATGAAAAAGGAGTTAAATTCCGCAAAGCTTACAGCTGCAGCAATAGCTCTTCAGCTTGTTATTGCATGGCTTATGGCAGTTTTAGTATATCAGATTGGAGGACTTATATGGTAGAAATACTGATAATTACAGTACTAGTGGTTTATTGTGGCTGGGTGGTTACAAAAAAGATAAAGGATATAAAGGCTGGAAAATGTAGCTGTGGCTGCAGTGGCTGCGATGGCTGTTCATCGTGCCGGGAATATGAAAAATTGCGTTCAACTAGAGAAAAATAAAAAAAGGAAATGGAGAAAATCCGTCGAATATTACTTATAGCAGGATTTTTGCGTTTAAAGGGGGTAGTGTCATGGACGGATTTGAGACCATTCGGGAAAAGATGGAAGCAAGAGAGCATGATATATTTAGTTCTTTTGCTTCTTTTAGTGATTCATCCAGAGGGCGTGATAAGGCGGAACCGGAATGTGATGTGAGGCCTTGTTACCAGCGGGATCGAGATAGGATTCTGCACTGTAAGTCCTTTCGGCGGTTGAAGCATAAGACCCAGGTTTTTCTGGCTCCGGAGGGAGACCATTACAGGACCAGACTTACCCATACACTGGAGGTGGCCCAGATTGCCAGAACGATATCCAGGGCTTTAAGGCTTAATGAGGAGCTTTCTGAGGCGATTGCTTTGGGACATGACTTAGGACATACTCCTTTTGGGCATGCTGGTGAGAGAGCATTAAACGAGGTGTGCAGTGAGGGGTTTTCCCACCACATGCAGAGTATCCGGGTTGTGGAGCTTCTAGAAAAGGATGGAGAGGGTATGAATCTGACCTGGGAGGTAAGAGATGGCATAAGAAACCATCAGACGGCAGGAATGCCTTCAACGCTGGAGGGAAAGATTGTCCGGCTTTCCGATAAAATTGCGTATATTAATCATGATATTGATGATGCTATCCGAGGACATATTATAAAGGAAGAGGATATACCAGAGGCCTATCGCAGTGTGCTGGGACGTAGCTGCCGGGAGCGGTTGAATACCCTGATTCATGATATTATAAAAAACAGTGAAGGAAAAAATGAGGTTCTTATGTCAGAGGCGGTTCACAAGGCTATGTTTGATTTGAGGAAATACATGTTTTCTTATGTATATACCAATCCAATTGCCAAAGGACAGGAGCGTAAGGCGGAGAATATGCTAAAGGAACTGTTTGAATATTATATGAGGCATACAGAGCTTTTGCCAGAAGAGTATACCCACATGAGGGAGAGGGGCGAATCGGATGAGAGAGTTGTATGTGATTATATTGCGGGAATGACAGACCGTTATGCAATATCAAAGTTTAAAGAATTAAAGATTCCAAGCTTTTGGGAGGTCAAATAAGAAATATGTTTTATCCGGAAGAATTAGTAGAAGAAGTGCGTCAGAGAAATGACATCGTAGACGTGATTTCTTCGTATGTAAAGCTGACAAAAAGGGGCTCCAATTATATGGGGCTATGCCCCTTTCATGGAGAAAAGACACCTTCCTTTTCTGTAAGCCGTCAAAAGCAGATGTATCACTGCTTTGGCTGTGGTGTGGGAGGCAACGTTTTCACCTTTTTAATGGAGTATGAAAATTATACCTTTGTAGAGGCAATGAAATACCTGGCACAGAGAGCCGGAGTACAGCTGCCGGAGGCGGAGTATTCGGAGGAAGCCAGGAGAGCACAGGATTTACGTTCCCGGCTTTTAGAGATTAATAGGCAGGCAGCTAAGTATTATTATTACCAACTCCGCTCGGAAAGAGGCGGACAGGCTATGGCGTATCTGAAAAAAAGAGGGCTGAGCGATGAGACTATCCAAGGCTTTGGATTGGGATACTCCAATAAGTTTGGTAATGATTTATATCAATACTTAAAAAAATTGGGCTATGAGGATAATATTTTAAAGGAATCCGGTCTGATTACGATGGATGAGCAGAAGGGAGCCTATGATAAATTCTGGAACCGGGCTATGTTCCCTATCATGGATGTTAATAACCGGGTTATTGGCTTCGGCGGCCGTGTGATGGGAGATGGAACACCAAAATATTTAAATTCACCAGAGACAAAGCTTTTTGATAAAAGCCGTAATCTTTACGGACTGAATCTGGCACGGCTTTCCAGAAAGAAGAATATGATTATCTGTGAGGGCTACATGGATGTAATTGCCCTTCACCAGGCAGGTTTTAATAATGCTGTAGCTTCGCTGGGGACGGCTTTTACCGGGTTGCAGGCTAATCTTTTAAAGCGGTATACGGATGAGATTTTAGTGACCTATGACAGTGATGGTGCCGGTACCAAGGCAGCCTTAAGGGCTATTCCGATTCTAAAGGAAGCAGGACTTTCTGCCAGAATAGTGGATATGTGCCCCTTTAAAGACCCGGATGAATTTATCAAGGCTTTAGGAGCTGAAGAGTTTGAAAAACGGCTTCAGAATGCAAAGAATAGCTTTTATTTTGAAATTGAGGTTCTGGAAAGGGATTATGATTTAAGTGATCCGGAGCAAAAGACCCGTTTTTTTAATGAAGTGGCAAAGCGGTTGACGGATTTCAAGGAGGAAATCGAGCGGAATAATTATATTGAGGCAATTGATAGGATGTATCATATCGGTTTTGAGAACTTAAGGCGTCTGGTCAATCGCTATGGAAGCCAGCTGATTGGCTCGGCCTCTTATATAAGAAGTGAAGAGCCGAAGCTTAAAAGAGAAGGAAAAAGGGAGGAAGAAGGTATTCATAAGACCCAGAAGCTTTTGCTTACCTGGCTGATTGATGATACTTCCCTGTTCCAGAAAATAAAAGGTGTGATTACAGAAGATGACTTTAGGGGGGAAATATACCATGAGGTAGCACAGATGCTGTTTTCACAGTATGAAAAGGAGACAACGGTAACACCGGCAAAGATTATCAACCATTTTGAAAGTAAGGAGGAACAAAAACAGGTGGCAGAGCTTTTTCATACTGGCTTTCAGGAGGAAATGTCACCCCCAGAGCGGGAAAAGGCTTTTAATGACATTGTAAAGCGGGTGAAGGCAGCAAGTCTGGAATACGAAATTCAGCATTTGACGGATTTATCCAGTCTGCAGCGGCTCATTGAGGAACAGAAGAATTTACAGAATTTGCATATTTCTTTACAGGTTGGTTAGTATATAGTAACAAGTCAAGGGAAAGGACAAGGTGCAGGTTATGGATGAAGGAATGGTTAAGTTTACAGAAAAGCTGAAAGAGCTTTTGGAGATGGCAAAGAAGAAAAAAAATGTATTGGAGGTACAGGAAATTAACGAATTTTTCGGCGATATGGAATTGAGTCCGGAGATGATTGAAAGGACCTACGAGTTCCTGGAATCCAAGGGTGTAGATGTATTAAGGATTACAGATGATATTTCCGATGATGATATTATTCTGGAAATGGAAAATGATGGGGAAGAAGAGGAAGATTTGGAAAATATTGATCTTTCTGTACCCGAGGGTGTCAGTATTGAGGATCCTGTGCGAATGTATCTGAAGGAAATCGGAAAAGTACCGTTGTTAAGTGCAGATGAGGAAATCGAGCTTGCTAAGAAGATGGAGGAAGGCGATACCGATGCTAAAAAGCGTCTTGCAGAGGCTAATCTGCGTCTGGTAGTCAGTATTGCCAAAAGATATGTTGGCAGGGGGATGCTGTTTTTAGACCTGATTCAGGAAGGAAATCTGGGACTTATTAAAGCCGTTGAAAAATTCGATTACCGCAAAGGATATAAATTTAGTACCTATGCGACCTGGTGGATTCGCCAGGCAATTACCAGGGCGATTGCTGACCAGGCAAGAACCATTCGTATTCCGGTGCATATGGTGGAGACGATTAATAAGCTGATTCGTATACAGAGGCAGCTTTTACAGGAGCTTGGAAGAGAGCCTTCCTTAGAGGAAATTGCAGCAGAGATGAATATGCCATTAGAGCGTGTACGGGAGATTCAGAAGATTTCCCAGGAGCCGGTATCCTTAGAAACTCCGATTGGTGAGGAGGAGGACAGTCATCTGGGCGATTTTATTCAGGATGACAATGTACCGGTACCGGCAGAGGCGGCTGCTTTTACTCTGTTAAAGGAGCAGCTGGGCGATGTTTTAGGCACACTTACTGAGAGAGAACAGAAGGTTTTATGCCTGCGTTTCGGTCTGGACGATGGAAGAGCCAGAACCTTAGAGGAGGTTGGCAAGGAGTTTAATGTAACCCGTGAGCGTATCCGCCAGATTGAGGCAAAGGCTTTAAGAAAGCTGCGTCATCCGAGCCGTAGCCGGAAGCTGAAGGATTATTTGGAATAAAATTGGAATGGAGTTTATTATGCAGTTATCAAAACGCTTGGAGGCAGTTGCAGCCATGGTGACAGAAGGAAACCGACTTGCAGACATTGGCTGTGACCACGCCCATACTTCAATTTATCTGGCAGAAAGGGGAATTATTCCTTCCGGAATTGCAATGGATATTAATAAAGGACCTCTGGAGCGTGCAAAGGAAAATATTTGTCGATGTGGATTTTCCGGGCAGATAGAGACAAGATTATCGGATGGGGCAAAGGAGCTTTTGCCTGGAGAAGTAGATACTATTTTGATAAGTGGTATGGGGGGTGGCCTTACTGTAAAGATTCTTTCGGAGAGCAGGAAGGTTGTGGAAACAGTAAAGGAGCTTGTTTTGCAGCCTCAGTCAGAGATTGGCAATGTCAGACATTATATTCATGAGCTGGGCTTTCGGATTGTAGAAGAATTTATGCTTACAGAGGATGGTAAGCACTATACCGGCATCCGGGCTGTAAAAGGACAGGAATGTTATGACAAAGAGATATTTTATCGCTTTGGAAAGCTTCTTTTAGAGCAGAAAAATCCGGTTTTAAAGGAATTTCTGGAGTATGGAAAAGAAAGCTTTACCAAGGTGACAAAAGAGCTTTCTGGACAAGCTCATGATAGAAATAAAGAGAGGCTTTCAGAACTTTTGCAGGAGCTAGAATATATGGAGGAAGCTTTGGCATATTATACATAAATACAACAGAAAAAGGAGAAGAATATGAAAGAAAAGACATACTATGAATTGGCAAGGGAACATCAGGCAGAATACAAAAATGATATTTTACTGGCAGTGGCAGATGGACAGTTAAAGGAGCTTCGAAAGAAAGTTTCTGGAGAGGAAAAAGAAATAGCCTTTCTTACGGCAGAGCATTCTGCCGGTATGAAAACCTATGTAAGAGGAATTATTATGGTTCTTATGAAGGCTGTTTACCAGGTGCTTGAAAGAGATAAAATTGAAAAGGTATCGGTAGAGCATTCCTTGGGGCCTGGATATTATATTGAGATTAAAGGAGCGGCTGTTGGAGAAAAGGGTATTTCTGAGGAAATTCGGAAGAAAATCAAAGACAGGATGCACAGGCTGGTGGAGGAGGATATTATTTTTGACAAATACACGATGAATACCAGCGAGGCAGTCAGACGCTTTCATGAATACCGGATGTACGATAAGGAAAAGCTTTTTAAGTACCGTCGGGTATCTAAGACGAATATTTATAATCTGGACGGTTTTGAGGACTATTTCTTTGGCTATATGCCATACAGTACGGGTGCATTAAAATATTTTGATTTATACAGCTTTGACAAAGGACTGATTTTACAGCTGCCTACCAGAAAGGAGCCAACGAGGGTACCGGAGTTTGTACCAAGGAATAAGCTGTTTTCTGTTCTTCGCGAGGCAAGCCGTTGGAATCAGACAATGGAAATTGCTACGGTAGGAGCTCTAAATGATGTTATTGCTTCTGGCGGTATGAGTGATTTGATGCTGGTGCAGGAAGCACTGCAGGAAAAGAAGATTGGCGAGATAGCAGAACAGATTGCAAGCTCCAAAGGCAAGAAATTTGTTATGATTGCAGGCCCATCTTCCTCTGGAAAGACTACCTTTTCCCACCGATTGTCGATACAGCTTCGCACCTTTGGGCTAAAGCCCCATCCGATTGCTGTGGATGATTATTTTGTTGACAGGGAGAAGACACCGAAAAATGAAGATGGCACTTATAATTTTGAGTGTCTTGAGGCTCTTGATATTGAGCAGTTTAACAAGGATATGCTGGCTTTACTTGCCGGTGAAACGGTAGAACTGCCGACCTTTAATTTTAAGACGGGTAAGCGTGAATATAAGGGTAATTACAAGAAGCTGGGGAGGGATGATATTCTGGTGATTGAAGGCATCCATGGACTAAATGACAAGCTATCCTATTCTCTGCCGGCAGAAAGTAAGTTTAAAATCTATATCAGTGCCCTGACAACGCTGAATATAGATGAACATAACCAGATTCCGACCTCAGATGGGCGTCTGATCCGCCGTATGGTAAGGGATGCCAGAACCAGAGGTGCCAGTGCGGCACGAACCATTGACATGTGGTCCTCTGTGCGGGCAGGAGAAGAAGAATATATTTTTCCATTCCAGGAACAGGCGGATGTTATGTTTAATTCTGCACTGATTTATGAACTGGCTGTGCTAAAGCAGTATGCAGAGCCGATATTGTTTGGTATCCGGGAGGATGAGCCGGCTTATATGGAGGCAAAGAGAATTCTTAAATTCCTGGATTACTTTGTAGGAGTATCCAGTGAGGATGTACCAAAGAATTCCATTTTAAGAGAGTTTGTAGGAAACAGCTATTTCCATATCTGAGAACAAAGAGTTTGCAAAGCAAACTCCTTGCCTCGAATTAAAAACAGAGAGTTTCCAAATGGAAGCTCTCTGTTGAAATAGTTTTTAGAAAAAATGAGTAGCACTATAAGCCGAGTTCTGTAATCGATGGTCATCTATCTAGTTCTGATGTCGCCACCAGAATCAAGCGACCTACCCGAAAGCACGACGGGCAGCCGTATCGCTTTCTGTTCGGTCTTGCTTCGGATTGGGTTTACATGTGCCCTGTCTGTTACCAGACAGGCGGTGAGCTCTTACCTCGCCTTTCCACCCTTACCCGGAAAAGCTCCGGGCGGTTTATTTCTGTTGCACTGGCCTGGGAGTCACCTCCACCGGACGTTATCCGGAATCCTGCCCTGTGAAGCTCGGACTTTCCTCACCTGCAGCCTTTCGGCATTTGCAGCCGCGACCATCCGTGCTACTCATCCTTGGGTATTCTAACATTTATTTGTAAAAAAGTCAAAAGAAAAAATATAGGAGAAATTGTGATATGAGTTATATGGAAGTAATCAAAGAAGAAAATAAAGGAATGGAGGAACGCTATGAACTGGCAACCTCCAGAATTCAGGAGATTGCTGCTGACGTAGGAAGTGTTGGTGCTTCCTATCAGGAATATTTTAAAAAGGCAGCAGATTTTCTCTTACTGACAGAAAAGGCTGCTAAGATGACAGAAGCAAGAGAGAAGACAGAAGGGGCAAAGCTGAAGGAGATGAATGAAGCCCTATATGAAGATATTCGTAATGAGGCTTATGAAACAAGCTATACAAATCCGTCCTATGCCAATGAAAGGCTTGGAAAAGACTATGGGCCGGCTCTGTGTGTTTTGTATACCTTGCTGCGGAAAAATATAGCCTATGCCTATGAGGGACTTATGGCAGAACGGACCTTTACAATGGAGCTGTTTATCGAAATATTCAATCTGTTTGAGGATGAGGATGAGACAACCGTTCAGGCAGTAAAATCAGCTCTTTATTATTTTGACAGTGATTATACAGAGGTACGCTGCCGGGAGAATACAAAACGGCTGTTTTTGCCAGAGTATGGTTTTGCAACGGCGATTATTAAAGATGCAGATTTAACAAAGGAAAGCTGTGAGGCGGCTGGACCGGACTACCTTTACTATTATGGGGAGCTGGTTACGGAAAATGAGATAAAGACGGCAAGATATCTAAACAGTTTAAGTAAAGAAAAGATAGAGGCATTGGCAAGAACCTATACCGAGGGCTTTCGCCTTGGCTTTGTCAATGGACGTCTGGACTTATCCATTAAGAATACAGTAGAGATTCGTTATCATCTGGGCTTTGAACGGATTGTAAGAGCGGCAGTAGAGCAATTTTCCGAACTTGGACTGTGTCCTACCTTTCGCAGAACAGCAATTGTAAGCTCCCGGGCAAACCGGCAGTATGATTATGACCACCGCTATGATGATGCTCTGTATCTGGATAAAGCACTGGCGGACAGAAGGATTTCCGGGATGACAGCTGCCTATGAAGAGGTAAAGGAGGCAGCGGGAAAATTTGCAGGCCCTGCCCTGATTGAAGTGTTTGGAGAGCAGCCATTTGCACCGAAGGCAAAGGAGGAGGCTCTTTCCTATAACGAAAAGCAGCAGAAGCTTATGGTAGATTACCGTAGAAATGCCTCTATTTTGGGAAATAAATATATAAAGATGGAAGAGACCAGCTTTACGATTATTGCATATCCAATTCCGGAAATCGGAGATAACTTTAACGAAATATTTGATGAAACAGTTAAGGTAAATACACTGGATATGGATTTGTACCGGGACATCCAGCAGAAGCTTATCGATGTATTGGATCAGGGAGAATATGTTCATATCCTCGGTATGGGAAAGAATCATACCAACCTGAAGGTTGCCCTGCAAAAGCTTTCTGATCCGGAAAAGGAAACCCTGTTTGAAAATTGTCTTGCCGATGTTAACATTCCGGTAGGAGAGGTATTTACTTCCCCAAGGCTTAGTGGAACCAACGGTGTTTTACATGTCAGTGAGGTGTATTTGCGGGAGCTTAAGTACCTGGATTTAGAGCTTACCTTTGAGGATGGAAAAATTGCAGACTATACCTGTAAAAACTTTTCAGAGGAAGCAGAAAATAAGAAATTTATCAAAGAAAATATTATGAATCAACAGGAGACTCTTCCTATTGGAGAGTTTGCGATTGGAACGAATACGACGGCTTATGCTATGGCCAGGAAATATGGGATTTCTGGCAAATTACCGATTTTGATTGCAGAAAAAACAGGGCCGCATTTTGCAGTTGGTGATACTTGTTTTCGGATGCAGGAGGAGGTAAAGACCTTTGGGCCAGATGGAAAGGAAATGGTTGCAAAGGATAACGAAATTTCTATTTTGAGAAAGACAGAAATAGAAAAGGCATACTTTAACTGTCATACAGATATCACCATTCCTTATGATGAGTTAGGTGAGATTTCTGTTTATGATAAAAATGGAATAAGAACTATTCTTATAAAGGATGGCCGATTTGTTTTACCTGGCACAGAGGAATTAAATAAGGCTCTCGATGCGTAACTAGCAATTTTTACAATTGACAAAGCTGCAACTTAATAATAATATATAGTTGCTAACTGACAAAATTATACGAGTAAGCTACAATATATAGAAAGGATTAGCAGCATGAGAGAAGAATGGAATGGATTTGAAACAGGCAGCTGGACAACGGATATCAGTGTAAGGAGCTTTATTCAGCACAATTACACGCCATATAAGGGTGATGATTCCTTCCTTGTTGGACCAACCGAAAGAACCCAGGCGTTATGGGAAGAGGTAAAGGTTCTGATGAAGGAGGAAAATGAAAGGGGAATTATTGATGCAGAGACTCTGCACCCTTCTACCATTACCACCTTTGGTCCGGCTTATCTGGATAAGGATAAAGAGGTTATTGTGGGCTTTCAGACAGATAAGCCATTAAAGCGTGGCATTATGCCAAATGGCGGCATCCGTGTAGTAAAGAATGCTCTGGAGGCCTATGGCTATAAGCTTGACCCTACGACAGAGAGTATTTATACCCATAACAGAAAGACTCATAATGACGGAGTATTCGATGTGTATACCGATGCCATGAGAAAGGCGAGACATACCGGTATTATTACCGGACTCCCGGATGCCTACGGAAGAGGCCGGATTATCGGTGATTACAGAAGAGTTGCCCTGTATGGGGTAGATGCATTGATTGAAGAGAGACTGGAGCAGAAGAAGCTTCTGGAGAGAGATGTTATCGAATCTCCGGATATCCGGTTAAGAGAAGAGCTTTCTGAGCAGATTAAGGCATTAAAGCAGTTAAAGGAAATGGCTGCCGGCTATGGCTATGATATCGGAGCTCCGGCAAAGGATTCCCGGGAAGCTGTACAGTGGACCTATTTTGGATACCTGGGTGCTATTAAGGAGCAGGATGGTGCGGCAATGAGCCTTGGCCGTGTATCCACCTTCCTGGATATCTATTTTGAAAGAGATCTAAAGAAGGGAATTATTACGGAAGAGGAGCTGCAGGAGCTGATAGATCAGTTTGTTATGAAGCTTCGTATGGTACGTTTCCTTCGTACACCGGCGTATAATGAGCTGTTTTCCGGAGATCCTACCTGGGTAACCGAGTCTATCGGCGGTATGGGTATGGATGGAAGAACTCTTGTAACCAAGAATAGCTTCCGTATCCTGCATACCCTTTATAACTTAGGACCAGCACCAGAGCCTAATCTTACAGTACTGTGGTCTAATTCCCTGCCAAAGCCATTTAAGGAATTTTGTGCAAAGGTTTCCATTGATACCAGCTCAATTCAGTATGAGAATGATGATATCATGAGAGATGTGTGGGGCGATGATTACGGTATTGCCTGCTGCGTATCTGCTATGCGGATTGGTAAGCAGATGCAGTTCTTCGGAGCAAGAGCTAACCTCGCCAAGGCACTTTTATACGCTATCAACGGTGGCCGTGATGAAAAATCCGGTGAGCAGATTGGACCAATGTTTGCACCGATTACCAGTGAATACCTGGACTATGATGAGGTTATGGCAAGATTTGACCAGACGCTTGACTGGCTGTCCGAGCTGTATATCAATACTTTGAATGTGATTCATAATATGCATGATAAATATAATTATGAAAAGCTGCAGATGGCACTTCACGATGTTGATGTATTCCGTACTGAGGCTTGCGGTATTGCAGGACTTTCTGTAGTAGCAGATGCTTTGTCGGCTATCCGGTATGCAAAAGTAAAGACCATTCGTGATGACAGTGGATTAGTTGTGGATTATGAAATTGAGGGTGAATATCCGGCCTTTGGTAATAATGATGACCGTGTAGACCAGATGGCAGTAGATTTGGTGCACACCTTTATTGGTAAGCTTAGAAAGGTAAAGACCTATCGTAATGCAAAGCCTACACTGTCTATTTTAACAATTACTTCCAATGTTGTATACGGCAAAAAGACAGGAAACACACCGGATGGACGTAAGGCAGGTGAGCCCTTTGCACCGGGTGCAAATCCAATGCACGGAAGAGATAAGAGCGGTGCATTAGCTTCTATGGCTTCTGTCGCTAAGTTAAAATATAAGGATGCACAGGATGGTATTTCCTATACCTTCTCTATTGTGCCAAAGGCATTGGGAAAAGAGAAACAGGGAAGAATCGAGCATCTGACTGCTTTACTGGATGGTTATTTCTGTGATGGCGGTCATCATATCAACATCAATGTATTTGATAAGGAAACTTTGCTGGATGCGATGGATCATCCGGAAAAATATCCGCAGCTGACCATTCGCGTTTCTGGCTATGCAGTAAACTTTATCAAGCTCTCCAGAGAGCAGCAGCTGGATGTAATTAATCGTACCTTCCATGAAAGAGACTAAGAATATGAGTGAACTGACAGGAAGAATCCACAGCTTTGAGAGCTGCGGAACGGTAGACGGACCGGGAATCCGGTTTGTGGTGTTTTTACAGGGCTGTCCCTTGCGGTGCCAGTACTGCCACAATGCAGATACCTGGAATCCTGAGGAGGGAAGAACCTATACAGTAGAAGAGCTTTTAACTGAAATTGTAAAATATAAGTCTTATATGCGGTTTTCCGGCGGTGGGGTAACTCTCACCGGCGGTGAGCCGTTAATGCAGGCGGAATTTGTGAAGGAGGTTTTCAAGGCATGTAAGGAGCAGGAAATCCATACGGCCTTGGATACCTCTGGATTTCTATTCCATGAAAAAACCAGAGAGGCACTTACGGTTACGGATCTGGTACTTCTGGATATAAAGAATTTTGATCCGGAGCGGTATCATGAGGTAACAGGAGCTGCTTTAGAACCAACATTACAGTTCCTTAATTATACGAGAGAAAAGAATATTCCGGTTTGGGTCCGCTATGTACTGGTTCCGAGCCTTACGGATAATCTAGAGGCTGTAGAGGCCATGGCAGAGTATCTGAAGGAATACCCAAATGTGGAGAGAATTGAACTGTTGCCCTTCCATAAGATGGGAGAATTTAAATGGAAAGAAAGAAACCTTTCTTATCAGTTAAAGGAAGTAGAAGAGCCAACCCAGGAGCTGGTGTCAAAGGTACGTTTTCTTCTGGAAAAATCTGGTAAATTAGTGCAATAGCCTTTGATATAAGAGAAAAAGCAAAATATGTAAATTTAGAGACATTGTACAAGGAATGTGATATAATATCTTTACATATGCCACTGCTTGACAGCACTTATTATTTCCAATCGGGATATGGCCTATCTGCGGCAGTTCCCTAATGTTACGATGACCCAGCATATGGCATTTTATACAGATGCTGCGGTATCGAGTATGGTAGAGGGGGCTATTTTAAGTCTGGATGCCTTTTATCGCACAGGAAGCAATGAGTATGAAATCTAAATAAAATTAAATAAGGGGGATTTACACATGGAGAAGCGTAAATTACTATTAGTAGCCGAAGGAAAGGAAAAGGCAGACCTGGTTCTGAAGGGAGGACGGGTCTTAAATGTCTTTACCAACGAATTTTTGGAAGGGGATGTAGCGGTCTGTCAGGACACGATTGTCGGCATTGGACAGTATGAAGGCATCCGGGAAATTGATTGCCGGGGCCGCTACATTGTACCAGGTTATTTCGATGCTCATGTACATATTGAATCAACGCTTGCGATGCCAGGGGAGCTTTCTAAAGCTGTTTTAAAGTCAGGAACAACAACGTTGATTGCAGACCCACATGAGCTGGTCAATGTAAAAGGGAAAAAGGCGTTAGATTTTCTTTTGGCAGCGACAGAAAATGTTCCACTTAATGTCTATATCATGATTCCGTCATCTGTACCGGCGACACCTTTTGATACCAATGGTGCAGGAGAGTTCATGGCAGAGGATATGGAAGAGTATTTGAAAAAGGACAGGATTTTGGGACTGGGTGAGGTTATGTGCTTTACTGACGTGGTGGCAGGAGAAGAGAAAATACTGGATAAGCTTTCTCTTTTTGAAAAGAAGCATATTGATGGCCATGCACCAGGGCTTTCTGGTGGCAATTTACAGGCTTACCGATTGTCCGGTGTCGAAAATGATCATGAATGCTCTACTATAGATGAGGTTAAGGAAAAGTTAAGAGCCGGTCTTTCTATATTTATCCGGGAAGGAAGCGGAGCAAAGAATCTGGAGCCAATTGTAAGCGGTATGCTGAAGGAGGGACTGCCATTTTCCCGCTGTGCTTTCTGCACGGATGATAAGCACCTGGAGGAGATAGAAGAGGACGGACATATCAGTGTCTGTGTCCGAAAGGCCATTGCCTTAGGAATGGAGCCGGCAGAGGCCTATAAGACGGCTTCCTGGTATCCGGCATCAGCCTATGGATTAAAGCATCTGGGAGCTGTGGCACCGGGCTACCAGGCAGATTTGGTAGTCTTAGAGGATGTTAAAACTGCAAAGGCTACTATGACATTATATAAGGGTATTCCGTCAGAGGAATATAGAGTAGAAGGCTTTGATTTTACTGGTTGGGAGGAGCTTTTACATACGGTAGAATTTCCAACACTTACAAAGGAAAAGCTGATTGTGAAAAAAGAAAACAAAAACCATGTTCTTGGTATGATACCAAAGGAGCTTCTGACAGAGCATCTTTTTGAGGAGGTACCAGGAGAAAATGGTGTATTTCTTCCAGATGCAGTTTATAATAAGCTGTGTGTCGTAGAGCGGCATGGCAAAAATGGCAATGTCAGTGCTGCACCGATTAAGGGCTTTGGTATTAAAAATGGGGCGGTAGCGACCTCGGTATCTCATGATTCCCATAATATTATAGCGGCAGGAGATAATGATGAGGATATTATAGCAGCCGTCAATTATTTAAAAGAAATTCAGGGTGGCTATGTTCTTGCTTCTGGTGGAAAGGTAGTGGGAGCTGTTCCTTTAGCTGTCTGTGGACTTTTAAGTAAAGAATCCAAGGAAGAAATTCAAAGGAAGGCAGGAAAAATACTTTCTATGGCAAAGGACATGGGAGTAGCGGAAGGTATTGATCCGTTTATCACCCTTTCCTTTATGGCTCTTCCTGTAATTCCAAAGCTCCGGCTTTTAGATACTGGCCTGTTTGATGTAGAAAAATTTGAGAAAATATGAGGTTACTATGAAGAAAAATAAAATGATACTGGTGCACCTTTTGTGCCTGTTTACCAGCATTGTCTGGGGAACCACCTTTATCTCAACAAAGGTTTTACTGGAGAATCTTCATCCAATGAAAATTATGCTGATTCGTTTTACAATCTGTTATCTGCTTTTATGGGTGGTTTATCCAAGGATAGAAAAAACCAAAAGCTGGAAGGATGAGGCTCTGTTTGCAGTAACTGGATTTTCAGGGATTACTCTCTACTATCTATTTGAAAACATGGCACTTATGCATACCTTTGCTTCTAATGCCAGTATTATTATTTCCGTAGCACCGATGTTTACTGTTATTTTTGCTTGCTTTATATATAAGAATGAGAAGCCAGGGAAGAATTTCTTCTTTGGCTTTGCTGTGGCTATGGCTGGTATCATTTTAGTAGAGCTGAACGGAAGCCTTGTTATGCATATGAGTCCCTTTGGCGACTTTCTTGCCCTTTTAGCAGCTGCGACCTATGGAATTTATGCGATTTTTTATAAAAAGCTTAGTGACCGTGGGTATAATTGCATTGCTGCTACCCGGAGAACTCACTTTTATGGTATTTTATTTCTTCTTCCTTTTTTATGGAAGGAAGGCTATGGTATGGAAACAGAGCTTTTAAAGCAGCCGGTTATCCTGGGTAATCTTTTATATCTGGGGGTAATTGCCTCAGCCGTCTGTTATCTTTGCTGGAACTATGCTATTGAGGTTCTGGGAGCAGTAAAGACCGGTGTATATATCTACATTTTACCGGCGATTACGATGCTTACCTCTGCTCTGATTTTAAAGGAGCCGATGAGTTGGCTGGCTGTGCTGGGGTGTGTTCTTTGTATAATGGGGCTTGTAGTGTCCGAAAAAAATTGATATACTAATACTAGATATGGGCCCTTCGATGGCACGGCATCGAAGGGTTCTTTTCTTAAAATGTCGTGCAGAAATGAGGACAAGTTATGAAAAACTGTAGCTTATTAGTAAAGGGAATCGTTCGTAGCGAGGATAAGTATTTGATATTAGCAAAATGGTATGACGATTGCATCATGGATCCGTACCAGTGGCAGTTTGTGGATGGAGCAGTAGACTTTGGCGAGTCTCCGGATGCCGCCGTACTTCGTCTGATTGAGGAGCAGACCGGACTGACTGCGGAGGTAGAGCGGATGCTGTATACCTGGAGCTTTACCATTGAAGACACTCACAAGGTGGGTATTGCTTATGTATGTATTGCAGATACGGATCCGGTAATTTTATCGGAAGAACTAAGTGAGGCCCGCTGGGTGACCAGAGAGGAATTAAAGGATTATATTGATAACCAGAGGGTATTGGCTGATATTGAACGGGCAGAGCTGTAAGCTGCAGAAAGGAAAAATAGATGAGGGTATTGATTAAAAACGGACGTCTGATTGACTCATCTACAGGACGGAATGCTAATATGGATCTGTTAATTGAGGATGGCAAGGTAAACAAGGTAGCACCCATGATTGAAGGAATAGAAGCTGATACAGTAATTAATGCTTCTGGAAAATTTGTAATGCCGGGCTTTATTGATATGCATGTGCATTTACGGGAGCCGGGCTTCGAGCATAAGGAGACAATTAAGACAGGAGCTCGGGCAGCAGCCAGAGGAGGTTTTACGACAATTTGTGCGATGCCGAATACAAAGCCAGTCATTGATTGTCAGGAGATGGCAGAGCTTGCAATAGAAAAAGCTAAGAAAGAAGCAATCATTAATGTGATTCAGGTCGGAGCCATTACTAAGGGGCAGGAAGGAAAAGAACTGGCTGATATTGACGGAATGAAGAGAGCCGGTGTAATTGCTCTTAGTGAGGATGGAAAAAGTGTTATGGATGCAGCACTTTACCGGGAGGCTTTAAAGAAGGCGAAAAAGCATAATATGACGGTACTAGCTCATTGCGAGGATAAGAATCTGGTAGGAAATGGGGTCTTAAATGCCGGTAAAAAGGCAGAGGAGCTCGGCATGCCGGGGATTACCAATGCAGTAGAGGATGTAATTGTGGCAAGAGATATTCTTCTTGCAAAAGAAACAGGGGCAAGACTACATCTTTGCCACTGCTCAACAAAGGATAGTGTAGACCTGGTAAGTTGGGGAAAGGAGCAGGGATTGTCTCTGACAGCAGAGGTTTGTCCACATCATTTTACCCTGACAGAGGATGATATTCTTGGGGATGATGCGAACTACAAGATGAATCCGCCGCTTAGAAGCCGCGCAGATGTAGAGGCTTTGAGAAAAGCCATGTCTGATGGTGTTATGGATGTAATTGCTACAGACCATGCACCACATAGTGCGGAAGAAAAGGCATGTTCTATTAAGGATGCACCTTTTGGTATCGTTGGTCTGGAGACAGCCTATTCTCTGGCTGTTACTGAGCTTGTGGATAATGGCTGGATCAGCCACTATCAGCTTTGTGAAAAGCTTACGAAGAATCCGGCACGGATTCTTGGAATTGAAAGAGGAAGTCTGGCAGTAGGCAGTGTAGCAGATATTGTTATTACTGACCCGACAGCAGAATATGTGATTGATTCTTCTAAGTTTGTGTCTATGGGACACAATACTCCCTTTGATGGCAAGAAGGTTAGAGGAAAGATATGGATGACTCTTGTTGCAGGAAATATAGTGTATAGAGGAGAACAGGACAATGATTAACAAGCTGATTCACAAAATTGAAGAAAACAAGGCGCCTATAGTAGTAGGACTGGATCCAATGCTTGGATACATTCCGGAGCATATAAAGGAAAAGGCTTATAAAGAGCATGGTGAAACCTTAGAGGGTGCAGCAGAGGCTGTATGGCAGTACAATAAGGGGCTTATCGATGCTACCTATGATTTGATTCCGGCAGTGAAGCCGCAGATTGCTATGTATGAGCAGTTTGGTATTCCAGGACTGGTAGCCTTTAAAAAGACGATTGATTACTGCAAGGAAAAGGATTTGGTTGTCATTGGTGATGTGAAGCGTGGTGATATCGGTTCTACCTCCGCTGCTTATGCAACAGCCCATATCGGCAAGGTGCAGGTAGGGGAGAATACCTATCGTGGCTTTGATGAAGATTTTATGACTGTTAATCCTTACTTTGGAATTGATGGAATCAAGCCTTTTGTAGATGTATGTAAGGAAGAAAAGAAGGGTATCTTTGTCCTTGTTAAGACCTCGAATCCTTCCAGCGGGGAGTTCCAGGACCGTCTGATTGATGGAAAGCCATTGTATGAGCATGTAGCTGAAAAGGTGGCCCAGTGGGGTTCTGAATGTATGGGAGATTCCTACAGCTATGTAGGCTGTGTTATTGGTGCAACCTATCCTCAGATGGGTGAGGTGCTTCGTAAGATTATGCCAAAGCAGTATATTTTAGTACCTGGCTATGGTGCCCAGGGTGGCAAGGCTAAGGATTTAGCACCGTATTTTAATAAGGATGGACTGGGAGCTATTGTAAATTCTTCCCGTGGTATTATTGCTGCTTATAAGCAGCCTGCCTATGAAAAATTCGGAGCAGAGTGCTATGCAGATGCCTCCAGACAGGCAGTAATCGACATGAGAGAGGATATTAATTCAGCCATTTTAGGATAGGAGAAATTAAGCTATGAAGTTTAAAAATACAGCAAAGGTAGAGAACTCTGATTGTCTCACCGGGAACATATACAGCCTGTGGATTTCCGATGAAGAGATTGCCAGGGAGGCTGTACCGGGACAGTTTCTGGCTCTTTACTGCAAGGATGGAGATCGGCTTTTACCACGACCTATCAGTATCTGTGAAATTGAAAAAGAAAAAGGACAGCTTCGTTTAGTATACCGGATTGCCGGAAAGGGAACGGAGGAATTTTCCCAGCTGAAGGCTGGAGATACTCTGGAGGTTATGGGACCCTTAGGAAATGGATTTGTCCTGGAGGGTAAAAGGGCAATTTTAATTGGCGGTGGTATTGGTATTCCACCGATGCTGGAGCTTGCAAAAACCTTAAGAAAAAAGGGCAGCTTTGAGGTGCAGATTGTACTGGGTTATCGGAATGCTGATACCTTCCTTGCAAAGGAATTTGAAGCCTTTGGAGCAGTTTATCTCGCAACAGAGGATGGAAGCCTGGGAACAAAAGGAAATGTCATTGATGCGGTTCGTGCCAATGGCTTATCGGCAGACATGATTTTTGCCTGCGGACCGACGCCGATGCTTCGCGGCATCAAGGCTTATGCCGAAGAGAACAGTATTCGTGCCCAGATTTCCCTGGAGGAAAAGATGGCCTGCGGTATCGGAGCTTGTCTTGCCTGTGTATGTAAGTCAAAGGAGATAGATCATCATACCAATGTTCACAATAAACGAATCTGCTGGGATGGTCCTGTTTTCTATGCAAATGAGATTGAGCTATAGGAGGAAGAGATTATGAATATGTCAGCAAATATTGCCGGAGTAGAGCTTAAGAATCCGGTTATGACAGCCTCCGGAACCTTTGGCTCAGGAGCAGAGTACAGTGAATTTGTAGATTTAAACCGTCTGGGTGCTGTAGTTACCAAGGGTGTAGCTAATAGCCCATGGCCGGGCAATCCAACCCCTCGGATTGCGGAGACTCATGGAGGTATGTTAAATGCCATTGGACTTCAGAATCCGGGTATCGACTTATTTGTAAAACGTGATATTCCATTTTTAAAAAAATATGATACAAAAATTATTGTAAATGTCTGTGGAAAGACGACGGAGGATTACTGCGAGGTAGTAGAGCGGCTGGCTGGGGAGGAGGTAGACCTTCTGGAAATCAATATTTCCTGCCCGAATGTAAAGGAGGGCGGCATTGCTTTTGGACAGAATCCCAAGGCGGTAGAGGCGATTACCTCTGAGCTTAAAAAGCGTGCAAAGCAGCCAATTATTATGAAACTGAGTCCAAACGTAACGGATATTACCGAGACAGCCCGGGCAGCGGAGGCGGGCGGTGCCGATGCATTGTCTCTTATCAATACGCTGACCGGTATGAAAATAGATATCTATAGACGTAGCTTCGCCCTGGCAAATAAGACCGGTGGCTTATCCGGTCCTGCTATCAAGCCTGTTGCTGTCCGCATGGTTTACCAGACAGCCCAGGCAGTTAAGCTTCCGATTATAGGAATGGGTGGTATCGCGACAGCAGAGGATGCGATTGAGTTTATGATGGCCGGTGCGACTGGTGTTTCCATTGGAACTATCAACTTTTCCAATCCGAGAGCTACTCTGGAGGTTATTGAAGGCATGGAGCGGTTTATGAAGGAACAGAAGATAGAGGATATCCAGGAAATTATAGGATGTGTAAAATAGGGGATATAGGAGGAATCGGAAATGGAACAGTACAAGCAGGAATTTATTGAGTTCTCTGTTATGTCCCAGTTTTGAAGGTTTAAAATGCCGATTTTCCTTGAATTTAAGCTGTTTAACCGATTTTTGCTATTAGAAAAAGTTATCATAACTTATCGCCATTTGGTGCAGTTTGATAAAAGTTTGGTACAGAAAATGGTACAGTAAACCATTAAGAAAAGCATAGAATAATTTAATATTTGGACACCTGCATAAGTCCATAATTAGTTATAGAAATATAATTGATTATGGACTTATTTTAGTGCCTAAATTTATTGGGTGGAGAAATTCGCATAGACAGTAGAAAAATTGTTCTATGGCGATTATGGTGGGTTTTAGAGCCATTATATAGCACAAATTGATACACAGTTAAAAGACATATTTCATTGGCAAAAATTAAGGAGGATTAAAAACAAAATGAAAGAAAAAATTGTTAAACCAGGTATTGTAAAACGAGTTGTGGAAAAACTAGAAGGTACAAAAATTAACATTGGAGGTAACAAGCATTCTTATAAGAGAGAATACAATCTTAAATATACACAAGAGATTGTAGATAACGTGATTTGTGCGTTTATGGATGTTATTGTTGATATTATTGAAAATGGTGATTCTGTAAAACTGAATAGCTATATGATACTTGAGCCAAAGTATTACACTGAAAAACGAGCAAGAAACCTCTATGAGGACAAAGAGATTATTATACCTGCACAGTACAGAGTAAAGCTGATTGTTGGTTCAAAACTAGAGGAAGCGTGTAAGAGGCTTTCTGAAAGAGAATTAAGATGATGAGAGGTTATAAGCATGAAACAAATTAACGATATTGAAGAAAAGAAACGTATTATTGCATTCTATAAATGCATATATAATAAGCATCCTCAAAATATTTTATGTAATAGTAGGATTTATGACGTGTGGCTCCGTTTGTGGAGAAAAGATTTTGAAGTGGATGGTAAATGTTTAAAAATGTGGCATCAAAAATTTGTAGAATCTGTTGCAAAGCATAAACATCACGCAGAACCACCAGCTTATTATACGGAATATAATGATCTGATTAATTCTGTTACCGATTTTGCAAATGCAAATTATAATATCAAGGCAAGCCAGAAAGAGAATCAGCAACATTGTAAAGAAATGCTGAAAGAATACAGAATTAATTGCGAAAAGGAATTAAACTCGTTAATAGAAAAAATCAATAAAGAAGATTTGTCCGTAGTACATTCAAATCCAAACGATTTTATGAAGTTAGCGAAGTACATTTTAAAACAGAATGATACTGTACTATTTAAAGGTAATTTTGATGAGATGAAAGAATTTATTTTAGAAATGGAGAAAAATCAATGAATATTTTAACAGTAGAAGAACTAAAAGACGTATTGAAAATTAGCGAAAAACAGGCTAAAGCACTTATGAGAACTAAAGAATTTCCATCAATTAAAATCGGTAGAGAATATCGAGTAGAAGAAGAAGCATTGATTGAATGGATGAAAACAACTAAATCTATCAAGTTGGATTATAGTAAGTGTTAATATTTATAGGTGAGACTACAGCCTTTAAAGTAGGATATTTCGCAGTCGGCACGAAGTAAAATAAAGTTTCCGACATCAGGATTCAGGAGTAAGTCTGATTATTTCTATGGTGCTATTCTGCACAAATTCTCATTATATGATAAAGATATTTTGAAAATTCAATAGGATAAGTGGATTTATAAGGCTTCGTCTGTTTTGTCGAGGTCTATTTGTTGTGCAATCTTCAATATGAAGTTAGCAAACAATTTTTCTGAATCTCTGGTTAATTATAATGAACCCATAAATTAAGACAAAAAAATCGTTGTTTTTAAGTTGGATTTCCCTT
>NZ_LNAM01000157.1 GCF_001461035.1 Acetivibrio ethanolgignens | reverse complement strand
TGATATCATAGCAGAATGACAGTTGTTTGTCAGTAACGCTGTGTTTTGAAGCACTTACCTAAAAAATCATCATTCACGCAGGAAAAACCCTAATTGAAGCAAAACCTATTGAAAAAAGAATAATAATAGAGTAGAGTATAGGTAAGAAAAAGGAAAGGAGCGAGGCTTATGGTACCTATTTACTGGTTGATTTTTATGGCAGTACTTTTGGTAATAGAGATTTGTACCTTGGGACTTACTACAATCTGGTTTGCCGGCGGAGCCTTGGTAGCGACAATCGTTTCCCTTTTGGGACTGAATTTCTGGATACAGGTCACTTTGTTTATTGTAGTGTCTACATTGCTTTTAGTCGTTACAAGACCCTGGGCGATGCGCTATATTAATAGTCACAAAGTAAAAACCAATTATGAGGGCCTGATAGGTAAGGTTATTAAAATTACCGAAAGAGTAGATAATTTTAATCAGAGCGGTACCGCTGTTGTTAATGGTGCCGAGTGGACAGTACGGACTCAGGAGGATGGAGTTATTATAGAACCTGAGGAGAAGGCACAGATAGTCAATATTGTCGGCGTTAGGCTGATTGTAAAACGGTATATCGAAGAGGATAATTGAAAGCCGAAGGGCTTTTCAGTTTCAGAGTATGCGTCAGTACAGCATCCGCAGACTCTGCAATAAATAAAAGCTGTGCAGAAAAGAGGTAGAAATGGGAGAAATCATTGGAGCAGTAGTTATAACATTAATTTTTCTTATCATCCTGATTATTCTGGCATCCTGTATCAAAATTGTGCCACAGGCCAATGCGTTTATCGTAGAGCGTCTGGGCGGCTACCGTGATACCTGGAATGTAGGTCTTCATTTTAAGGCCCCGATTATCGACCGTGTAGCAAAGAGAGTTCTGTTAAAGGAGCAGGTAGTGGACTTTGCACCACAGCCGGTTATCACAAAGGATAACGTAACGATGCGGATTGATACGGTTGTGTTTTTCCAGATTACAGACCCGAAGCTGTATGCCTATGGAGTAGAGAATCCAATAATGGCGATTGAGAATCTGACGGCTACGACACTTCGTAACATCATCGGTGATATGGAATTAGATGAAACTCTTACCTCCAGAGAGGTTATCAACACCAGGATGAGAGCATCTCTGGATGTTGCCACCGACCCGTGGGGCATCAAGGTTAACCGTGTTGAGTTAAAGAACATTATTCCTCCGGCTGCGATTCAGGATGCTATGGAGAAGCAGATGAAGGCAGAGCGTGAACGCCGTGAGTCTATCCTGATTGCGGAAGGTGAGAAGAAGTCCATGATTCTGGTGGCAGAAGGTAAAAAGGAATCTGCCGTACTGGAAGCAGAGGCTGAAAAGGAAGCTGCGATTCTTCGTGCAGAGGCAAAGAAGGAGGCTACAATTCGTGAAGCTGAAGGCCAGGCAGAGGCTATCTTAGTAGTACAGAAGGCGAATGCTGATGGTATCCGTTTCTTAAATGAGGCCGACCCTACGAAAGCTATTATTCAGTTAAAGAGTCTGGAAGCCTTTGCTAAGGCTGCTGATGGCAAGGCTACCAAGATTATTATTCCATCGGAGATTCAGGGCCTTGCAGGTCTTGCTAAGTCCTTAGTTGAAGTTGGAGCAGAGGTAAAATGAGAATTCTGATTTTGGAGGATCAGACGGAGAGCAGGAATGCTTTGATTGAAATTATTAAATCTATATCAGAGGAGATAGAAGTAACTGCTATAGCTTCAGAAAAGGAAGCTATAGCAGCTCTTTCCTGTGACAGGGAATATTCCCTGTTTCTTCTGGATATTAATCTGGATACAACCAGGCTTTCTGATACCTCTGGCATGAATGTGGCGAGGAAAATACGAAAGCTTCACTGCTATGAGTTTACACCGATTGTATTCGTAACCTCGATTTTATCACTGGAACTTCAGTCTTACCGGGAGCTGCAGTGTTATCGTTATATTACAAAGCCCTTTGATAGAACTGAGGTGGCGGCGATTATAGAAAAGGTGCTGCTACACAGCCTGGAACAGAGGGAGGAAGCCTCTGTTACGATAAAAAAGGATGGGATTAATTATAAGCTTTCCTGCGATGATATTTTGTTTATTCAGGCGATATCCCGTGGTGTGCGGCTGGTGCTGAAAACAGAAGAGCTGGCGGTTCGTTATCTTACACTGAAGCAGTTGCTTCCAAAGCTTCCGCAGGATGAATTTTTACAGTGTCACCGGATGTATATTGTAAATCAAAGATACATAGAATATGTAGATACCGTAAATCGCATGATAAAAATACGTGGCAGCAAGGAACCGGTAGAAATAGGTGTTACCTATAAGACACAAATAAGGAGCCTTTTGCATGAATAAACTGTTTTATCGCTTTGTATGTATATTATTTTTACTGTTTGTCATTTATTTTATTATTTCCTGGGGTGTGGTAGGCGAAATTGATGAAAAAAGCTTTGTTTTTCTTGTTTTTTCCATAGCTATACTGCTGTTAATAACAGCAGAACGGAAAAATAGCTATGACATTTTTGCAAAGCAGGAAAAGGAGCTGCAGATGTACCGCCTTTATACAAAACCCCTGGAGGAGCTGGTAAAGGAAATTCGCATAAAACAGCACGAATTTGATAACCATATGAATGCAATTTTAAATATGCATATGACCATCAACAATTATGATGAGCTTGTGGCAGAGCAGTCTAAATACATTAAAGAGCTGTATGATGACAGGAGCAGGCAGTTTTTGTCTCTCCTGAAAATCAGCGATAAGGTGCTGGCAGGCTTTATTTACAGCAAAATTATTGCAGTAAAGGATTTTATCCGTCTGGATATCCATGTGCAGGGCAGGATGATGCTTACAAGGGCCTCAGAGCATGATTTGATTGAGGTTGTCGGTACGCTGATTGATAATGCCATGGAGGCCTGCAATGAAGAGTACAACCAGATTAAGATGTTTTTAGGCTCAGAGAATGACCAGACGGTATTTGAAATATGGAACCGGCATCCGCGGCTTACGATTGAAGAAATTGGTCATTTCTTTGAGAAAGGATATACGACAAAGGACGATGGGAAACGTCGCGGACTGGGGCTTTATAATGCCCGGCTGCTGACTGAACGCTGTGGCGGCAGCCTGACCGTCAGTACCGAGGAAATGGATGGTGCAAGCTATATCTGCTTTAAGGTGGAAATGTAGTATAGAACCTCCTGTTTTGGGAAAAATAGTAGTAGAAACCAAAACAGGAGGTTTTTGTATGAATAAGAAAATACGGTTTTATTTATATATATTGGGAATTCTTTGGCTGGGAGCAGCAGCTCAGGCAGTGGCTTTGTCAGGCAGCGGACAGTCGGAGAGTATTGAAGCAATCTTGATGGAAGAGGAGTATGAAGGACAGCTTTCTAAGGAAGAGCTGGAGGCTCTGACCTCTGAAATTTTTGCAGAAAAAAAGGCAGAGTCCGTACAGGGCATTACCGGAAACGGAATATTCTCTGCCTATGGATATTCGCCTTTGCTACCACAGAATGTGATTAGCGAAGGGAAACGCATCAATTTAAATGTCGTGTCTTCTTATAACGAAGAAACGGATACAACTAAAATTATAGTGGCTTCTCCCATTTATAATGAGGACTATTAGAAGCCTTGGTAAGGACGCTTCCGTCTGCGGTAGCGTCTTCTTCTTTGCATCATTTCATTAGAAAGAAGGACGGTAATCAGATGTCTTAGCCAGTCCGGTGAGCCATCTGGCCTAAAGTCCGGTCTTGGTGGACGTGAAGGCCGTGACGGCTGTGGTGGTCTGGATGGCTGTCCGGGACGTCCAGAGCCTGGACCCATTGGCGGGCCTACCGGTGGACGGAAAGGAGGTGGACCCCAAGGTGGCAATTGTCCGGGCTGTCTTGGTGGAATGACCTGCTCAGCCTGCATAAAAAAGCCATCTGGATTGGATTCCAGAATCCGGTCATAAATGGCGTCTACGATAGTGCCCAGATGCTCGCAGCTGGGATGCTCATCAAACATACAGCTTCCGTCGTATTCCAGCTTGTCACATTCTTCATCGACCTCCCGCTGGATGGCACGGACAGCCTTTGGATACATCTCCTTCATGTAGTCCATGTCCCGGTCTATGTCGTCGGCGTTGTCATAGTTGTACTCCGGATAGGTCGGTATCTGGTTTAGATTTTTGTATTCCATAGAAAACTCCTGTATAGCATTTGTAATTATTATATGATGGAATAGAAATGTTGTGTAATATATTTAAAGCAAAAACACTTGTCTTTGTAGGAAAATAATGGTATTCTATTAAAAGATATATTATTTTAAAATATATTATCATGTTGGGGCAACAGGTTTTTGCCCACCCTATAATATCTATGGATTGCTTCGCACCCTGTGCTCCGGCAATTCTAAAAACATTTATTATATTATTAGGAGGAGGATTCAGATGAGAAAACAAATTGTAGCATTGGCAACCATGGCCGCCTTATTTATGACGGCACTGACGGGCTGTGGAGGAGGAAAGGAGGCTGACACACAGGCGAAAGAGCCAGCCACCTATACCTATAGAACCTACACAGCTTCCTTAGGAACAAAGTGGAATCCGCACACTTGGGAAATAGCTGATGAGAGGACAATTCTTGACTATCTTTCCACCGGCTTTGTAAGCTTGTCCATTAAGGATTCAGAAAATGGCGAATATCAATGGATTTATGAAATGGCTGAGTCTATTACTGACGTGACAAAGGAAAACAAGGAAGATTTGGAGAAATACAACGTAGTTTTCCAGGAAGGGATGACAAAGGATACCGTTGAAGAGGGTTATGTATTTGAGATTAAGCTGAATAAAGATGCAAAATGGGAGAATGGAACACCAATCAATGCAGACTCCTATATTACGTCTATGAAGGCTCTTTTAGACAGCTCTATGAAAAATTATCGTGCTAATTCATACTATTCTGGAGAATCTGCTGTAGCGGGAGGTCAGGAATATTACTACTCCGGAACAAGGGTATGGCTTGATAATAGAGCAAGTGGCGGATTTACACTGGAGGATCTGGTAAAGAGGGAGGATGGAACCTATGCTACCCCGGAGGGTGATAGCGTTTATTTTGCCTCTGCAGATAAATTATCCCATTTACAAGAGGATACTCTTAAAACCTATGTAGAGCAGTATGGTGCTACATACTTCGATGTTGACGCATATGACACGCTGTTTGCAAAGGCAGATGCCAATGGAAGAGTAGCCGTAACGGATGAGGCTATAGAGCTTATGACGAAGGTGATTACCAAGGTTGCTGACTGGAACGAAACCAAGGCAGATTGTGCAAACTATATCTATTATGAGCATAGCTATCCGGAGGTAGACTATGATGCTACGGTAGGCTGCTACAAGGTAGATGACTATACCATTCGCTATGTCACAAGATACCATGATGATATTAATGTATTCTTAAACTCCTGTCTTAGTACATGGCTGGTCTATGAGGATTACTATGAGAAGGGTAAGGATACCAGTGGTGAGCTGGTGACCACCAACTATGGTACCTCTGTTGAGACAACGATGTCCTATGGGCCATACAGGATGGAATCCTATCAGCCGGAAAAGCAGGTTGTTTTTGTTCAGAACGAAAACTGGTATGGCTATGAGAAGCAGGAGGATGGAAGTCTGGTTTCCTACACTAATTTTGAGGTAGATGGAAAGACGGTCTTACAGTATCAGACAACAAAAATTATTATTGATGTTATGGATCCAGCGACGGCAAAGCAGGCCTTTTTAAAGGGTGAGCTTTCTGACTGGGAGCCGACCGCGGATGACCTTTTGAATTATACAACCAGCGAGCAGCTGTACAGGGCAGATCTAACCTACACCAGCTCTTTATTCTTCAACACCAATCTGGATGCCCTGAAGGAGATGGATAAGTCTAAGGGAAATAAAAATAGTGTTGTTCTATCTAATATTGATTTCCGTAAGGCATTCAGCCTGTCGATTGACAGAGGTGAGTATGTAACGGCGACACCGGGACACAAGCCTGCCTATGCTCTGATGGGTAACCTGTATTTCTATGACATATATAATGATCCAACCTCATCCTACCGTAGCTCTGAGCCAGCTATGCAGGCCGTTTGTGATCTATACGGTATTGAATATGGAGAGGGTAAGGCCTATGAAACCCTGGAGGAGGCTTATAAGTCGGTAAACGGCTATAACCTTACGGAGGCCAAGGCTCTGATGAAGAAGGCCTGTGACCAGCTGGTGGCAGATAAGCTCTATAAGGCCGGAGAAGAGATTAAAATCCGCATTGCCTATAGCTCGGCAGCCTTGACCTCTCCACAAAATAAGCGTCTGGAGATGCTGAATAAGTATATCAATGCAGCTGCAGAGGATTCCGGCTTCGGAAAGATTGTTCTGGAGGGAGTAGGAAATATTCCGGATCCGTTTGGTGATGTACCTAAGGGCGAATATGCAATAGGTGCTGGTGCCTGGGGAGGAGCTGCCTTCTATCCATTTAGCTTTCTGCAGGTATACTGCGATAATGAGCAATATCAGATTAACGAGGGTGCTTGCTGGCAGCCGGATAAGGAGAAGCTGACCCTGAATGTAGAGGGTAAGGATGTTACCATGACCTGGAAGGACTGGTCAAATGCTCTGATTGGATCGGGACCTTTTGCGACAGCTGATTATACAACAAAGCTGAAGATAACAGCAAAGCTGGAGGAAAATTTCCTAAAGAAATACTATAGAATTCCGCTGGACACTCAAACAAACTGTACTATGCTGTCCTTCCAGTGTAGCAATTACACACAGAATTACAATATCATGTATGGCTTTGGTGAACTGCGTCTACTGAGCTATAATTTTACAGACAAGGAATGGGCAGATTTTGTTGCAGAGCAAAATGGCATGCTGAAGTACGAATAAGTATTAAGGAGTGAAATACTTTGAGGCAGGCAGAGCTGATAACAGTATTTTCGGCTCTGCCTTCTTTTGCAAGGAAGAGAGGTTTCATGTTAAAATATATTGTAAAAAGAGTTATTTTAATGTTTTTTACGTTGTTTGTTATTACAACGGTATGTTTTTTGCTGATACGCATTCTGCCAAGACAGCTGCCTACAGATAAGGTTCAGGCGGCTGCTATTGCTGCCCGCTGGAAGGCCCTGGGCTATGATGAGCCTTTGCTGCTGCAATATGGCATTTATCTTAGGAATATTATTACAAAATGGGATTTTGGTACCTCCTGGTATATCGCCTTTCGCCAGCCGGCCTGGGATGTGCTGACCGAAAGACTTCTTCCAACCATTCTTGTTAACCTCTATTCCCTTTTGTTTTCTATTCCTCTAGGCATACTTCTGGGGATTTATGCCGCTGTAAAAAAGAATAAATGGCAGGATTCTCTTATTAGTACTATGGTCATGCTGTTTGTTTCTATCCCAAGCTATGTTTACGCCTTTTTGGTTCAGTACATATTTTATTCCAAGCTGGGATGGCTGCCGCTGCAGATTTATTCTCTTGCAGATGCAGGGGGCTCCTGGGTAAGCTCCAAGATGTTTTATAGTATGCTGGCACCGGTTTTGGCCCTTTCCTTCGGTGAAATTGCAGGACTGTGCCGATTTACCCGGGCAGAGCTGTCAGAAACACTTACCTCGGATTATATGCTTTTGGCACGAACCAAGGGTCTGACAAGAGCTCAGGCGACGACAAGACATGCATTAAAGAATGCAATGGTACCTATTCTGCCGATGATTATTTCCAGCTTTATTGGCATTTTAGGTGGTTCTATGATTATTGAGCAGATTTTTGCTGTTCCTGGTGTCGGCCAGCTCTATCTGAAGTCGATCTCCCTGTTCGACTATGACATATTTATGATGGATAGTGTATTTTACACCTTTATCGGCCTGCTGGCAGGCATAGTGGTTGATATTAGCTATGGCTTTATTGATCCAAGAATCAGAATGGGGGAGCAGTAAAATGGAAGATAATAAAATAGAAGATAATAAAATAGATATCGTAATTCCAAAGGAGAAATTCCGATTGGTTCAAACAGGAGAACGCATCAGTGATAAGAAATTTGAGGATAAACCAATCGGTTATTTAAAGGATGCGTGGATACGTTTTCGAAAAAACAAGGCATCAGTTGCAGCAACTGTGATTATTATTATCATTGTACTGTTTGCACTGCTTGCACCCTTCGTATGTACAACCCATGATGCTCAGTTTGTTGATTCCTTTTATGCGAAAAAAGCACCGAGACTTGAGACTATGAGGGCACTGGGCTTCTTTGATGGCGGAGAAAATCGTGAATTTTCAGAGAAGGGTATGATTAAGGCGGCAGCGGTTGGTGTAGGTGCTGTAAACTATGACAAAGGGGGGGCTACGATTTCTGAGGGAATGAAGAGCCACTATCAGCCGCTGATAAGGCTTGGAGAGGGCTATACCGCAGTGGATGCTACCCGTAAAAAGAGGACAATGTATAAGGGAAGAATTGATGTCTACCTGGAGGTAGGCTTTATATATCGTAGCATTGAGCAGTCAGAATATAACGATATCATTGCCTGGGAGGAGAAAACAGGAATTAAGGTTTTGTACCCTCTGATAGAGGAGAATGAATATAATATAGATCCTCTGGATGCAAATAACTGGTATAAGTCAGAAAAGGGAACTCCGGTAAAGACACTGGCTGATGGCAGTACAAAAATACTTTCCTATGGTCCTGATCTGGTATTGGAGGAGAATTACAAAAGAAATAAGGATGGAAGTCTGGCCTACTATGAATATGCAGGTGGCGGTGATGTTTCTACAGCCCAGTATCGTGTTCGTATGCTGTATTACAATTATTATATCTATAAGAATGGCTTTCCACCGCAATACCTGTTTGGTACAGACAGCCAGGGCTATGATCTGGCACTTCGGATGGCAGATGGTATTCGTCTTAGTCTTGTTGTTGCTATTAGTGTATCTCTTATCAATCTGGTTATTGGTGCAGTTTACGGAGCGATTGAGGGATACTATGGCGGTGCTACAGATATTCTGCTTGAGCGTGTATCGGATATTCTGGCTGGAATTCCTTTTGTTATTGTAGCAACCCTTTTTCAGATTCACCTATCTGCTAAGGTGGGAACCATACCAAGCCTTTTATTTGCCTTTGTTTTAACTGGCTGGATTGGCACCGCGGCTCGTGTCCGAACCCAGTTCTATCGTTTTAAGAATCAGGAGTATGTTATGGCTGCCAGAACCCTGGGAGCACGGGATAGAAGGATTATCTGGAAACATATCTTCCCAAACTCTCTGGGAACGATTATTACCTCCTGTGCACTGGTCATTCCGGGGGTTATTAATTCAGAGAGCACCCTTAGCTTTTTGGGAATCGTAAAATTCAGTACAACGAAGGTAACCTCCCTGGGTACGTTGTTATCTGATGCAAGCAGCATATGGACCAATTATCCGCATTTAATGATCTTTCCGGCAATTGTGATTTCGCTGCTGATGATTTGCTTTAATTTATTTGGAAATGGACTTAGAGATGCATTTAATCCATCTCTTCGTGGTGTGGAGGATTAGATTATGGATAGAATTCTTGAGGTAAAAAAATTAAAGGTCTCCTTTCGCACAGCCAGTGGAACGCTAAAGGCGGTACGGGATATTTCCTTTGATTTAGAAAGAGGAAAAACCTTTGCTATCGTAGGAGAATCAGGCTCTGGTAAGTCTGTTACATCAAAGGCAATTTTAGGAATACTGGCAGGAAATTCTATTGTGGAGGGCGGAGAGATTCTCTACGATGGAAAGGATCTTCTAAAGCTGTCAGAGGAGGAGCTTTATAAGCTGCGGGGAGATAAGATTTCTATGATTTTTCAGGATCCTCTATCCTCGCTGAACCCAATTGTCAAGATTGGAAAACAAATAACAGAGGCAATGCTTTTAAAAAATAAGGCAAATCGCCGGCTGGCAAAAAAGGAATTTAACGGTATTCTGGCAATTTTAAAGGAAAATATGATACAGGCGTCGATAGAGAAGAAGGAAAAGGTTGCAGAATTGATAGATATCTTTGATCGGTTTTGTATTGAGGCAAATCGCCTGGAGCAGGATTACAACGAAGTAATATCACTATCAAAAAAGCTATTGTCAGATCTGGAGGATTTTTTATTTCTGGTAAGTAAAAAACAGAAGGTAGATACGAAAAGATTTTTATCAGAGCTGCTAAGAAATCTTCCAAAAATAAAAAATACCTTTATTCCTGTAGAGTACGAAAAGCAGCTGATTGCCATAGACGGGAAGCTAAGAGCAGTGACTAAGAAAAACGAGCTTAATAAAGAGCTCCGGGAGAGCCTGGAGGAGCTGGAAGAGGTCTTAAAGAAGCTGACAAAGGATGCAGGGCCGGACTTTTTTAGAATTGGCTACTATAAGCTGAAAAATCCAGGCGTGGATTTTAGAAAATTTTCCAGGGATGAATTAAATAAAATGACACTCTCTTATTTGGATGAAAATTTCATGAAGGATTTTTTAGCTTTGGAGCAGACAGGAATAGAGTATTCCTATAAAAAAGCCCTGGAAAATAAGAAAAAGCTTTTGCTGCGGCTGGAAGAGGCAAAGGAGTTTTTTCAGGGTGAATTAAACAAGGCAGAGGCGTTGAAATATGCAAAGCAGCTCTCCAGGGAGGTGGAGGCCTCCATTGATTACCTGGAAATTAAAAAGGATAATACTGCCTATACCTTTTCCACCAGTCTGGAAAGCAGTATTCAACAATATTTTTATTTTGTACAGGAAAATCCAAGAGAGGAAAAGCGTTTTGAAAGACAGTCAAAAAAGCGCCAGAGACTTTTGGATAAGGGAAAAACTGTGGATTGGATTGTTGTGCCAAAGACAACAGCAGATCTTTTGGCACTGAAGGAAAATATCCTACAGGTTATCACGCATTTGGAGGAGCAGTATAAGGCCTACATAGATCATCCGATCGTGGATTTTGAGGCCAGAAGTATTGAGGTGGTAGACTATTTAAAGAAAAAGGCCTCCCAGGTGGTGTATAAGCTAACTAAAGCGATGGCGAAGGAGCAGGCACTGAAGCTGATGGAGGAGGTTGGTATCCATGAGCCGCGAAGAAGATACTATCAGTATCCTTTTGAATTTTCAGGCGGTATGCGGCAGAGAATTGTCATTGCGATTGCTCTGGCTGCCAATCCGGATATTCTGATCTGCGACGAGCCGACAACTGCTCTTGATGTTACCATGCAGGCACAGATTCTGGAGCTGATTAATAAATTAAAGGAAGAAAGAGGCTTATCTGTTATTTTTATTACCCACGATCTTGGTGTTGTGGCAAATATGGCAGACAGCATTGCAGTTATGTATGCAGGTAAAATTGTGGAATACGGAACCGTGGAGGATATCTTTTATGACCCACGGCATCCATATACCTGGGCACTTCTTTCGTCTATGCCAGATCTGGATACCGATGAAAAGCTGGATGCGATTCCGGGTACACCACCAAACATGATTTATCCACCTGTGGGAGATGCATTTGCTGCACGGAATAAATATGCTATGGAAATTGATTTTGAAATGCAGCCACCGATGTTTCGCATTACAGACAGCCATTTTGCAGCGACCTGGCTTTTACATCCTGATGCACCGAAGGTTGAAATGCCGGATATAATAAGGAGACGCATCGAAAAAATGAAAAAACTGGGAGGTGAAAGCTGTGAAGAGTCATAAGGAGGCAGCACCATTGCTGAAGGTAGAGCATCTTTGCCAGTATTTTAAATCGGTTAAGGCTGTAGATGATGTTAGCTTTGACATAAAGGAAGGCGAAGTGTTTGGTCTGGTGGGAGAGTCTGGCTGTGGTAAAACGACAACAGGCCGCTCCATCATAAAGATTTACGATATTACCTCAGGTAATATTTACTTTAAGGGAAAGCGGATTTGTGCAGGCATTCAATCTTATCAGGAAGCAATTAGGACTGGAAAAAGAGAGGCAGCAGAAAGAATTAAGCTGCTTCGGCAGGAGATAAAGGAAAAGCCGGAAAAAAGGGCAGAAAATAATGCCGGCATTGCAGAGGAAAGACGGAAATTAAAAGAGCTCATCGCTGCAAATAAAGAGGAAATACGAAGAGCAAGGAAGGATCAGGGTGAGTCCTTTGATGGGAAGGGCAATAAATTTGTCACGAATATTCAAATGATTTTTCAGGATCCCATTGCTTCTCTGAATCCTCGAATGACGGTAAAGGAAATTATTTCTGAGGGGCTTGTTATTAAAGGAATGAAGGATAAGCAAGCCATTGATGAGAAGGTATACGAAATACTGGAGATGGTAGGATTGGTAAGGGATCACGCAAGCCGTTATCCTCACGAATTTTCCGGTGGGCAAAGACAGCGTATTGGAATTGCAAGGGCAATTATCATGCAGCCGGATCTTTTGATTGCAGATGAGCCTATTTCGGCATTGGATGTATCCATTCAGGCACAGATTATCAATTTGCTGAACGAGATTCGTTCCAGGCTCGGACTTACCATTTTGTTTATAGCCCATGATCTTTCGGTCGTTAAGTATTTCTCTGACAGGATTGGAGTAATGTACTTTGGAAAGCTGGTAGAGCTTGCAGATGCAGATGAGCTTTTCGCCCATCCTCTGCACCCCTATACACGATCGCTGCTTTCGGCGATTCCGTTGCCGGATCCATGTACAGAGAAGAAAAGAAAAAGAATTTTATATAATAATGTGGCAGAGCATGACTATACAGAGGATAAGCCGGTCATGAGAGAGATTACCAGTGGGCACTTTGTTTACTGTAATCGTGAGGAGGAAGAACGTTATCGAAAGGAGTTAAGCTAGTCTCATGAAAAGGAGAGGAAAAGGGATAAGATATATGACAGCTGCAGGTATTGGTTTATCTATGCTGCTGCTTATAGTATGGGAACAGGAATTATGGAATGCTAAGAGCTCTAAGGAAATTTATAAAATATTGTGCGATGCCTTTACAGTTCCTGGTCTTCTTTTTCTTATGCTGGGCTTTCTTCTCATACTTTCCAGGCAAGGGATTTTTCATGGTGTTTCTTATTTAATGGGAGGAGCTGTAAGTCAGCTGCTCCCATTTTTAGGAAAACCGAGGGAAAGCTATGGAGCCTATTTGGAGAGAAAAAGAAAGAAAAAAGAAGAACCCATGTGGGAGTATCAGGTGCTGTTTGTTACAGGAGGTATTTTTTTTGCAGGTGCTTTACTTTTGCTGTATTTGTATTGCAATACCTAAGGAAATTAAACCCACCCTCCGTCTAAGGCTATAATCTGTCCGGTCAGATATTCGTTTTTATGGTTCAGGGCATAGACCAGGTTGGCGACCTCTTCGGCACGGCCCAGGCGGCCGGCAGGGATTTCTTCGGTCAGGGCAAGAAGCTCGTCATCGGCAAGAAACTGGTTCATTTCTGTGTCGATGGCTCCGCAGGCAACGGCGTTGACCTGGATACCAGAGGGAGCCAGTTCTTTGGCTAATGCCTTTGTAAAGGCATTAATGCCGCCTTTGGTGGTGGAATAGGCAACCTCACAGGAGGCACCTACGTTGCCCCAGACAGAAGAAATATTGATAATTTTACCTCTTTTTTCATGAATCATATCTGGAGCTGCCAGACGGCAGCAGTTGAAAACGGAGGTCAGGTTGTTCTGGACAATACGGTTCCAATCTGCGATTTCCATGTCCGTTAGAAGGCCAATATAGGAAATCCCGGCATTGTTTACCAGAATATCCAGACTGCCATAGGCCTTTTTGATTTCACGGAACATGGCAGCACACACATCATAATCACCAACATCACCGACAAAGGACAGACAGGAGGTCTGATAGCCCTCAATTTCTGCCTTTACTTTGTTTAAAAGCTCTTCGTTTTTCAGACAGTTAATCGCTACCTTGTAGCCTTTTTTTGCATATTTAATTGCAATGGCTTTCCCGATACCCCGGGAGGCCCCAGTTACAAGTACGGTTTTTCGTTTCATAAAAATCACCTCTGACTTTTATTTTACTACAAAAAGAAGGATTAAACCAGTAAAATATTGACATCCTTTGAGCCTTTTGCTAGAATGTAAAATCAATATACCTTAATTTAAACAGCTTGAGAGAAGCTGGATATTTTTACAGGAGGATTTTGATGTGAATGAATTTAGAGAAGTAGTAAATTTTATAAATGACTGGATGTATTCGAAGGTGCTAATCGTCATGCTGATAGGTGTGGGGCTATATTTTACCTTTCGCACCGGATTTATTCAGTTTCGAATGCTGGGAGAGGCATTGCGTACTGTAAGGGAGAAGCCGCATGAAAAAGGAGCAGTTTCTTCCTTCCATGCACTGATGGTTTCTACGGCAAGTCGTGTGGGTACCGGTAATATTGTAGGTGTTGCCGGAGCTATTACTATAGGCGGTTATGGAACTGTATTCTGGATGTGGGTCATTGCCTTGATTGGTAGTGCCTCTGCCTTTGTGGAGAGTACACTGGCTCAGATTTACAAAAAAAGAAATAGTGCGGGAGGAAGCTATGGCGGACCCTCCTATTATATTGAGGTTGTGCTCAAAAACAGATTTCTTGGTATTGTTTTTGCTGTCGCATTGATTGCGACCTATGGCTTTGGTTTTAATATGCTGGCAGCCTTTAATCTGGTAGACACCCTGTCGGTCTATGATTTTTATAACACAACGGTAGCAGGAGGTCTTAGGATAGCCCCGGTTATTGCAGGACTACTGCTGGCACTGCTGTTTACTATTTGTGCTCTGGGCGGGGCAAAACGTCTGGTTAAGGTTACCACCTGGATTGTTCCGTTTATGGGTATCCTTTATATCCTGGTTTCTTTTGTCGTCATTGGTATGAATATTCAGCTGCTGCCGGCAACCCTGCTCCGCATTTTTGAGGATGCACTAAATGTAAAGGCACTGTTTGGTGGTATAGCAGGAAGTGCTATTGTGCAGGGAGTGAAAAGAGGTCTGTTTTCCAATGAGGCGGGAATCGGCTCGGCACCTAATGCTGCAGCAACAGCTGAGGTTTCTCATCCGGTAAAGCAGGGACTGGTTCAGATGCTTTCCGTTTTTATAGATACGATTTTGATATGTACAGCTACTGCAATGATGTGTCTGTGCTCTGGCGTAGCCTTTGAAAACATAGAAACGGGAGGAAAATATGTACAGGCTGCTCTAAATGCCAGCTTTGGATATATCGGTCCTGTTTTTATAACGGTGGCGATGATCCTATTCGCCTTCACAACTCTGCTTGGTAACCTGTTTTACTGCGATGCCTGCCTAAATTATATTGCAGGCCGGACCTTGGATAATAGAGCCTTAAATCTGTTTCGGCTGCTGGTAGCAGTATTCATTTTTTTGGGTACACAGTTGGAGGCAGCTTTGGTTTGGGATATTGCTGATGTACTGATGGGAGTAATGGCTTTGATTAATCTTCCGGTTATTGTCATTCTGGGAAATACGGTGCTGAAGGCTTTAAATGATTATATCAGACAGAAGAAGGAAGGAAAAAATCCTGTCTTTAAAGCGGCTAGCATAGGACTGGAGGGGAAAACAGAGTTTTGGGGTTGATTTATGTTAAAATAATGATAGAATAGTAGAAAAAATAGCTAATGCAGCTAAGATTTTTTGATCATAGGAAAGGAGGCTGGCGGGATGAAAGCAGACGTAAGATTAACACAGATGGCGAAAACAGCAGGGTGAGCTGCAAAGATAGGTCCTAAGACCCTTGCCCAGGTTTTGGGTAAGCTGCCTAAGTTTCAGGATGATAACTTAATTGTTGGAATTGAAACATCAGACGATGCCGCTATCTACAGAGTGACAGATGAGCTTGCGATGATTCAGACCGTTGATTTCTTCACACCAGTTGTTGACGATCCCTATCTGTTTGGACAAATTGCAGCAGCAAACTCATTGAGTGATGTATATGCCATGGGAGGAGAGCCTAAGGTAGCATTGAATATTGCAGCCTTTCCTAACTGTCTTGACCCGGAGATTTTAGGAGACATCCTTGCTGGTGGAGCAGATAAGGTAAAGGAGGCAGGAGCTGTATTAGTAGGGGGACATTCTATCCAGGATGACGAACCAAAGTATGGGCTTTGTGTATCAGGCTTTGTACATCCAGACAAAATTTTCAGGAACTATGGCTGCAGGCCGGGGGATGCTCTGATTTTAACAAAGCAAATTGGAAGCGGTATTGTGAACACTGCAATCAAAGCACAAATGGCATCAGAGGCCGCAATTGCAGAGGCTGTTCTGGTAATGAGCTCCCTGAATAAAAAGGGAAGGGAGGTTGCTTTGAACTATCCGATTACAGCATGTACAGATATTACAGGCTTTGGTCTCCTTGGCCACTGTGTAGAAATGGCTTCTGCAAGTGAGGTGACCTTTGAAATTTTTGCAGAAGAGATTGCCTACATCGGGGATGCGATTTCCTATGCCCAAATGGGACTTGTTCCTATGGGCGCATATAAAAATCGTGAATATTCGGAAGGCTGTGTTGATTTTTCTCAGGTAGCAGAGCATTATATAGACCTTTTATATGATCCACAGACCTCTGGTGGGCTTTTGATAAGTGTGCCTTCCGGGTATCTTGATGATATTATGGAGGATTTCCGGAAAAAGGGTATGGATACAAGAGTATCTGTAATTGGAAGAGTAGTAGAAAAGGGTGATAAGCTGATTCGCCTTTTTTAGGAGATAATGATAATATGGATAAAAATTTGTTATATCGAAGTATACCGAAGGTAGATGTGCTATTGGAAGAGGCTACAATGAAAGAAGCAATCCAATTGTTTGGCAGAGAGCTTGTGATAGAGGCAACTCATATGGAAATGGATGAGCTTCGCAGACTTATTGGAGACTGTGAGGATGAAGGCGAAGTAAGAGGCCTTATTACAAATTTAGCAGCCTCCATTACAGAGCGGATAGAGAAGATGCTGCAGCCGAATATGAGAAGGGTAATCAATGCAACTGGAACAATTCTTCATACCAACCTTGGAAGGGCACCCATCAGCCAGGAGCATATGAAGCATATTGGAGAGATTGCAACAGGGTATTCTAATTTGGAGTACAATTTGAGGGAGGGCCATCGTGGAGAGCGCTACTCCCATTTCGAAGAGCTGCTTTGTAAAATTACGGGTGCAGAGGCAGCTATGGCCGTAAATAACAATGCTGCAGCTGTCATGCTCATTCTGAGCTCTCTTGGTAAGGGGGGAGAGGTTATTGTATCCCGGGGAGAACTCGTTGAAATTGGTGGGAAGTTCCGAATTCCGGATGTAATGGCGGAAAGTGGTGCTACCCTGGTGGAAATTGGAACTACGAATAAAACCCATTATTCTGATTATGAAGAGGGGATTACAGAGCAGACAAGGGCATTGCTGAAGGTTCATACCAGTAATTACCGGATTGTTGGGTTTACGGAAAGCGTCGCTATTGATGAGCTGATACCCCTGGCAGAGAAACACGGAATTCCGGTGATAGAAGACCTGGGAAGTGGTGTGCTTCTTGACTTAAGCCAATATGGTATTACCTATGAGCCAACGGTGCAGGATTCAATTCGTGCGGGTGCAGATGTGGTTAGCTTCAGCGGAGACAAGCTTTTAGGAGGGCCACAGGCAGGAATTATTGTTGGAAAGAAAAAATATATCGATAAAATGAAAAAGAACCAGTTAACCCGTGCTCTTCGAATTGATAAATTTACTGCCGCTGCCTTAGAGGTGGTGCTGCAGGAGTATCTGTCAGAGGAAGGGGCAGTAAAAAATATTCCAGTTCTTCAGATGATTACAAAAGCCCTTGTGGAAATAGAGCAGGAGGCAGAAGAGCTGAAGCTATTTCTGGAGACATTAGAGCTGGATGCTGTGATTGGGATAGAGGCCTGTGAATCGCAAGTCGGCGGAGGCTCCCTTCCACTGGAGCGGATTCCAAGTAAAGCAGTCACACTCAGGCCAGGACAGATTTCGACTGCTGTTCTGGAGGAGCGTATGAGAGCTCTCCCAATTCCAATTATTTCAAGAACAGCAAATGATCAGGTTGTTATGGATATTAGAACCATTGGAAGAGAGAATTTCGAAGCATTTCGTCAGTTGAAGGAATACAGGGTATGTAGCTGAAGGGGTTTAGGATGAAAAATATAATTATAGGAACAGCAGGGCACATTGATCATGGCAAAACAACGCTGATAAGGGCACTGACAGGACGTAATACGGATCGCTGGGAGGAAGAAAAAAGAAGAGGAATTACAATCGATCTGGGATTTACGTATTTTGATTTAAAAAACGGTGCCCGGGCTGGAATTATCGATGTACCCGGACATGAGAGGTTTATCCACAATATGGTAGCTGGTGTGGTTGGGATGGATCTAACGATGCTTGTGATTGCAGCAGATGAGGGCATCATGCCCCAGACCAGAGAGCACATGGATATCCTTGGGCAATTGGGAATTGAAAAAAGTATTATTGTCCTGAATAAGGTGGATTTGGTAGATGAGGAATGGCTGGAGCTTGTCGAGGAGGAAATCCGGGACGAGCTAAGGGGAAGCTTTCTGGAGCAGGCACCGATTGCAAGGGTATCCGCAGTGACAGGACAGGGAATTTTAGAATTAGTTGATTTAATCGAACAGATGACAGCCGAAGAGGTAGTAGAAAAGGACGTTAACACGATTCCGAGACTTCCGGTTGACCGTGTTTTCAGCTTATCCGGCTTTGGAACGGTAATTACCGGAACACTGCTTGCAGGAACTATTACGAAAGAGGATAGCCTGCAGATATATCCAATTGGAAAGGAATGTAAAATTCGTAACATTCAGGTACATGGTCAGGATGTAGAGCGATGCTATGCGGGACAGCGTGTAGCAATTAATATTTCGAATGTAAAGAAAAGCGAAATTTTCAGAGGCTGTGTACTGGCACCTGGAAACAATATGAGGAATACCCTGCTTTTGGATGTTCGTATGAATATTAGCAGAAGCTCAAAACGAGTTTTAAAAAATCAATCCAGACTGCATTTATTTACTGGAACAAGTGAAATATTATGCAGGGCTGTGCTTTTGGATAAGGAGGAGCTTGCTCCGGGAGAAAGTGGCCTGGTACAGTTGCGTCTGGAGGAGGAAATCGCTCTTCGCAGGGGTGACAGATTTGTGGTTCGCTTTTATTCACCAATGGAAACAATTGGTGGAGGTATTGTCTTGGAGCCAAATCCAAAGAAGAAAAAAAGATTTGATTTAGAGGCAGTGGAAGAGCTGAAACGAAAGGAAGCCGGGTCTACAGAGGATGTCATAGAGATGCATGTAAAGACCCATGGCGACACGATGGTAACAATGAATGAGCTTGCAAAATTGACAGCACTTTCAGTGAATGAAGTAATGGAGGCTGTGGCTTCTCTGGAAAAACAGGGAATAGTATACGTATTTCCTATGAGAAAGGAGAGCTATGTATGGCATATGGTTCATGAACAGGTAGTCAGACAAAAGCTTACAAAGGCAATTTCTGCATACCATGAAGCTTACCCATACCGATATGGGATGAAAAAGGCAGAGCTTCATATGACCTATATGAAGAAAATCAAGCTGAATGTTTTTGATCTGTATATAGAATTGCTATATGAAAAGCAGGTATTGAACCCTTATCAGGAATATTTACAGCTTCCTGGCTTTGAGGTAAGGAGAGATTCCACATATAATGAGGTTCGCCAAGCCTGTGCTGCAGTATTTCAAAAAGCGGGGTTTGATTTTGTACGTTTTTCGGAAATTTCCTTTGGAGCGATGGAGCAGGAGGTGGTAGAGGATATCGTTCTGCTGCTTGTGGAGGAAGGGTTTCTTGTAAAGGTTGCAGAGGATATTTATACACTTCAAAGCATTATTGATCAGGCAAGGGAGGCTATCCAGGGGCGGCTGAAGGAAAATCCGTTAATTACCATTGCAGAAGTACGTGATTTACTAGGAACCAGCAGAAAAAGTGCCAAGCCGATTTTAGAATATATGGACAGTATAAAAGTAACCAGGAAAAATGGAACAGCGAGTGAAAGGATCGCATACATATGAATTTAAAACAATTAGAGGCCTTTGTTCATATTGCAGATAGTGGAAGCTTTTCGATAGCTGCCAGGGAATTATTTTTGACACAGCCCACGATTAGTGCCCATATCTCTTCCCTGGAAAGGGAGCTGAATACTCGCTTTTTTGTTCGTAATACAAAAGAAGTACGATTATCAGAAAGCGGTATCATTCTTTATGATTATGCGAAGCAGATGATTAGACTGCAAAAGGAAATTGAAAAAACCTTCCTTGAGAGAGAGGAAAAGGAGCAGCAATGTATTAGAATTGCAGCCTCCACTATTCCTGCTCAATATATCCTTCCAGGGATTCTGGCAGTATTTAGTAAGAAGTATCCGAGCCGGCAGTTTCTGGTCATGGAGGTAGATAGTGCAAAGGTGGTGGAAGCTGTAATCAATAGTACAGCGGATATTGGCTTTACAGGAACTGTTATTGACAAGCACCTGTGCAAATATATTCCCTTTTATCAGGATGAATTGGTGATAATTGCACCAAATAATTCCAAGTTTCGGAGGCTTTTGGAAAAGGAAAAAAATGCAGGCTGGATGAAGGAGGAAGCTGTGATTTTAAGGGAAAAGGGTTCAGGAACAAGAAGGGAAGCAGAAAAGCAATTGAGGAGAATAGGCATCCAGCTTTCGCAGCTAAATGTGATAGCCAGCATGGAAAGTCCAGAGGCAATTAAGAGGGCTGTGGAGAATGGTCTGGGTATTTCTATTATTTCCAAATTAGCAGTACAGGAGGAAGTAAAAAAGGGAACACTGCTTGCTCTTCCAATTTCTGATACAGATATGTGCAGGAATATTAATCTGGTTTATAATTGTAGTATTCATCTGCCCCGTGGCTCAGAAGAGTTGGTAAAAGTTGTGAAGGAGCTTTATAAAAAAGAAGGTAATGTGTAGGTGAATGGCATGATTTTTTCATGCAGATAGCCCAAAGCAGGCTGTCTTTACAAATAAGGGAGTATCGCAAAATAACAAAATCCTGGTTATTTTGTGATACTCCCTTTTAAACTTGTATTAACCTACGATAAAGCCATATTTTAATGGATCTGATCCGTCGATTAGATACGTTCCGAACCCTGTTAAGCAGCAGGATCCGGTGATCATGGGAACTACAGCATTAAAGTTGGCAACCTTTGTTGTTTCTTTGATAGAACCCCGGAAAATAGAGCCGATAAAGGATTCATACCTAAACTCTTCGCCAACCTGGATTTCACCCCAGTGATGTAAGGTGGCAAGCTTGGCACTTGTACCTGTTCCACACGGAGAACGGTCAGCCTGAGCTTCGCCAAAAATAACTACGTTTCTTAAGTCAGCCTTATCCGGGTTTGGAGTTGGCCCATAGAATTCTACAAGATCAACGGTTGTGATGTCAAGTAATGGATGCTGAATTTCGATTTCCCTGTTAATGGCCTCTAATATTCGCATACCTAAGGCTGTATATGCAGGAACTGTTTTTGCATTGATTTCACCAATGGATAACTGGGTTGTATCAACTAATGCAAAAAAGGATCCACCAAAGGAAATGGTGAATTTAATATCCTGTCCATCAATATTAACGACACAGTTTTCCTTGTATACAAAGGCCGGAACATTTGTTAAGGTAACACTTTCAACTTTTCCATCTCTTACAAGGGCCCTTGTGCGGATGAGACCTGCGGGGGCATCCAGGATAACTTCGTTTTCGCCCTCTTTCATTTCCTTTAAACCAGCCTCAAGAATAACGGTAACTGCACCGATTGTACAATGACCGCACATATTCAGGTATCCGCCCGTATCCATAAATAATACACCGAAGTCGGCTTCTTCGTTTACCGGTTCACAGATAAAGGCACCAAACATATCATGATGTCCACGTGGCTCAAACATTAAGGCTGTACGGATATGGTCGTAATTTTTTTCCATCCAGTGTTTCTTTTCAATCATTGTTTTGCCTTCCGGTTCAGGAAAACCACCCAGTACCATTCTGCAAAATTCTCCGCTGGTATGAGCGTCAACTACCTGGAGCTGAGCTTCAAAGCGTTCAACATTAATTTTAGCCTCTAATTTCATAGATGCATCCTTCTTTCTCTTGTGATTATTTTAAGTACTAAAGGAACAGGGCTTCAAGGGTGCCAGTTTATTGCAGATGCTTTGTATAGAAAAAAGCTATAAAGCAAAGCACTACTGATGTATACTCTGCACTCAATGGATAGCTATGTATTTCCTTTAGTCCTTATATACATTATTGCTTAAATAAAATAAAAAGTCAATTGAATTTTTGTCTATTTTTGATATAAAAAAACACAAAAAGGTGTTGATTTTTAAAGAAATTTATGGTAAAGTATGTAGCGTCAGAAGGAATTAAAATAATTATGGAGGTAGCTGGGTAACTGGTGTACCCCCTGGTCTTCAAAACCAGTGTTGGGCGTTAGGAGCGTCCTGGGTGGGTTCGATTCCCACATACCTCCGCCAAAAAAGCAAAAGATGTTGATTGATAGAAGTATTCTATAATTAAAGATAAAGGAAAATACTGTATCAGAAATTCAAATAAGTAAGTGGATGTGAGGCCACTTTTTGCTTATTAAGAGATAAAAAGTTTAATTAAAAGGAGAGAATTGTCGTGAGAAATTTACAAATTCTTTTAAGGCAGCATGTAGGTGCACCCTGTGAACCAATTGTAAAAGCGGGCGATACAGTACAAAAGGGTACATTGATTGCTACCCCAACAGGACTTGGAGCGAACATTTTTTCAAGTGTGTATGGTGTGGTTGAAGAGGTAAAGGAAGATCGGATTATCATTAAGCCGGACGAAAAGCAAAAGGACGAGTTTCTGCCAATCGCAGAAGGCAGTAAGCTTGATATGGTAAAAGCTGCCGGTGTCGTGGGGATGGGTGGTGCAGGCTTCCCGACCGGTGTAAAACTGGGAACAGACCTGGAGGGTGGATACATCCTGGTGAATGCAGCGGAATGTGAGCCTGGCTTGAGGCATAACATAATGCAAATTGAAACGGAATGTGATAAGGTAATCCGTGGTGTGAAATATTGCATGGAAATTTCAAATGCTGCGAAGGCTATTTTTGCCATCAAAAAGAAAAATGAAGAAGCTGTGAGGATTTTAAAAGAAGCTTTAGATAAGGAACCGGATATTTCCATTCATCTTCTTCCGGATATTTACCCAATGGGTGAAGAAAGGGCTGTTGTTAGGGAAACCCTCGGTATTGAACTGGAGCCAACACAGCTTCCGGTAGCAGCAAAGTCAATTGTAATTAATGTAGAAACACTTTCGAGAGTGGCAGAGGCAATTGATGAAAGAAAGCCTTGCTTTAGCAAAAATCTAACAGTAATCGGTAAGCTGAAAGGTGGAAAGGAAGCACATGTATTTATGGATGTTCCAGTCGGCAGCTCTGTAGAGGATTTAATTGAAAGGGCCGGAGGAATCGATGGGAAATACGGTGAAATCATCATGGGTGGTCCTTTTACCGGTAAGGCTACGGCTTTCGATGAGCCTATCACAAAAACAACTGGTGGAATTATTGTGACTATGGAATTCCCGGATTTACATGGAGCAACGATTGGCCTTCTTGTATGTGCATGCGGTGGTGACGAAGCTCGTATGCGTGATATTGCAAATAAAATGAATGCAAAGGTTGTCTCTGTGGCTAGATGTAAACAGGCAGCAGAAATGAAAAATGGTGCACTCAAATGTGAAAGACCAGGCAACTGTCCAGGGCAGGTCAAGAATAGTATGCAGTTTAAGAAGGATAAATGTGAGTATATCGTTATTGGAAACTGCTCTGACTGCTCCAATACGGTTATGGGATCAGCACCAAAGATGGGATTAAAGGTATTTCACCAAACAGACCATGTTATGAGAACCATTGGTCATCCATTATATAGATATCTGAGAGTCTCTAAAAAAGTAGATCAGGATATCTAATCAGCCTTGAAATATAATATGCGGTATAACTATCATGAGCACACAAATGTAATTCTTCCCCCGATGCTTTATATTTGTGTGAAATGATTGGGATATATAAACTTTAAGGGGAAACCCGAACAATAAGTAAGGAGGTAGGAAATTATGTCAATTACAGCCGAAACATGTAAAGAGCATGCAAAGGATCCGGCAGTATTATGCTGTAGAGCAGAAGCAGGTATCACAATTGGACCGGAGAACTTAGAAGATCCAGCAATCTTTGATGATTTAGTAGATTCAGGATTATTAAAGTTAGACGGCTGCTTAACTATCGAACAGATTTTAGGTGCTAAGCTCACTAAAACCTGTGATTCTCTCACACCAATCACAGCTGATGTTGTAGAAGGTGCTAAATTAGAAACAGCATTACCGGAAGAGGTATCAAAAGAGACTGTAGCAGCCCCTGTAGCTGTAGCAGCTCCAGCTACAGCTACGGTTGCAGGTGGAACATTAAAAATTCATATTGGAGAAGGTAAGGATATTGATATCGAATTACCAATGGGAGCAGGAGCAGGTGTGGCAGAAGCAAAAGCTCCGGTGGCTTCAGCTCCGGCTGTAGCAGCTCCGGTTGCAGATTTAAAGGAAGAAAAGGTAATCAGGACATTAACGAGAAAACACTTCAAGGTAACAGAGGTTAAGAGAGGACCTGAAACAAAATTTGATGGTACCGTTCTTTATATCCGTGAGGGTATTGAAGAAGAAGCAGCAGCTTCACAGAAGCTCGTTAATAGCTTAAAAATTGATATTATTACACCAGAGCAGTACCATACTTACTCAGAAACAATCATGGATGTTCAGCCTATTGCTACAAAGGAAGGCGATAGCGAAATTGGTTCAGGAATTACCAGAGTGCTGGATGGCGTTGTTATGATGGTAACAGGTACCGATGCGAATGGTGTTCAAATTGGAGAGTTTGGTTCCTCAGAAGGATACCTGGACGAAAACATTATGTGGGGTCGCCCCGGTTGCCCGGAAAAGGGTGAAATTTTTATCAAGACAGAGGTAGTCATCAAGGAAGGAACCAATATGGAAAGACCGGGTCCTTTGGCTGCACATACAGCAACAGATGTGATTACACAGGAAATTCGCGAGGCATTAAAGAAATTAGATGAATCCTTAGTTGTTGATACAGAAGAATTCAAACAGGTAAGAAGACCAGGCAAAAAGAAGGTTGTTATCGTAAAAGAAATTATGGGACAGGGTGCTATGCATGATAATTTAATCCTTCCTGTAGAGCCGGTTGGTATTCTTGGTGGAAAGCCTAACGTAGATTTGGGTAATGTCCCTGTTATGACATCTCCACTTGAGGTGCTGGATGGATGTATCCATGCATTAACCTGTATCGGACCGGCTTCCAAGGAAATGTCAAGACATTACTGGAGAGAGCCGCTTGTGCTGGAAGCGTTGCATGATGAAGAGGTAGATTTATGTGGAGTTCTTTTTGTTGGATCTCCTCAGATTAATGCTGAGAAATTCTATGTATCAAAGCGTGTTGGTATGATGGTAGAATCCTTAGATGTTGATGGTGCCTTTGTTACAACAGAGGGCTTTGGTAACAATCATATTGACTTTGCATCCCACCATGAGCAAATTGGTATGAGAGGTGTACCGGTTGTTGGTATGTCATTCTGTGCTGTACAGGGAGCTCTTGTAGTAGGTAACAAATACATGACACATATGGTTGATAACAATAAATCGGAATCCGGTATTGAAAATGAGGTGCTTGGTTGTAACACCCTTTGCCATGAGGATGCTATCCGTGCATTAAATATGTTAAAAGCAGCTATGTCAGGTGAGGATGTTAAAAAGGCTGAGAAGAAATGGAATCCTAATGTAAAGACTACTAATGTAGAGCTGATTTCCAATGTGACAGGAAAGCCAATTGAGCTGGTTGCAAATGAACAATCTTTGCCTATGAGTGAAAAGCGTAAGGAAAAATACGACTAAGATATCAGGTGAAAAGCATGAGGTATGGTGATAAGATTATTAAGATGGAAGGTGTAATCGTAGAGGTGCACGATGGATGTGTAGGTATTGACCTCAAAGGACGTTTGGGATTTTTAAAGGTTCCAATGCGTATGATGATTACAGATTATCCACTTAAGGTCGGACAAGAGGTTGCATGGAATATGAGCTTCATTGAACAGCTTGGTCCGGAAATCAACGACAAATATGTGAGTAACCAGGAAATGTATAAAAGACGGCAGGCAGAGATGCAAGCTAAACAAGGAATAAAAAATAAGGAGGAATAGCAATGAGTTTAACAGTTGTTAAGGGGCTGCAATCGGAAATCTTTGTTCCGATTACACCACCTATGGTCTGGACTCCGGTAGCAAAAGAGCTAAAAGATATGACGATTGCTCTTGCTACAGCAGCAGGTGTGCACCATAAGGAAGACAAGCGCTTTAATCTTGCTGGTGATTTTACCTGGAGAAAAATAACAAATGATATGCCATCAAAGGAATTAATGGTATCCCATGGTGGATACGATAACGGTGATGTTAATAAGGACATTAACTGTATGTTTCCAATCGATAGAATTCATGAATTAGCAGCCGAAGGCTTTATTAAGGCTTGTGCTTCTGTGCATGCAGGTTTTATGGGTGGTGGCGGAAATCAGGAGAAATTCAAAAACGAGACTGGTCCGGCTATCGCACAGATGTTTAAGGAGGAAGGAGTGGACGCAGTTATCCTCACTGCTGGATGAGGTACCTGTCACCGCTCTGCAGTATTGGTGCAGAGAGCGATTGAAGAAGCTGGAATTCCTACGATTATTATTGCAGCTCTTCCACCAGTTGTACGTCAGACTGGTACACCACGTGCAGTAGCTCCATTGGTGCCTATGGGTGCTAATGCTGGTGCTCCAAATAACGTGGAACAGCAAACGGCAATTGTAAAAGCAACATTAGAACAATTAGTTGAAATCCAGACACCTGGAAAAATTGTTCCATTGCCTTTCGAATACATTGCTAAGGTTTAACAGAAACTTTATAAAGGACAGATGTTTACATCTGTCCTTTTTGTATAGTATAATGAGGTTAAATAATTTATTTGGAGGTGTGTAAGGTGGCTGATGTAGTGAAGGATTTGCGGCGTTTGGTGATAAAAGCCTATCATATGAAGGAAGTGGAATGGGGTGAGCATAACAATATCACAACAGATGGGAAAATGACTGTCAGTAGGGAAATGCTTGATGAGCTTGTAGAATCCGAGCCCTTAATTGAAAAAATTGATATTCAAATTATTCAACCAGGTGATCACGATCGTTGGACAAATACAATGATGGATATCATTCCGATTTCTACAAAAGTACTTGGTAGGATAGGAGAAGGAATTACGCATACGATTACAGGGGTATATGTAATTTTAACCGGTGTGGATGTAAACGGAAAGCAGACCCATGAATTTGGCTCCTCAGAAGGAAATATGAAGGAAAAGCTATATTTAAATCGTGCAGGTACACCAGGAGATAAGGACGTGATTATTTCTTTTGATGTCACATTGGCAGCCGGTATGGGGCAGGAACGACCAGGGCCTACCGCTGCACATAGAGCCTGTGACAGGTTTATTCAAACCTATCGTGATAAATTGAAAAAATTTAAAGGTGAGCTTTGCACAGAACGCCACGAATATCACGATATTGTAAGACCTGGAAAGAAACGTGTCCTTATTATAAAAGAAGTAGCCGGCCAGGGTGCAATGTATGACACCCACCTGTTTGCAAAGGAACCCTCTGGTGTGGAAGGTGGCAAGTCAATCATTGATCTGGGGAATATGCCTGTGATATTGACTCCAAATGAATATCGTGACGGTATTATCCGTTCAATGCAATAGGAGGTGTGCAGTATGGGAATTGGTCCTTCAACGAAAGAAACGACGCTACATCACTTTAGGGATCCATTGCTGGAGGTGGTTTCAAAAGATACCGATGTAGATTTAATGGGAATTATTCTTGTAGGTTCTCCTGACGGAAATGAGGAAAAAATGCTTGTAGGCACAAGAGCAGCTGTATGGGCAGAGTGTATGCGTGCAGATGGTGTGATTTTTTCCTGTGACGGCTGGGGGAACAGTCATGTAGATTATACAAATACAATGGAACAAATTGGTTCCAGAGGTATTCCTGCAACAGGAATTACATTTAATGGAAACGCCGCTCAGTTTGTAGTAATGAATGAATATCTGGAGGATGTTATTGATATCAATAAGAGTGCAACCGGGGATGAAACGAATGTTTTAGGCGAAAATAATATGACAGAGCGTGACTGTAAGCTTGCACTTGCAAAATTGAAATTAAGAATGCGGCAAAAAGATTTGGAGAATAAATAAAATACAGATGGATTATATTGTACAAATAAGACGTGACACAAGGCTTTTAAAGGCCTTTATAAAGTTTACAAATAGAGTTCGTCATCCGAGAGTGACGGTGTATATGATTACGATAGGTGCTACCCTGCTTGCATTACCCTTTGTAAATCATGAAATTGAGACGGTTGGGGTTGTTATTTGTTATGTGCTGGGAATTCTGATGCTTATAATGGGCTTGTTCAGACATTATATATCCCTTTATCTGATGAAGAATAATCCGCAAACAAGGGTAGACGAGGAGTTTATCTATCAATTTGGAAATGCAGAAATCCAGGTAGAAAATAGAGGGATAACACAGTCGCTGGGTAGCTATAAAAAAATATACCGTTTATGGGAGGATGAAAAGCATTTCTATATAGGAATGAATGAAGATGATTTGCTTGTTCTGCCGAAAAAGGCTTTTAAGGCTGGAAATGCGGGCACGTTCAGAGATTATGTGCTGGAAAGAAGCAAGGCAGGCTATACCTGGCAGCCCACACGAATGGATCATATAATTAAAAATAATGTGCTGCAATTTAAAATGAAAATGGAACAGTAAATGTAATTAAAAAGGGCATTTGAAATTTACAAATGCCCTTTTTATGTAATTTAAACAGCAGAACCCTTCTTAATACCATCGCGAAGATATAAAAATGCTGTAAAGTATACAACAACTACGATGATTTTTGTAAGAAGATCAAGTGGTAAGCTCTTTACAAACAGGTAGGCTACGAATACACCAGCAGAACCGGCGATTGCCTGTGTCCAGGATGCAACAAGGTCGATTCTTGCTTCCTTAATGAATTTTGGACCATTACCAAAGGCCATTAAAAATGCACAGGAACCCATCATAGCAGGGAAAGCACAGCCAGCGTCCATACCTAAGGCAAGTACCATAGCCATACATGGAGCATAAAGACCTACACCGATGCTCATAAGGGCACCAAAGATAAAGTTACCAATAACTGCAATAGCAAGCTTGGTACCAGATAAGCCTAAGGCAGTACCCTGGATGCCGAAAGGACCAACGCCAAGGTTTTTCATCAGAACTACAGTGGCGAGAATAAAAAGTCCGATAAATAAAGTGAAACGAACCTTTTTTCTGTCAAATTTAGATACAATACCAGCCATTACAATGGAGCCAACTACTGCTGCTACGAGCATAAGAACGAGTGTAAGGATATCCATCTCAACAAGGCCAAAGAATAAAAAGGCCTCCACACATACAGGAACAGTATCACCTACGTTAAGCGTACCAGGAACAAGAGCATCATCTACAGATTTTGTTAGCTTGAATGCTGCAGAAGTCGGTGCAAAGGATCCAATGCCCAGGGTGTCAAGGAAGTTAGCAACAAATCCAATAATTGATGTAATTACTACGTGTTTCATACCAAATGCCCATAATTCTTCGCCGGTCATTCCGGTAATAGGGTCTTTTTCTTTGCTGGCACGAAGTTCTATTGTTTTCTTTGCCATAAGAACGACGGTGAGGACAACACCCAGAAGGGATAAGCCTTTTAAAACATACATTGCCATAATTTTACCTCCAAAATATTAAATTTTATCAACAGTACTTCTTTAACAAGTATAGCTTTAACATATGCATTCCCCCGAAAACACATAGATTTTGTTAAATATGACTGTCTGGCATAAACTATATTATCAAAAATATGGGAAAAAGTCAATCAAATGTAGGGTGTCTGTACTGTTGGCACTTCTGTTATTGTTCGAAAAGCTGGATTATTTTGAAAAAATGCGGGAAAAGATTGTCAGATTCAACTAAGAAAAAAGGCACCAGCTGTGCCTGATGCCCGTCCAACTTTGAATAATTTATTCTTCACCTTTATCTCCCGTTAAGACATTCCACTTGTCAAGAATTTCTGTTCTCTTTGCTCGCCTTTCCTCCTGTTATATTTGCCCTTCTTGTATTCCGGTGCAAACAAATTAGAATCGGATTGGAATTGCATCAATATCCAGGCTGCAAAGAAATTTATCAAGATCCTGATAGGATAAGAATATAGTTGCAGTATTATCGCAGGGATGTACACCAATGCTTTTAGCTTTTAACAAGCTGCGGTCAATAAAAAATTCAACAGCGTGCTCTTTATCATTTATAAGCCCAAGGGGAGTAACACTTCCCTGCTTTAGCTTTAAGTACCTTTCAAGGCGTTCCGCAGAAGCAAAGCTGACATTGCTGGTTTCCAATTGACGTGCCAGAGATTTTAAATCTACCTTTGATTTTTCATCTGCAGTAATTAAAAAATGTCGTTTCCCTTTTGTGTCACGAAGAAAAAGATTCTTGCACAGGGTTCCCTTTTTTGGAAGTCCCAGACGATCCATATCCTCCATTGTGTGAACAGGCTCATGCTCTACAACTTCGTACTTAATCCCCAGCTTGTTTAAAACATCATAAATATGTTGTTTTTGATCCTCCATAATTAACCTCCTATCAAATTATAATACTACTAGAGCCAAAATACTCCCTTGCCCTTAGTAGCATTATAATTATAATAGAAGCTAGCAAGAAAGTAAATAGGAAATATATTTGAGTTTCTCCACTTTCAACTCATTGTCACTCAAACACTGCTGTACCAAAGTATTTAGCCAAAGTCAGTTGTTGTGATTGTTCTTTTTTCAAAAGGAAACCTTTTATGCCTGAGTGTGTTCTGGCAAGAACACGCTCAATGGCATATCCTAGTGCATAAAAAATAAATTTAGAAACGTCAAAAATACGCTTGGAACCTTCCTTTAATTCCAGCATAAAAATAGTGTCTTCTTTTTCGGAAGTTATCATGCCAATATATCCTGTGGCCAGTGTTGCAAACAGATTTAAGTTACGAATCGATTGCAATGACATTACCCGTAAATCTTCTAACTCAAACTGTTGTTTTTTGAACTTAAAGTATTCTTCGATTCTCCATCTCATCAGATAGACCCTGGTTGCAATCATACACAATTTTTTCTTTTCTGATACATCTAAATTTGTAAGCAACAGCATTGGTTGTACTCCAAAACCATAAACAACCACAAGTATTAGATTCTGATTGGAAAATTCGCACAACCGTACAGGAATATAACTTATTTTGCATTCTATCTTTTTGCCATTTTTATCTATAAAGTCCATCCGATAATTCCCTTTATACTTATTTGCAACATCCATGATATTTTGTGCTTTTCCGTTATAAATGACATTACGATTCTTTTTAGCACGGATTACAAACTTTTCATCCTTCTTCAAGAAATATCTGTAATAATCATTTGCATCAAATCCTCTATCAAGTGTGCGTACACAATCCTTTGAAAAATATGCAGACAATGATTTCGGACACTGGATATTTTCGTGTGTCGCACTGACAACCCCTTTTTCTGTTGCTGAAAAAACTTTTTCATAGACAGGCAACGGCATCTTTTTACCCTGCGACAGAACAGCGGCTTCCACTGTAAAATATCCCTTTCTTATTTCACCTGTACTTCCATCGTGGACATCAGAGATTGCTTCCATTTTCGGACTGCATGGTTTGGTAATGTCAGAATTATCGATAACAATAACCGTCTGTTCTTCGGTTATCTGCTTCTTAACCTCAGAAATATAATTTTCCATGACAAGCTCTTTTTGACTGAATGCAAAAAGATTTCTTGAGAGCCGGTCAATCGTTTTCTTAAGTGTAATATTTTCGTTTAGCGAACGGGAAATTTCACTTATATGAAGCTTATTTCCGGCTAAAATACCATAAATCATCTGTAATAGAAATTTACTTTGTGGTCTTTTTAACCCTTTTGAAATTTTTTCAGAAAAATTAGTTAAATCCCTTTTCATTTCATATCCCAATCTGTTATAATTAATCATGCAAAAACACTCCTTTGTTTGGTTATTTTGTGGTGATTTAATTATAACATTTGGATGCTGTTTTTGCATTTTTATTTAGCGACAGATTTTATGGTTATGAAAAAATAGGGAAACTCAAAAAACAAACTACCGATTGACTTTTTCGGGGATGTGTGATAAGATGATTTGCGTTACTTTGTAACTATTCAGTACCCCGTTAAGGGCACTTTTATTTTTTGGGCAAAACAGAGAAAATA
>NZ_LNAM01000156.1 GCF_001461035.1 Acetivibrio ethanolgignens | reverse complement strand
CTGCCAGATATTGAATTTTCAAGGTGCATAGCGAAAATTTATGTGCGAAGTTTGAGTTATGATACTGCATAATATTCTGCATCCAGTTATAATATTGGCCACATCTGCCCTCCTGCATTTTAATTAAATTGGAATTTTAATTATTTCCTACTGCCATCATCATTGAATGTGTTTTTAAGTGCTGTTTCTGTTGGAAGAATGGAAGCCAGCAAGACTGTACATTCAACAATACATATTATCAAACCAACCCATCCTATCGCATCATCACTTTTCCCATAAAATGGAATCTGTACCAATACAGTCGGAATCAACATAATCCATCCTATTTTCCACCAACGTTTACCGCAATTTTCATGAGCAAATCTCCAAGTATCCATATTCGTTTGGGAACGCCTGGAACGATACCCTACCACAGAGTTAATTCTCTTTGGATAATGTTTCCACATATACCAACCTGCAATAATCATTGTGAGAGAATATAACATATTGCATACAAACATAAACCACCAAAACCACATAGCATTTATTCTCCTTTACAAACTCATATTTATCTCATATCTGCATGAACCCGATTTTTTAACGTATCTACCACCTGCTGCAAAACTATTCCGGAAATCAAAATAGTAACTACCGTGCACGCCCCTATTGTTCCGCCCAGAAACAAACCGATTGTAACACACGCAATGTCTAACACCATCCGAACATACCTCGTTTGCCAATGATTACGACTTTCCAAGGCAAAAGTCAGTGCCTCATAAGAGCCTCTTCCAATATCGGCATAAGAATACACCCCAGAACCAACAGCCAGAAGTATAATTCCCAGTACCATCAGAATAAAGTTAAGTCAGCAAAGGCACCTACAAAAATACTATATATGATTTGATAAAGAAATGTTCCCCAGCTTATCTGTTTTCTATCATGGCCTTTACCTCTAATCCAACAGCTCCAGCAGTTCATAAACTCTGGCTTTTGTCATTTCTGCTGCCTTTTGGTTCATAACCATTGACTGCATGGTTCCACCCTTATACTCAGCACCGGCTTCGGCAACCGCCTGCTCCTTTTTCGCAATCTACTCCCGTTCCTTGACCGTCAGGGAGCTCATCGTTTCCGCATCCTGAGTTTGCTTCAAAACACCCCACAGCTCATTTAACGTAAAATCCCACAGCTCGTATAAGTCCTGTGTTTTTTCATTGTACTCTGTTTGGGTAAGTGTGTCATTCTTAATCGAATTTTCCATAGAAGCTGCACTCTCCTCCGTAACAGCTATACTCTTTTTAAAAAGCTCTACAACATCATAGCTTGAAAAACCATATTGGTGGACTTCATTATTTAAAGCATAAAATGGAAGCTCTCTATCTGTAGTATCTGAAAGCTCATAATAGCCAACCCAGCTTCTGAATTCCTCCGGAAGTTCTGCAATAGGAGCCCCTGGCAGATAAAGCAAAATATTTTCCGCATCCTCCAGGCCATATGCCGTAATGTAACAAACCCGCATATCATCCTCAATTTCCTCTTTTCCCACTTCCTCTTCGTAGTTCAGTTCACTAATCTGCATGGAATAGGGGATAATCCTCTCCTGTCAATCCAAGCTCAGCGTCAAGATGTTCGCCAGAAAAGCTTCCATCTGCCTTAATAGTCAGCTTTGTCTCCCAGCTTCCGGCACCGCTGGAAAAACAAAACTCAAGCCTGGTAAGGTCTGCAAAGGAAACTGTCGCTTCTTCTTCAATAGTCTTGGTTTCGGGACTTGTAGTATGTAGTGGCTTATCCGGCTCCTTATTTCCACAGCTGCATATAAAAAGTGCCATAGTCCCGGCTAATATAAGTGCTATTATTTTCTTTTTCATATTTTTATTTCTCCCCTAAAAACCCTTTTTACCAAGGTACTAATCTGGTAAAAAGGGCTCTTCTTAATGATATTTATATCTGTCTGTTTTTTGGTTCTACTGCTTCCGACCTGATATTATGGGTCTGATTCTGATTTTCTGGTTTTACCTTTCTGGTTACACAGTTAAATTTATTCTGATTTCGCTGCTGTTCTTCTTTTTCCTGCCGCTTTTTATTCATTTCTATCACCTCACGAACAGTATGCACGAAACAGATAATTTTATTCCTATCACAAATTATCGTAATCAATTTTTCTGTCTTTAAAATAATATTCCCTGTCATGTTCATTCACTTCCCGAAGCACTCTGCAGGGATTTCCTACAGCAACAACATTATCCGGCAAGTCCTTTGTAACAACACTTCCTGCACCAACTACCACATTATCACCTATCCTAATGCCTGGAACAATCACAACACCTGCACCTATCCAGCAGTTTCTTCCAATGTAAACAGGAGCATTGTACTGGTATCCTTTTTCCCGCAGTTCCGGTAAAATAGGATGACCTGCCGTTGCAACTGTAACATTTGGTCCAAACATGGTGTAATCCTCGACATAAATGTGAGTATCATCAACAAGGGTAAGATTAAAATTAGCATATATTCCCTTGCCGAAATGTACATGATGACCGCCCCAGTTAGTATGCAGCGGTGGCTCTATATAACAGCCCTCTCCAATCTCAGCAAACATTTCCTTGAGCATCTGTGTCCGCTTCTCACCCTCCAGGGGGCGGGTAGCATTAAAATCATAGAGCTTTTCAAGACAAAGCAGCTGTTCTTTCATAATTTCTTCCGCATTCGGGTAATATAATTCGCAGTTGTGCATTTTTTCCTTCATAATCATCCTCCTAATTAATGGCATCAGGTAAATGCCTCCATAAACTATAGCTGCTCCAGCAGGGCAGATATTCCACCCTCTTCATAAATATTACGGTAATATTCCACTTCATTTTTAATCAGCTCATCAATCACTTTCATTCCCAAAAGCTCCACTGGGGCCTTATCATCTACCATCAGATAATTCCCCTGTTCATACGCAACAAGCTCCTTTTCTATTCTATCCATCATAGCCAGAAGCTCTTCATTTTCTTCTAGCCTAAGATTATTCTCAAAATACTTCAGCATATCCGGATTATTGGAAGCAAAAAGCTCCCGATTTGTTGAAGCTGCCACATCCACCGTATATACCTCGGAAAATACCTTAGAAATGGTGTCTGCCAGATACTGATTGATATTGCCTTCTTTCGTTCCACGCATATTCATATTTACAATCATAACGCCGTCATCGGTTAAATGCTCCCTCACAAGACGGAAAAATTCAACGGATGACATCTGGAAGGGAACGGTAATATCCTGGTACGCATCTACCATGATTAGATCATATTTATCCTCAATTACATTCAGATAAGCCCGTCCATCATAGGTTATCACATCGACATCCTCCGGAAGCTCAAAATATTCCACTGCCAGGTCTGTAATCTTCTGGTCAAGCTCAACACCCGTAATATTCATATTATCAAAATAACGTTTACATTGGGTTGCATAGGTTCCGGTGCCATTTCCCAGAATCAGTACATTTAATTCATCCTTCTCTTTGACACCCGTCATATAAGGGGCAGCCATTGCATAGTCATAATACATACCGGTCAGCCCCTTTTCCTTTTGATAGACGGACTGCACCCCAAAGAGCGCATTTGTAGATAATACAACCTCTCTTTCATTCTCATACACCTGAAGATAATTATAAATTGACTCCCCCTCATAGGTCAGATTCTGCTGCCAGAAAGCAAAGCTATTGTTATGCCCAAATACACAGCATACAATAAAAAGAAGGATTCCAACCGGCACCTTCTTCATCTGCCTGGGATGAACCTTCGAGGACACAAAGTAAATCACAGATAAGGCAAGCAATATTCCCGCAAAAATCAGAAAGGTAATTGATGTCCCTACTGCCGGAATGCTGATAAAGGTCGGCACAAAGGTTCCTATAATACTGCCAATCGTATTTGCTGCATTCAAATTACCTACTAGCCGTCCATTGTCGTCCAGATTATCAACTGTGAATTTCACAAGAGAAGGAGTCACTGTGCCAAGTAAGAACAAAGGAAATACAAAAATGACCATGCAGGCGGCAAAGCCTGCAATAATCAGGAAATTACTATTCACGGTAAATATCAATGCCGCAGATATGCCCAGAATTATATATTTACCAACGACCGGAATCGCCGCTATCCAGATGGCTGCAATAACAATTCTGCTATACAGCCTATCCGGGTTTGGATTCCTATCCGCACTACGTCCACCATAAATATTCCCTAATGCCATGGCAATCATAATCGTACCAATAATAATCGTCCATACAATCTGTGATGAGCTAAAGTAAGGTGCCAACAGCCTGCTTGCTCCCAGCTCTACCGCCATAACAGACATACCTGCAAAAAATTCTGTCAGATACAGATATATCTTATTTTTTAAGATGGGTCTTTTTTCTATCATCCTTTGCCTCACTTTCAAGATATGGAATTTCTTTTTATTTATTATATAATAACCTTATTCTTACCACAACCTTAATCTTTTTGCAGTAAATAGTGATAACAAAATCTGCAAATGTTGACACTGCATCATTTTCTTGATATGATTGGTGCAAATCTTGATTATACTACCCTAAGTTTAAGTAAGGAAGATATTGTGTTACTCGCAGTTCCTTCTTATGGCAATCGTGCATACGAAGACACATTAATCGAACTGAATGACATTGCGGAAAAATACGACTTTCAAGTGATTTCCGCCATTGCTGCTATTGCGGAGCATTCCATTATGCATCAATATGCAACAGAAGGACCAGACCCACAGGACGTGGAAGAGCTACATACCTTCTCAAAGAAAATCCTCGAAAAATTAACTGCTTACAATCCCGTTTGTGAAGCTGCCCTTCAGATACCAGGCAATCGGCCTCATAAAAAATTCGGGGTAGCAAGCCTGGTTCCAAAAGCAAATAAGAACTACAGACAGCGAAAAGTGTATTTCCTGTATGCGTTGCGTTGAACAATGCCCACAAGCAGCCCGCCACGACAAACGCATGAATGAGTATCCTTTACCAATTTTGTTTTTCACTATTTTTTAAGCTTCTAAGATTTCTTCCAAGTATTGAATTGGGCGCAAGCTAATAACAAACCTTTTCTTTCTCATTGACAACTTATGTCTTGATATCTGTGCTGGTTTCAAAATACTCAGGCTCCATTTCCTTATAATATTCAGATTTTGTGCTGCCATTTTATCTATAGTCTTATTCGCGTCTTCCCGAAAGGTTACGTCTAAATGCCAATGCATACTTTCTATACTCCAATGTCCCCTTACTGCACGACTTATCTGCTCTATATCGGCTTTCAAACTGCTTATAAAATACCGATACTCATACGTTTTTCTTCCGTCTTTCTCAATCCTTTTCTTTTCCATTCCAATACTTTTCAGCCCTTTCCACTCCTTCTTCCGACTTAACCAATGGATGTCCTCTGTCTGATAATACTCCCGTATTTCGATTTGTCCATGGGCTTTTTCCTCCGTCCTTTTATAATTCCCGCTTTTCCGAATCTCTCTTAAAAATTCTTCCTTTTCAAAATATTCCGTAACATCTTCATACATACTGCTTTGATTTTTCTTCAACGCCAGTACATAATCCGCCCGTTTCTGTCTGATTTTTTCTGCGATTGCGGTCTGAGTTCCCATGGCATCAATTGTTATAATCTGTCCTTTGATCTGTATCTGATTCAACAACTCAGGGATTGCTGTTATTTCATTACTTTTTTGCTCCACTGCCTTTTGTCCCAAACAGAACCCATCCTCTTTACTCCATGCTGAAACAACATGCGAAGGTTTTTCCTCTCCACGTTTGTTCGAACGCATGGTTTTCCCATCAATACAGATGATTTTTTTCAGTAATTCGCCATCCTTTCGATTCAGCCGTTCCTGCCATTTTCCATAAAGCTGTTGCAGAATTTCTGGTGCAATCATTCCCATCACCCGTCGAATCGTATCATGCGATGGCACCCCATTCTTCAATTCGATATACTTTCGAAGATAATCCTGATAGTTTTCTGCAAACAATGCCATTTCGACCCAATCATCTGCATTTGCAAGTGTGGCAAAAAGCACAATTACGAGAATATCTTTTAGCTTGTGACAAACTTTTCTCTGTTGACGGTTATCCTCAATGTATTCCATCCAATCTAATAATTCCTGCATTTTCTAACACCCCTTTTCTTTTCATTTTACCAGAAAAGGGACGTGTTCACAATTTATTTACTCATGCGTTTGTCGTGGCAGCCCGCAAAGTGGATGACGCTATGGTTTCAGCTCTCCGTTTTGCTTCATTCCCGCCTGTTCACGATATTCCTTAATTTTTGTTTTTAATGCCATACTACACTCCTTTTGTATCCATCACATAAAAAATAATGGTACGAACAACCGCTATCACAACCATTAGTAACATGATGATGTACCCCATCTGCAACTGATTAACAAGTTCCAGTGCACCTGTAAATTTAAGTAAAATTTGTCTTAATAATTTGTATGATAGAGTTAGTTATTTATCACAGGATGCCCCTGTTTTTGATGGAACAATAAAAGAAAATTTGGTATAGGTACTTGTTTTTCAGGTGGAGAAAAACAAAGACTTGCATTAGCACGCTTATGGTTTGAAGACTCCGAACTTGTCATTTTGGATGACGCAACATCTGCAATGGCTCATTAATTGCTGGTGCGTTTAATGCACAGTCTAATCCGGGTGTAGTCTTTAAATTCTTTTCTGCTTTCCAACAGTCAATGCGGAGCATATAGCCAGCGCTGGTATATACATCAATGCTATTGCATTGTCTCATTATAACTTACTTTGATAATTTTCCAATTGATGAAAAACACCAACCACATTTACAACTTCCACTCTCACATCAAAAATAACAACATAGTCCATCTGTGGAACAACTGCTTCATGATATCCCTTATTTGCTAAATAGATGTCTCTACTAAGTGAAAATTGAAACGGATTTGTTTCCAACCTATCATAAATACTATCAATATCGTCTAGCAGATGTTCCGCATATTCTGAAATAACCAATTTATAGCCCATACTTTGCCCTCATTTCTTTGAGTGCTGTTCTGGCATCTTTTACCTGACCTGCTTCAATCTGCTTTTCAGAAATTTCAATATCTCTATACATAGTGAGTTGTTTCATGGTAGACTCATAAATTTCCATACTCATAATAACCATATCACCATAACCATTTTTTGTAATGTAGATAGGCTCTTCTGCTTTGTGACACATATCAGAAATCTCTGATGTGTTTTTTAAATCTTTAATTGGAATAATTTGTGGCATAAATAGCACCTCCTAACTATGGATTAATTATGCCATAATTATGTTCATTTTCAATGCTTATATTACAAAAAAGCAAAATATTCCTTCCCCTACTGTATCAGCAAGTTGATTTCTAAGGCAAAGTATGATGCCATATACATATCCAAATGCATTTACGAAAGAAGGAAATTTATATGGGACGTCATACTCCATATACAGTTTCTCTCAGTCAAGAAGAGAAAGAAAAACTTTTAGCAATGAGCAACGATAATACTCTGTCTGCACGTGTTTCCAAACCTGTTTTGATTCTCCTGACTCTGGATAATAAAAAGCTGGATTCTGAATATATCCGTTGTGGAACCTGCAGTATTTTTGTATTCGCAGAGACACTTGCGGATTACCGTCCTGTCAGTGTCCGTCGGCAGAGGACCAGCCAGGACTGGGCAGAGGAAAATTTCTTTCCGTTGAGGTTCCTAGCATTTAAGAAATAATTAAAGACATCTTGTCAATTAAATCAGATTAAAAAAAGAGCAACTCGAAATAGATAAGCTTCGACTTGACAATAATAGTGCAGAATTAAAAAATATAGAAAAAGCTATTGAATTAAGCGAAAAACTTGATAGTTTAAATGTATCATTTGATTCTTTAACTTCGGCAATGGATATTCTTTCGTCCTGTAAAGAATCTATGCAAATACAGTCTATCGAAACAATAGTAGAGCCTTCCATCACTGACGTTTCAGATAGTGTACAATCAGATGACGAAAAATGTAGTTTATAAATATCGCTATCCCTAGTATGCACGCTTCCTAACTTTATATTGTATAAATTATAGCGAATATGCTATAATTTAATTACAGTAAAGGAGATGAGGAAATGCCAACAATATGCATGTTTCGTGGAATCAAGGTATATATTAACTGGAGGGAACATCAACTGTCACAGTTCCATGCCACATATGGAGGAAAAAAAGTTATTGTTTCTATCAATGATTTGGAGGTAATGGAAGGTGGCATTCCCAGCAAGCAATTAAAAATGCTTCTTGGCTGGGCCGCTTTTCATCACGAAGAGCTAATGGAAAACTGGAAACTCGCCGAAGATATGCAGGAGCTGTTTCCTATAGAGCCACTAAAATAATAGTGGCTCTTCTAAGATGGAGGTATTTGATTATGAATAAAGATATTAATTATTATCTTTCCAGAGGCTTTGATGCCAAAGCAGCTGAATACTTTTCCAATGGCAGGAAAATTATACAGGCAGTCACAGCAAATGATGATTTTACCCTGACCCTTCATTTTGATAATGGAGAAGTCAGGCTTTTAGATATGAAACCTGTTCTGTTGCCTGGAACGGTTTTTGAACCATTCTCAAAAATAGAAAATTTTAAAAGGGTATACTTAGACAGCTCCCATTGTGTTTCCTGGGACATTGACCCCGCTATCGACAGTACCGTTGTATGGTCAAATAAGATAGATTTGTGTCCTGATAGTTGTTACATGGACAGCCAGCCAATCAAAGGAGGGATATGATGCCAGAACAATATATTATTTTGATTGATCATATGATTGAACTTAGAAAGACAAAAGGATGGACACAAAAGGACTTGTCTGCTGCCTGTGGACTAACACAATCTGTTATTGCCCGTATTGAAAGTAAAAAAAGTGTTCCTACTATCATTACGCTTCAAAGAATAGTATCTGCCCTTGATGCTACCTTGATTTTGAAAAAACAGGAGGATTGACACGGAAACTGCCGCTGTATATGTCCGTATCAGTACGGATTTACAGGGGGAGCTTTCCCCGGAGTCTCAGCTTGATAAGGCGATGGAATATGCTAAGAGTAACAGCTACTATATCCCGAAAGAATATATTTTCATGGAGCTTGGTGTCTCCGGCCGTAAAGCGGATAAGCGTCCTCAGTTCCAGAGGATGATTGCCCTGGCCAAATTAAAGGATCACCCGATTGATACGATCCTTGTATGGAAATTTAGCCGATTTGCCAGGAACTAGGAAGAAGCATTGTTTATAAATTGACATACGTGTTAATACGTGTTATAATGTAGTCATGATAAGGAAAGGAGTACGAAAGATATGCCAATGACACCTAGAGAGATGATTTCACTTCTCAAGAAAAATGGTTTTGAGACTATCAGTCAGAATGGCTCCCATGTTAAAATGAGAAATCCTAAAACTGGCAGACAGACCATTATTCCTTATCATTCCAAGTCCTTGAAAAAAGGATTGGAGCAGGAAATTTTAAAACAGGCGGGGCTCAAATAACCCCGCCACCCAAAAGGAGGATTTTTATGAATAAGTTATTTTATCCTGCTATTTTTCATATTGCAGAGGAGGGCGGCTTCTGGGTTTCTTTTCCTGATATACCGGAATGTCTTACGCAGGGAGATAATATGGAGCAGGCTTATGAAATGGCTGTAGATGCTCTTGGACTTTCCCTCTTCCCTTATTTTGAAAATAAAAAGGAGCTTCCTGTTCCTTCCAGCCCATCTGCTATTTCTGTAGATGATGGTTTCTTAGTGATTGTTGAGTTTGACATCGAATCTTACAGAAGGCGTTACAGTTCTAAGGCTGTTAAGAAAACGCTTACCATCCCAGAATGGCTCAACGAAGAAGCTATTTCTATGGGTATCAACTTCTCTCAGGTTCTGCAGGAAGCTCTGATTGCCAAAATCGACCATACAATAAGTAACTAATGGAGGCACACCATGAAAACTGCCGCTGTATATATCCGTGTCAGTACAGATAAGCAGGAGGAGCTTTCTCCGGAGTCTCAGCTTGATAAGGTGATGGAATATGCTAAGAGTAACGGCTACTATATCCCGAAAGAATATATTTCATGGAGCTTGGTGTCTCCGGCCGTAAAGCAGATAAGCGTCCTCAGTTCATATCTCTGATGATATCTTCGGTAAGCTTATTGAGCGTATTATTGAATGGATGGACGAAGTTCTGCTTACAAATCTCCCGACAGAAAAATTCAGCACAGAACAACTGGCAGAATTATACCATATGAGGTTATCTGTAGAAACTGTGTATGAAATGTTAAAAAGTATACGCATAAAATGGCAATTAATCAGAGGGTTAGTATCGGTATCTTAAAGAATGACCTAATTTACATTGTTTTGGAAAAGGATAAACAAAAGCAGGAAGCATTATTTAATAAGCTGTATGATGAAATCAGCAAAAATCTGGTACCCGTGCGTCCGAATAGGCACTACAAACGAACCAAAGGTAAAAAATGTAAAATAAACCTTTGGTCAAAAAACAGGAATGAATCTGTGATGTATGAAGATTCATTCCTGTTTTGCTTTTTCTCTTAAGTTAATGACATTGAGTAAAATCAAGGGGTTTAGCTTTCATTTTGCATGCGGCTTAGCTTGGCTGCCTGGTCGCCCTCGCGGAACAAAGGCGTCCATTACTACCCCGACCAATGCAATCAATACAAAAACTGCCAATTACCCATCATTTAGCCAGCGGAACTTCACATTTCGAAAAATAGCTTCTACTTTTTAAATAATATCAAAACTTATCAAAAACTACTCGGTGTATACCTGACAGTAACAATCACAACCATCTTCTTCGCTTCATCAATACGATAAACAATTGTAAAATTCTTTACAAAAATTTGACGGTATCCCCGATTAGCAAAAGCCCCTGTTCTTCTGATAGACCCACGATAAGGCATTTCATCCAGACTTAAAATCGCATCTTCTAAAGCATCCGCCATCTTCTCAGCAGTACCTATTTCTTTGAAATCATCTGCTATATGATTATAAATATTATCAAGGTCATCTGATGCACGCTGCAACATTTTTATTGTATATTTAACCAAAGTGTTTCCTCCTAAGTGATGCTAATGTTTCTTTCGCATCAAGTAGTATACCTGTTGCTTCATATTCCTCTTCGGCTTCTGAAATTGCATTATCAATAGCCTGTGTTTCCACTATTTGTTCATAGGTTTCTATACTCATAACAACTAAATCACCATAGCCATTCTTGGTAATAAAAATAGGCTCTTTAACTGCATGACATGCATCTGATATATCATTTGTATTTCTTAAATCCGTAATTGGTCTAATCTGTGGCATAAAGTACACCTCGCTTTCTTTGTACATTATTCTAACATAATTATATGCATTTTGCAATTTATATATGTAAAAAGAGCCATGTATTACACTTGGCGTTACTATTTACTGGCTAGCCAGTAAATGTAACATTCGCAGGCTTTATTTTGCGTAGCAAAATAAAGCCTGCTCACCATTGAATCACATTCTCCCCATCTCAATCAGCAAATGATTGGCGTGAGTATGAAAAATAACCACATGGCTCTCCTATTCTATATAAGTATCAATTTTTTTATCTGGAGTTACTACAGTCAGTTTATTCATTTCTGATACAAACTGTTTATCTTTCTCGATTTTCTTTGTCCGCAACGAATGAGGGCGATACATACATCAAAGACATTCCTATAGGGGCATAAAGTGCATCATAACTATAGCAAAAAAGACAAAGACGGGCAGAGACATGCGTCAAAGTCCGTCTTTATCATATATTTTTTGATAATTTTTCAATGACAAAAGTAAAACTAACACCATAAAATCAAGCAAATCAACCCTAATCATTCATCTTCGCCAGCTTCGCTGCCTGGTCGGCTGCAATACAAGCATCAATAATCTCCTGGATATCTCCATTCATAATCTTATCCAGCTTATACAGGGTAAGGCCGATACGGTGGTCGGTCACACGGCCCTGCGGGAAGTTATAGGTTCTGATTTTCTCAGAACGGTCGCCAGTACCAATCTGGCTTCTTCTTGCCTCAGCTTCTGCATCATGCTGCTTCTGGCACTCCATATCATAGAGCTTTGCACGAAGAAGGGCAAAAGCCTTTTCCTTATTCTGCAGCTGTGACTTTTCTGTCTGGCTGTAGATTACAATACCGGTCGGGAAGTGGGTCAGGCGTACCGCAGAATCTGTTGTATTAACGCACTGTCCACCGTTTCCGGAAGCACGCATAACGTCAATACGGATATCCTTTTCATCAATCTGGATATCTACCTCTTCTGCCTCCGGCATAACTGCAACTGTAATAGTAGAGGTATGAATACGGCCGCCGGACTCTGTTTCCGGTACACGCTGTACGCGGTGTACACCGGACTCATACTTCATAACGGAATAAGCACCCTTACCATCAATGATAAAGGTAACATTCTTCATACCACCGATGCCGATTTCTTCACATTCCACCAGCTCTACCTTCCAACGCTGGCTCTCTGCGTAGTGCATATACATACGGTAAATCTCTGCTGCAAATAAAGCAGCCTCGTCTCCACCGGCACCTGCACGGATTTCCACGATAACGTTCTTATCATCATTCGGATCCTTTGGAAGCAGGAGAATCTTTAACTGCTCCTCCAGACTTTCTACCTTTTCCTTACAGTCATTTAATTCTTCCTTGGCAAGCTCCCGCATTTCCTCATCGCTTTCTTCCTCCAGCATCTTTAAGCTTTCCTCGATGCCTTCCTTTGCTGCCTTGTATTCCTGGTATTTCTCACAAATCGGAGTCAGGTCATTCTGCTCCTTCATAAGCCGCTTAAAACGCTCCTGGTCATTTACACAGCCCGGCTCAGCCAGCTCATTTACCACCTCTTCCAGGCGGCTTACCAAATCCTCTAACTTATCAAACATGGTTCTTCCTCATTTCTCACAATTCTATCTTTATTTGCACAACTTTCCTGTTACAATGCGGTCAAGCCCCGGTAAATCCTTTTTTACCTGAACCCCCTGATAACCTGCCGCCAGCATAAGCTCTGACACCGCTTTCCCCTGATTATAGCCTATCTCAAAGGCCAGGATTCCTCCCGGAGTAAGGTAATTCTCTGCCTTCTCTATAATCCGGCGGTAAAAATACAGGCCGTCCTCTTTTCCATCGAGAGCCAGCATCGGCTCATGGAGACGTACCTCCGGCTGAAGCCCGGCAAGCTCCTTTGTCTCAATATATGGCGGATTGGAAACAATCAAATCAAAGGCTCCTTCTATTTTTTCAAACAAATCCGTTTCTATAAACTGAAGGCCATCCACTGCTGCCTCGGCTGCTCCAAGACGTCTTGCATTTTCCTTAGCAACCTCCAGGGCCTCCGGTGAAATATCGGCTCCAACGCCTGAAAGGATACCGGCCTTCAGGGCAAGGCTGATTAAAATACAGCCGGAGCCGGTACACATATCCAGCACCCGTTTCCCTTTTGCCAGGGGTAAAAGCTCCTCCACCAGGGTTTCTGTATCCTGTCGCGGAATCAGCACATGCTCGTTTACTAAAAAGGTATAACCCATAAAATCCTGCTCGCCTGTAAGCTGCTGCAGTGGAATATGTTCACTTCTTTTTTTTATCAGTGAAAAATACCTCCTCTCTGCCGCTGCATCACCTTCTTTATCACAGTGCATCAGATATTCCATGCGATTCATGGAAAAACAATGCTCCAGAAGGTAAAATGCATCTAATTTTGCTTCTTCGATACCAGCCGCAGAAAGAAGCGTCTCACCCTTTTTTAATATTGCATCAATCCTCATCGAAATACTTATCCAATGCCTTTAAAATATCATCATCGTCATCATCTACATCCGGACGGACAATGCTCTCAATTGGAATACCGGACTCTCTCTTCAGGCGTCCCTCACGGCTCTCCTCTTCTGCCAGAAGCCGTTCCCTTTCTCTTCTGGTTTCCCGGACAGTCCTGGAATTCTCAGCCTTCTTCGCAGCCCGGATTTTTGTACCGCTGACTGCCTCTGCTGCTGCCTTTACTTCCTCTGCCGCAATAACCGCCTCCGGCTCCTGTACCGCTGCTGTTTCACTGGCAGCTGTTTCCTTCGCAGTCAGCTCCTTTGCCGTCGCTTCCCTAGGTGTTTTTTCTTCCTTTTGGTAAGCTCTCCAGTCAAAAACAGCCTCTACTGATTGAATCGCTACTTCAATCATGTCATTCTCCGGCTCTCTGGTCGTCAGGCTCTGAAGCCACATACCCGGCTTACTTAGCAGATGAACCACAGCATTATCACTACGGCCGGCCAGACGTATAAACTCGTAGGATACACCGGCAATCACCGGAACCAGGAGAATACGCAGAAGCATTCTCAGTACCGCATTATCTACCCGGATTACCATGAAGAAGAAAATACTGATAAACATAACAATAAACAAAAAGCTGGTACCGCACCGTTTGTGATAACGGCTCTGGGTACGGACATTTTCCACGGTAAGCTCTTTTCCATTTTCCACACAGTTAATCGTCTTATGCTCAGCTCCGTGGTACATAAACACCCGTTTGATATCCTGCATCTGGGAAATCGCCACTACATAAAGAAGAAAAATCGCAACACGAATCAAACCCTCCACCAGGGCAAGCAGTGTCACATTATCCGTAAGCTTTGAAAAATACTCCGCAATAAAAAATGGAAGTATCATAAAAATAGCTACCGCTAAAAGGATAGACACAGCTACTGTGATTCCCATAACCACGCTTTCCGCCTTTTCCTTAAATACCTTGCCGACAGTTTCCTCCAAAGGGGAAAGCTTTTCCTCCTCTTCTTCGTAAAAGCTGGCAGAGTAGGTCAATGTTTTCATTCCTACAGCCATCGATTCCACAAAGGCACCCACACCTCGCAAAATCGGATATTTGAAAATGGAATACTTCTCAGCAATTCCATGATATTTTTCTACCTTAACCTCGATTACTTTGTCAGGCTTCCTCACGGCAACGGCATACTGCTCCTTATTTTTCATCATGACGCCCTCAATAACAGCCTGACCTCCAATACCGGATGACTTCATACACTCACCACTTTCGATTCCTGTCATTTAAAAATAGGCTGAGATCCTGTGAACCTCAACCTATTTTAACCTCATAATATTAGTTGTTCTGGTTTAAACCATACTTACGATTGAACTTATCAATAGCTCCACGAGCTGCTGCTGCCTTCTGCTGTCCTGTATAGAAAGAGTGGCACTTAGAGCAGATTTCAACGTGAATTTCTTTTTTTGTAGAGCCAGTTACAAATTCGTTACCGCAGTTGCAGGTAACCTTTGCCTGATGGTACTCTGGATGGATTCCTTCGCGCATATTTTCACCTCATTTTTAACATTTTTTATCGGTTCCAACCGATATACAGCTTGTTAATTATATCATAGGTCAAGTTGAATTGCAAGCACTAATTAAGAATTTTCACCTTGCGGATGGTCTGAACAAATTCTGCATTTGTCTTCGTCCGCACAAACATATCAATAATCCGTTCCAAGGCTTCCTCTGCCCGCATTCCACTCAAGGCCTTGTGCATCAGAAGGTTAGCTTCTGTCTCCTCCTGGTTAAGAAGCAGATCATCTCTACGGGTACTGGACTTCATCAGGTCAATCGCCGGGAAAATTCTCTTTTCCGACAAGCTTCGGTCAAGGACCAGCTCCATGTTACCAGTTCCCTTAAATTCCTCAAATACCACATCATCCATGCGGCTTCCGGTCTCTACCAGAGCAGTTGCCAGGATAGTAAGACTGCCGCCCTCTCTCATATTTCTAGCTGCACCAAAGAATCTCTTCGGCATATGAAGTGCTGCCGGGTCGAGACCACCAGAAAGCGTTCTTCCGCTTGGCTGTACTGTCAGGTTGTAAGCTCTGGCCAGACGGGTAATGCTGTCCAGAAGAATTACAACATCCTCCTTATGCTCTACCAGACGTCTTCCACGCTCAATTACCATCTCGGATACTCTCTTATGATTCTCCGGAAGCTCATCAAAGGTAGAGTAAATAACTTCTACATTCTTTCCTTCAATAGACTCCTTAATATCAGTAACCTCCTCCGGACGCTCATCAATCAGAAGGATAATCAGCTTCATATCCGGGTGGTTCGTGGTAATTGCCTTCGCTACCTGTTTTAATAAGGTAGTTTTTCCTGCCTTTGGAGGAGAAACAAGCATACCACGCTGTCCCTTTCCAATCGGAGATACTAAATCCATCATCCGCATACCTACGCTACAGCCCGAAGTCTCCAGATGTATTCTCTCATTTGGGAAAATCGGTGTCAAATCCTCAAAACGCTTTCTTCTCTGAGCCTCTCCTGGATGATAGCCATTTACAGATTTAATATACAAAAGAGCACTAAACTTCTCATTCTGGTTACGGATACGGGTATTACCTACAACGATATCTCCTGTCTTTAAATTGAACCGCTTAATCTGTGCCGGAGATACATATACATCATTCGTTCCCGGCAAAAAATTATCGCAGCGAATAAAGCCATAGCCATCTGGCATAACCTCTAAAATACCATTTTTTGTCTCTCCGCTGTCTAACTGCTCAATATCACTTGGAATACCGTCATCTCTTTCCTCATGACGGCGGTATGACGGATTGCCACTTTCAATTCTTGATCGTCTTACCTGTTCACCCGCTTCTCCCTGTGCTTCCTCCCGGACCTCTGCAGCTACCGGCGGCTTTACTTCTTCCCTTTTTTCTTCCTTCGCGGAAGTTTCCAGCGCTTCCTGACCATTTAAAGCTGTCACAAGCTCCTGTTTACGCATAGTTGAAAAATTTTTAATTCCTTTTTCCTTTGCCACTGTCTTTAGCTGCACCAGGGACATCTTCTCATACATACTATTCATCTTTTCTCCTTATCATAAATCATTGGGTTATCAACAGATTCTGTCTGCATAGTTCCATTTGAATTGTAAACTAGAATAACGAATTGTGTTACCTCTCATATTTTGCATTATACACCATAACCCAATAATTGCCAAGTTTTTTTTTAACTTGATTTCATTTTCAAGGAATGATATGATAGCTAGGATAAGATGTGTTTTGCCTAAATTTTTAGCAGAAATGAGGATGAATTATGACAAACGCAGAAAAAGCTCTCGCTCTTCATGAGGAATGGAATGGAAAAATTGATACTACCCCAAAATGTCAGATAAAATCCCGGGAGGATTTGGCAATTGCCTATACTCCGGGAGTTGCCGAGCCTTGTAAAATTATTGCCGAGGATAAGGATATGGCTTACCGCTATACAATGAAGGCCAACACTGTTTTGGTTGTCTCTGATGGAAGTGCTGTCCTCGGTCTTGGTAACATCGGTCCTTATGCCGCTATGCCGGTCATGGAAGGAAAAGCCGTTCTTTTCAAGGAATTCGCTGGAGTCAATGCCTTTCCTATCTGTCTGGACACCCAGGATACGGAAGAAATCATTCAAATTGTAAAAGCAATCGCTCCTGGTGTCGGTGGTATCAACCTGGAGGATATTTCCGCTCCACGTTGCTTTGAAATCGAAGAGCGTTTGAAAAAAGAGCTTTCTATTCCAGTTTTCCATGATGACCAGCATGGAACTGCTATCGTTGTCCTGGCTGGTATCATTAACGCCTTAAAGGTAACAGGCAAGAAAAAGGAGAACTGCTCTATCGTTGTCAATGGAGCCGGAAGTGCCGGTATTGCTATTACAAAGCTTCTGCTTTCCTATGGCTTTCCTGATGTTGTCATGTGTGATAAATCCGGTATCCTTTCCAGGTCCTCTGCTGACTTAAACTGGATGCAGAAAAATATGGTAGGGCTTACCAACCCTTCTGGCAGAACCGGTACTCTGGCTGATGCCATGAAGGGTGCCGATATCTTTGTTGGGGTTTCTGCTCCAAATATTGTCACAAAAGAAATGGTTGCTTCTATGAACAAGGACGCCATTCTCTTTGCCATGGCTAACCCGGTGCCTGAAATTATGCCCGATGAGGCCAGGGCTGCCGGAGCAAAAGTTGTCGGAACAGGACGCTCCGATTTTCCAAATCAGGTCAACAATGTTGTAGCCTTTCCTGGTATCTTTAAAGGTGCCTTAGAAGGCCGTGCAAGCCAGATTACCGAGGAAATGAAGCTGGCTGCCGCCCTTGCTATTGCAGGTCTGATAAAGGATGAGGATTTAAATGAAAATAATATTATGCCTGAAGCCTTTGACCCTGCTGTGGCTGAGGTTGTAAGCCAGGCAGTAAAGGCCCATATCCGATGAACTGGGGAGAAAAGCGGTACTATTCCCTGGATTGGTATCTTAAAAATACCTTTGGTGAAAAGGTCTATAAGGTCGCTCTGGATGGTGGCATGACCTGTCCCAACCGGGACGGCACACTGGGGAGCCGGGGCTGCATCTTCTGCAGTGCCGGCGGCTCCGGCGATTTTGCTGCCAAACGCCAGGAAAGCGTAACAAAGCAGATAGATTCAGCGATTGCAGGGATTCAAAGGACGAAAAAGACTGGCGATAAATTTATTGCCTATTTCCAATCCTATACCAATACCTATGCTCCCGTTTCCTATCTGGAACCGCTTTTTACAGAAGCCATATCCCATCCCGCCATTGTAGCCTTGTCCATTGCCACCCGGCCGGACTGCATGGATGATGAGATTCTGGCTCTCTTAAAAAAGCTGTCACAGATAAAGCCAGTCTGGATTGAACTAGGACTGCAAAGCTGCCACGATAAGACGGCTGAATTTATCCGCAGAGGGTATCCTCTGACTGTTTTTGAAAAGGCTGTCCAAGAGCTTACTGCTATTTCTATCCCAGTAATCACTCATGTGATTCTTGGTCTTCCTCACGAAACAAGGGAAGATGTATTTTCAACAATACGGTATTTAAACCATCTTCCTATCCAGGGAGTAAAGCTGCAGCTTCTCCATGTTTTAAAGGATACCGATTTAGCCGGTCTTCTTGGAACCTTTCCAATTCCTTCCATGGAGGAATATGTTTCTCTTGTCATTGAATGCCTAGAGCTTCTTTCTCCCAAAACGGTAGTCCACCGTATTACCGGTGACGGCCCACGTAGTCTCTTACTGGCTCCGGAATGGAGTAAAAACAAAAAAACGGTTATGAACCATATCAACCAGGCTCTGAGGGAAAGAGATACCTGGCAGGGAAGGCTCTACACACCACCAAAGGAGGGGGATTATTATGTCTGATGCATTAACCTTATATAAGCTGATTATCCTGTTTATACTGGACAAGGTCGATTTTCCGCTTACCAACGCCCAGCTTTCCAATTTTATCCTGGAAAAGGAATACACCAACTATTTTAATATCCAACAGGCTATCAATGAACTGGAATCCACAGAGCTCATTAAAGTGGAAACTATACGAAACAGCTCCTTATTTCGTATCACACCTGCCGGTGCCGAGACCTTAAGCTTTTTCGGTGATGAAATATCTGATGCTATCAAAGCAGATATTCTGGAATACCTAAAGAACAACCGCTATTCCCTGCGGGAAGAGGTCTCCACTCTGGCCGACTATTACGAAGCAAAAAAAGGAGAATTTATAGCCCACTGCTATGTTTGTGAAAAAGAGAGTAAGATTGTAGAAATCAATTTGAGCATTCCTACAGAAGAAGAGGCACAAGCTGTCTGTAACAGCTGGAAAAATAAAAGTGCAGAAATCTATGAATATCTGATGGCAAAATTATTACAATAATTTTGCCATAGAGAAAGGCTACGGTGATGCCGAAGGTTTCCTTTGACTGGATACTCCGGTTCATGCATAAGAAAACTCCGTAAATACATTTCAGATTTGAAATAACTTCCATATGTGAAAAGTAATGAAAAGCACTTGATTTTCATTACTTTTTCTGCTATTATTTAATTGAACAAAGAAGATCGTGGTCGTTCGGCTCACGATTGGAGTTCCCAAAAGAGAGTTGGTTCGCTCTCCCGAATAGGCTAAATAGCTGAAAACCAAGGAACCTTACAAAAGAAATCGTAATGCTCCTGACTAAAAATCAGGAGCATTTTTCTTGTATTCATAGGTGGTATTATTATGGATGATTTAGTGAAAAAGTATAATGATTATATCCGGTTAAAAAATTGCAGAGTAGAATATGTGCTATCAAATGGAACAATAATTGATTTTACATATAAAGAAGAAAATTTTGTGCATCTATTAGGCTTACACAAGCTTGCTGATATTCAACTAATTCAATTATTCAATGACAAAAATAATAAAAAGGTACAGACAAAATATATTATCAGTCGTATTAAAAAAGGTAAGTTTACTGATGCAATGATTAAAGCAAGTGTATTCTATTCTGATATAGCTGAACGATATGAAAATTTTTCTTATGAAACTCTAACGACACTTACATATACCGATGCAGTAATCAATTTCAATCCAAACCCGATTCATTCCAAAATCAAAAGCGACTATTTACTTTTTGAGAAAAAAGCAAATAAAGAATATAATCACTTAGGCATTGCTTTTGATACATTGACTGGAGCAAGATACATAGAAACCTTCTTTCATCACCCAACTGATATGTATATTGCTGGTCAGATAGTTGTAAAAGTTAAGAGTTTTACGCTTTATTCTCCAGACAATCATATTATTGTCACCGATTCTTTTTAATAAATGTTAGCTATATCTTGCTTATCCGTTGTTTTAGCGGTTTCTATGGCTGCTAGTCCTGCATTTGGTGTTACTTTCTTGGAAGTAGATGATTACAGACCAGGTTCTAGGGATGATGAATATGAATTTTTTCTTGATTGCCTTAAGACGGGTGAGGCAACTGAACAAGAAATCGCATCTCTGTGCCGTGTGCGGAGCAAGCCTTTCTATCACGGAAATCCCGGCTACCAGCCCACTGCCAGTAGCAGCGTGGATAGGCATGGGAGCAATTCTTATTGCAGGGATTGGCTTTGTTATCTACAAAAAGAGAAAGTAAAATATAAAAGCTTTCAGAGTTTATCTGAGAGCTTTTCTTCTTTTTTTCTTTTATCAAGATATTTGTGAATGGCTAAATGTCCGGCTTTACACTGGTACATTCCTGCATCTTTATTAAATTTAAATTCATCTTCTTTTGCTGCTTCCATATTTTTCTTATCAGAATAAGCTTTATCACCAATCACTGCTTCAACCTGCATCCCCGCATCTCTGCTCTTTTGCACAAGTTTCGGCAACTCTTTACCATCTGTTTTTTCGCCACTGGTTATCGTAGCAGCTGTGATTTTTCTTTCATTGTTTCATCAACTTCATAGATGGTACGACGTAGCTTTTCTGATTGTTCCTGAAGTGCCTGACGTGGTGTTTTGGCAATCAGCATATCTAAAAGATTCATATCCTTCGTTCAACCATAAAAACACCACCTATATTTTACCAAATATAGGTGGTATTTTCTACTTTTTCAGTGCTCTCCTGTCAAGTTAAAGGGTGGTTTTCCTATGTAGGCCTACCTACAAAACGAAAAACGAATGCAAGTAAAGCCAAAAGTAAAAGACCAAAGGTCATTAAATCCTTAAAATCAAAATTTTTATTCTGATTTTCCATAGTTGCAAAATTTATTTTTCTACATCTGGTGCATTTAGCACCTTTCTTATCCCATTGTCCTTAATACATAATAGAGGAAGCAACAAAAGTTGCAATTGCTCCCCAGAAAAGCACTGCCAGTCCCATACCGACTGCCATAATGATCAGCTGTGCCCGGCAGTAATTCCTACGGTTTACATTGCCTGTACTTCCAAAAGCCCATACAAACAGCATGATAATTCCAATGAAAGGAATCAAGCCCACAATCAAGGTTATTAACCACTCTGCCATCGTCATCGGAGCCTCCTCCGGTGTCATATATGGTCCACCATAATTCTGATTATAGCTCTGCTGTGCATTACTTTCGCCATAGCTGTTATTAAAGTTGTTATTTTCGTCCATTTCCTTCCCTCTTTTCTATATGGTATAGAGCTTTCTACTGACTGAACAGCCAAGATAGCTTTGCTAAAAGGCTCCCTTCCAGTAGGTAAGCGGTTCTGTTTCTGGAAAATACTGGTACATCCGGTATCCATAATATACCACAAACAGAACTAAAACTATTATAACATATATCTTTATAAAAATACTATTCTTTTTTAATTATTTTTTTATAAATATGCCTCATCCTATCCTTCTTCCCGGAAATATTCCATAGAGGCCTCAATGTATTCCCATATCTCATCTCTACCGGACTTATTCAAGGCAGAAAATGGAATAATCGGCGTACCTTCGATACAGTTTAGCTTTTTCCTGATAATAGAGGTATGCTTCATAAGCTGCCCTCTACTTATCTTATCCGACTTAGTAGCTATTACAATCGGATTAAAGCCATACTCCAGACACCAGTGATACATGTCCACATCATTCTGTCCCGGCTCATGACGGATGTCCACCAGAAGAAAAAGAATCCTTAAGACCTTCGAGCCCTTTAAATAGCGATCAATCATCTTTCCCCATTTTTCCTTCGTTTCCTTAGACACCTTTGCATAGCCATAACCCGGCAAATCAACAAAATACAGCTCCTCATTAATATTATAAAAATTAATGGTCTGGGTCTTACCAGGCTGCTGGGAAGTCCTTGCATAGGATTTCCGGTTCATTAGGGCATTAATAAGAGATGATTTTCCTACATTTGACTTACCTGCAAAAGCCACCTCCATTAATTTATTGTCCGGTAGCTTACTGGTAATACCGCATACCGTCTCCAGATTTACACTTTTGACTACCATGATTTCTTTACCTCATTTCACAGCTTTATTTTCTGCAAATGCATAGCTGATTACCTGTTCCATCGTTTCTACTGGATATATTTTTAAACCTTCTAAAATCTCTGGTTCAATTTCCTCTAAATCTCTTTCATTTTCCTTTGGAATCAAAGCCATCTTAAGCTTTGCCATCTTAGCCGCCAGAAGCTTTTCCTTCAGACCACCAATCGGCAGAACTCTACCACGCAACGTGATTTCCCCTGTCATAGCAATATCTGCACGCACCTTTTTCCCAGTAATGGCTGACAGCATTGCCGTTGCCATCGTAATTCCGGCAGATGGACCATCCTTAGGTACAGCTCCCTCAGGAATGTGTACATGAATATCATGCTTTTCAAAGAAATCCTTTCGTATCTTCCACTGGCTGCTGACAGACCGGATATAGCTAATGCCCGCTACTGCCGATTCCTTCATTACATCACCAAGCTGTCCTGTCAGCTCAAATTCACCCTTTCCAGGCATGACATTCACTTCGATTTCCAAAGTTTCACCACCAACACTGGTCCAGGCAAGGCCTCTGACGATACCGACCTCATCCTCTTTGTTGGCTTCATTTACTGCATATTTTGGCTTTCCAAGATACTTTTCCAGATTCTTATCCGTCACCTTGATCTGCTTTTTATCGCTCTCTAACAGCTCTCTGGCTGCCTTCCGGCAGATTTCTCCCAGACGTCGTTCCAGATTACGGACTCCGGCCTCCTTCGTATAACCGGAAATAATCTGCTCCAAAGCCTTAACTGATACGGTAAGCTGTCCCTTGGAAAGACCATTTTTCTTCTTTGCCTTTTCCAAAAGATGCTCTTTTGCAATATGAAGCTTTTCATTTTCCGTATAGCTGCTGACCTCAATCAGCTCCATACGGTCTAGCAAAGGCCGCGGAATATCCTGGGCTGAATTAGCAGTAGCTATAAATAATACCTCTGACAAATCCAGGGGGATTTCTACATAGTGGTCTACAAAATGACTGTTCTGCTCTGCATCCAGCACCTCCAGCAGTGCTGAAGCCGTATCTCCCTTGTAATCACTGCTGGTCTTATCAATCTCATCCAGAAGAATCAGTGGATTTTTCACACCGGCACTTTTTAACCCGGCTGCCAGCCTTCCCGGCATGGCACCCACATAGGTTCTCCTATGTCCACGAATCTCTGCTTCGTCCCTGACGCCACCAAGACCAATACGAACATATTTCTTTCCAAGAGCCTCTGCTACTGACCTTGCAATCGAAGTCTTACCAGTACCCGGAGGGCCTACCAGACAGATAATCGGGCTGTCCCCCTTTTCCGTTAAGGCCCGGACTGCCAAGAACTCCAATACTCTATCCTTTACCTTTTTCAGACCGTAATGATCCCGGTTCAGTACCTTCATCGCATTTTTAATATCTGGATTATCGACACTTTTCTTGTCCCATGGCAAAGCCAGCAAGGCTTCAATATATCCACGGATTACCGCACTTTCGGAGGAAGAGCTTCCAACACTTTTAAAACGCTTGATTTCCTTACGAATCTTTTCTTTTACCTCAGAAGAAGCCTCCAGCTCCTCTACCGCCTTTTTATAGCCTTCAGCATCATTAGAGACATTTTCTCCCAGTTCTTCCTGGATGACCTTCATCTGCTCCCGCAAAAGATATTCCTTTTGGTTTTTATCTACCTGCTCCTTGACCCTCCCTTGAAATTCACTGCGAATCCGGAGAATCTGAATCTCATTGGCAATCAAAACTGCTAAGGCATTAAATTGACCTACGACAGTAAGCTCCTCTAAAACAGCCTGCTTCTCCTCCATTGTAACAGGAATATTATTAATAATCTCTTCTACCAGACGGCTAAGATTTTTAACATCTGTGATTTTTTGCATTACGTTATTTAAAGAATTTCCCATCAGGGCAGCATAGAGCTTCATCAGCTCCTTTAGTTCCCGAAGCATAGCTTCTTTTTCTATATCGGTAAGGCTATCAAGACTTGTGTCTTCTTCTTTTGATACCTCACCCAATAAAAATGGCTCCAGCTGGGTCAGTTCCCCTAAGGTTCCCCGCTCAATACCTGCAGTCATGACACGAAGCAGATTATCTGGCAGCCGTACCAGCTGTTTTACCACAGAAATTGTGCCTACATCATATAAATCATCTCGCTCCGGCTCTTCTAGCCTTGCATCCTTTTGTGCTACAATAAAGACCTTCTGATCCTTTAATATAGCTTCCTCTATTGCTGCTACCGTTTTTTCTCTTTTAATATCAAAATGAAGCATCATTCCCGGAAGCACATTCATTCCCCGAAGTGCTATCACAGGTATGCTAAATGTCTCCTTGTTCATTTGCAACCTCATTTCTGCATTTTCTAAAAAAGGGCCGTTGCCATACAACCGCCCTTTTTTTTACGCAATTTCATCGTCTGTCTTTTTTCTGGTTCCTTTTTTCGTGCCCAGCTTTTTCGGCTCTGTGCCTTCTACACATTCCAGTAATGGTTCCTCTTTGCCTTCTATCGAGGCCTCAGTAATCAGACAACGTGTTACCTGCCCATTCGATGGAATCTGGTACATCGTATTCATCATCGCTTTTTCCAGAATCGCCCGGAGTCCTCTGGCTCCGGTCTTTCTCTCCAATGCCTGCTTCGCTACAGCACGAAGTGCTTCCTCTTCAAAATCAAGACTGACACCATCCAGTTCAAAAAGCTTCTTGTACTGTTTAACAATGGCGTTCTTAGGTTCTATAAGAATGCGCATCAGTGCCCCTTCATCTAGCATATCCAGTCCAACACAGACCGGTACACGGCCTACAAACTCCGGAATCAGACCAAACTTAACAAAATCCTGTGGCAATACCTGCTTAAACAGCTCGCCAATGTTCTTCTTTTCCCGGCTCTGAATCTGGGCATTAAAGCCAATGGATTTCTTTCCAATACGGCTTTCGATAATCTTTTCCAGACCATCAAAGGCTCCGCCGCAGATAAAAAGAATGTTGGTTGTATCAATCTGAATAAACTCCTGATGTGGATGCTTTCTTCCACCCTGTGGTGGCACACTTGCAACTGTACCCTCTAAAATCTTAAGAAGGGCCTGCTGTACACCCTCACCAGAAACATCTCTTGTAATAGACGTATTTTCAGACTTTCTGGTAATCTTATCTATCTCATCAATATAGATAATACCGTGCTCTGCACGCTCAATATCATAATCTGCTGCCTGGATAATCTTAAGCAGGATATTTTCCACATCCTCACCTACATATCCAGCCTCTGTCAATGCTGTCGCATCTGCAATGGCAAAGGGCACATTTAAAAGTCTTGCCAAAGTCTGGGCTAAGAAGGTCTTACCGGAGCCGGTAGGTCCTACCATGATAATGTTACTCTTCTGAATTTCTACATCCAGGCTCTTTTCTGCCATAACTCTCTTATAATGGTTATAGACAGCTACAGAAAGTGCAACCTTTGCTTCATCCTGTCCAATAACATACTCATCTAAAAACGCCTTGATTTCCATTGGTCTCAGCAGATTTATGCCTTCTGCACTTTCTTCTATTTCTTCAAATTCCTCTTCGATAATCTCCGAACAGATTTCAATACATTCATCGCAGATGTATACGTTTGGCCCGGCAATCAGCTTTCGCACCTGGTCCTGTGTCTTATTACAGAAGGAACAGCGTAATTGTTTTCTTTCTTCTCGATTTGCCATTCTTGGTTCTCCTATTTACGGGTGATAATACTGTCAATCAGACCATATTCCTTTGCTTCCTCTGCCGACATATAATTATCACGCTCAGTATCAACTTCAATTACATCAATTGGCTTACCTGTATTGGCTGCCAAAATCTCATTTAATTTCTTCTTTGTCTTCAAAATGTTGTCAGCGACAATCTTAATATCAGTAGCCTGACCTCTGGCACCACCGGATGGCTGATGAATCATAACCTCCGCATTTGGAAGGGCAAATCTCTTACCCTTAGCACCACCTGCCAACAGGAAAGCTCCCATGCTGGCCGCCATACCAATACAGATGGTAGATACATCACATTTAATATAGTTCATGGTATCATAAATAGCCATACCTGCCGTTACAGACCCCCCTGGGCTATTGATATACAAATGGATATCCTTTCCTGGATCCTCTGCTTCTAAAAATAGCAACTGGGCTACAATCAGGCTTGCAGAGGTATCGGTTACTTCCTCACCCAGAAAAATAATTCTGTCCTTTAATAATCTGGAATAAATATCATAGGACCGCTCACCACGGCTTGTCTGCTCAATAACATATGGGACTAAGCTCATACTTATACCTCCTTTGAAAATACGTTAAGTGAATAGCAGGCAAAGCCTGCTATTCACTAAAAAGTTCTGTTCTAATTATAATTATTTCTCAACTGCAGCATTGGTTACAAACTCAACAGCCTTCTGTACAGCCATATCCTCTGCAATCTGCTCTCTCTCTACATCACCGATTAAGGTCTTTAGCTTCTCAACCTCCATCTGATACATAGAAGCCATATCAACGATTTCTTTCTCAATATCTTCCTCAGATGCAACGATATTCTCAGCCTTAGCAACAGCCTCTAATACAAGACGACTCTGGATTCTCTTTAATGCCTGTGGCTTTAAGGTCTCGATGAGCTTATTTCTATCCATACCGGTGAACTGGAAGTACTGCTCTACCGTAAGACCCTGAGACTGGATTCTTTGTGCAAACTCATCTGCCATCTGACGAACCTGTCCATTAATCATTGGCTCTGGAATATCCATAGTTGCATTCTCAATAATCTTTTCAACAACAGCCTCTTCCTTTGCGTTCTTAGCCTGAGCTTCCTTTCTCTGGGAAAGTGTCTTTCTAACATCCTCTTTATATTCATCTAAGGAGTCAAATTCAGAAACATCCTGTGCGAAATCATCATCTAACTCAGGAAGCTCCTTTACCTTGATTTCTTTAATTGTAACCTTGAACATAGCAGGCTTGCCAGCAAGCTCCTTTGCCTGATAATCCTCTGGGAAGGTAACATTTACCTCTACCTCTTCGCCGATGTTCTTTCCAACCAGCTGCTCCTCAAAGGTATCAATGAAGGAATGAGAGCCAAGAGTCAAAGGATAATCCTCATCCTTACCGCCTTCAAAAGCAACGCCATCTACAAAGCCTTCAAAATCAATGACTGTCATATCGCCATTTTCTGCTGCTCTGTCCTCTACAGCAATAGTTCTGGAATTCTGCTCTCTTACGCGGTCAAGCTCTGCCAAAAGCTCTTCATCAGAAACGCTGACATCCATCTTTTCTACTTCAATACCCTTATATTCACCTAAAGTAACCTCTGGCTTTACAGCAACCTCTGCTGTGAAGATAAAGGATTTGCCCTTCTCAATCTGAGTTACATCAATCTCCGGCTGAGATACGATATCCAGGCCGCTTTCCTCTGCTGCCTTCTCATAAGCCTCTGGGATAATGCTATTGGCTGCATCTTCATAGAAGATACCTGCACCATACATCTTCTCAATCATAGCCTGTGGTACCTTTCCCTTACGGAAGCCCGGTATATTAATACGATTCTTGTTTTTATTGTATGCCTTCTTCATAGCAGCTTCAAATTCTTCTGCACTAATCTCTATTGTAAGCTTTGCCATATTTCTCTCTAAATTTTCAACCTGTACACTCATTTAACTTTTCCTCCTTAATTTTGCGTTCTAATACGCTTTTACAGTATAACACGAGTTTACTGTAATTTCCAGTTATTTTTTCTTATATGCTTTATTCTGGTAGCACATGGCCTCTCCGGTTTAATACCTCCAGCACAGAATCCACATATTTTTTGCAGATTTCATCGGATTTAGCTTCTACCATAACCCGCAGCACCGGCTCTGTACCGCTTTCTCTTAAAAGGATGCGTCCTTCACTTCCAAGCTCTTTTTCTGCCTTTTCTACAACTGCTACAACCTCTTCATCTTGTCTTGCCAGTGGCTTGCTAGCAACCCGTACATTGACCAGAAGCTGGGGATAAATTTCTATCTCTTTTGTAAGCTCGGAAAGCTTCGTCTTCTTCTCCAGCATAACCTCCATCAGCATTAGAGAGGTAAGTACACCATCTCCCGTTGCTGCATATTTGCTGAAAATAATATGTCCTGACTGTTCTCCACCAAGGCGGTGACCATTCTTCATCATATTTTCATATACATACTTGTCACCAACGGCTGTCTTTTCATAAGAAATACCACAACGGTCAAAGGCCTTATAGAGTCCAAAATTGGACATAATTGTTGTTACAACGGTATCATTGGCAAGCTCGCCCTTTTCCTTCATATATCTTCCACAAATATACAAAATCAAATCGCCGTCAATAATATTTCCCTTATCATCAATAGCCAGGCATCGGTCAGCATCACCATCATAGGCAAAGCCTACATCTAGTCCCTTTTCCTTCACATAGTTCTGAAGCTCCTCTATGTGGGTAGATCCACAGTTCAAATTAATGTTCGTTCCATCCGGTTCATTGTGAATGACATAGGTTCTGGCTCCAAGGGCATCAAATACCCCCTTGGCTACAGCGGTAGCTGAACCATTGGCACAGTCAAGACCTACCTTAATATCCTTAAAGGAACGGGTAGCTAAAGACATCAGATAACCAATATAGCGATGACGTCCAATAGAATAATCGGTCACCTTTCCGATATTCTCTCTGGTGGCTAGCGGAAGCTCATCCAGCGGATTATCAATGTATTCTTCAATAAGCTCTTCTATCTCTGTTTCCAGCTTATGTCCGCTTCCATTTAAAATTTTAATTCCATTGTCATAGTAGGGATTGTGGCTGGCAGATATCATAATTCCACAGTCAAAGTCCTCGCTTCGGATTACATAAGAAACACTTGGAGTTGTTGTAACGTGTAAAAGGTATACATCTGCTCCACTGGCAGTCAATCCCGCACTCAAGGCATCCTCAAGCATATAACTGGATCGTCTGGTGTCCTTGCCGATTACAATTCTCGCCTTATGTTCCTTTCCGTAATAATGTCCCAGAAAACGGCCTACCTTATAAGCATGCATCACAGTAAGGCTTACATTTGCCTCTCCCCGGAACCCATCTGTGCCAAAATATTTTGCCATACGTTATTCTTCCTTTCAAAAAAACGTCTCAACTGTCATCATATCATATCTTTTTCTTTTTGGCAAGAAAAAAGGTGCAAAAGCGTTGTTCGCTCTGCACCTTCTTTATTTTGAAGCACCAAAGGCTTACTGCATACCACCCTGTCCAGACATGGATTCTTCCTGCTTTTTGATCATCTGTCTTACCATCTCGCCACCGATAGAGCCAGTCTGCTTGCTGGTTAAGTCTCCATTGTAGCCCTGCTTTAAAGGTACACCGATTTCAGATGCTACTTCCATTTTAAAACGATCCATAGCTTCCTTTGCCTGTGGCACTTCCATTCTGTTACTTCCACTGTTATTACTTGACATAATTTTTACCTCCGAAAATCTCTTTTACTTTTCTATTCGATAAGCTCACTGCTTATCTTGGTATTATTATGTCACCTCTGGAAAAAATTATTTTGGTAATTGCTGGTATAATTCTGTCATTTTTTGCATAATTTAGTGAAAAAGGTGTTTTGTATGCTTTCCTTTTTTCATTCCCTAAATGCAGTTTTATGGGGTGTTCCCCTTCTTCTCGTTCTCCTTGGCACCCATCTTTATTTTACTCTTTTTCTTGGATTTATACAAAAAAAGACCTTTCGCGGCATCCGTCTGTCCATCTCCTCAGGAAGCGGTTCCGCCTTTGCATCTCTGGCTACTACTCTGGCTGCAACTCTTGGTACAGGCAATATTATTGGTGTTTCAACCGCCGTCTACTTAGGCGGTCCCGGAGCTGTCTTCTGGTGCTGGCTGACCGGTATTTTTGGCATGGCAACTACCTATGCGGAGTGCTATCTGTCCTTTCTGTTTCGCCAGCCTCTTAGCTCTGCTTCCTCCAGCACTCCCCGTTGCATTGGTGGTCCTATGTATGTCTTACGCTATGGCTTACATAAAAAAGGCTTGGCCGCCTTCTACAGTCTTTGCATCATACTTTCCTCCTTTGGCGTCGGCTGTACAACCCAGGCTAACTCCCTGGCAGCAGCTGCCCGGCAGCTGCTTCATCTTCCATCTTATCTTACCGGACTTTTTACTGCCCTGCTTATTGGCTATATCATTTTAGGCGGTTCCAGTGCCATCGAGGATTTTTGTGTCAGACTTGTCCCTTTCATGGGCGGCCTGTATCTGTTAGGCTGTATTATTATCCTTATTCTCAATAGCACTTATCTGCCAACAGCCCTTGCAACTGTATTTACCACTGCTTTTTCTCCCAAAGCTGCCGCTGCCGGTATCGGAGGCGGTATCCTTGCCTGTACCTTGAAAACAGCCGCCCGCTACGGTATTGCCCGGGGACTTTTTACCAATGAAGCCGGTATCGGTTCTGCCGGTATTGCCGCTGCCTCCGGCATGAGCAAGACACCACAGCAGCAGGCACTTGTCTCCATGACAGCCACCTTCTGGGATACTGTTGTCGTCTGTGCCGTCACAGGCCTAGCTATCCTGACCCATCTGCTTCGATTTCCAGACTCAGTCAGCAAAAGCACAGCAGGTACATTGACCCATGCTGCCTTTTCTCAGATTCCGGTAATCGGCAGCCCCCTTCTTAACATCTGCCTGATTCTTTTTGCCTTTGCTACTCTTACCGGCTGGTATTACTTTGGACAGCAGGCCTTTTTCTACCTGTTTCCAAAAAAACACCCAGGTATCTACCAGACCATCTATCTGGTTATGATTTTCCTGGGTGCTGTACTTTCTCTTGAACTGGTATGGGAAATCTCCGATACCCTCAATTTCTTGCTTCTTCTGCCAAACCTGACGGCTCTTTACTGCTTGAAAGGGAAAATTGAAGTATAGGCTTCTATAATTTTGTTTTGTAGGTTTATTTTAATTTCCAAGGGACCAAAAGAGTGTTGTTATTATAGTTCGTAAGCTAGGACTACAAAGGGCGATAATTCTAGAAAAATGCATCTAATTTACCATAAGCGACGAGTACGCATTTTTAAGAATTATCAGCCCTTCTGCGTATAGCTTATTCACTATAATAACAACACTCTTTTTTGTCTCTTGAAATTCAAAAAATCTACAATTCAAACTTCCAGTCTGGTAAATTTCAAAATAGCTAGTAACTTTACGTCGAAAAGGAGCGAGCTATCAAACATAAAACTTTATAGAAAATCTCTCTATTATTTACTATCTACTTCATTTTTCTTTTCAAAACATATTTCTACTGACAAACCAAGATTACTCTTACAAAAACTGAATCTGTTCCTTTATCTTTGCTGCCTTTTCAGCCCCAAGAAGCTGTTCCACAATCGCCAGTCCAAACTCCACAGCTGCTCCAAGGCCTCTGGCAGTAATCACATTGCCATCAACAACGCAAGGCTCCTTTACTACCTCTGCCCCGATAAGCTCCTTTTCAAAGCCCGGGTAGCAGGTTGCCTTCTTTCCCTCCAGGATACCATGAGCTCCCAGAACAGAAGGTGCTGCACAAATCGCTGCCAGCTTTTTCCCAGTCCGGTGAAATGCCTTCAGCTGCTCGACAAGTTCTTTATGAGCCGCCAGATTCCTAGTACCCGGCATCCCACCTGGAAGCACCAGCATGTCAGCCTCTGCTGGATTAATTTCTTCATATAAGCTGTCAGCCTCAAGCACTATCCCATGAGAACTGGTAACCCGTTTCTCTTCTGTAACAGAAACCATCTCCATACTAATACCTGCTCTTCTTACAATATCTACTGTCATCAGGGCTTCTACCTCTTCAAAGCCCTCTGCCAGAAAAATATATACCTTACTCATAGTATATCTCCTCGTATAATAAGTTTGTAAGCAAGGAAAACAGCTTACAGACTTATTTTTTTGGG
>NZ_LNAM01000155.1 GCF_001461035.1 Acetivibrio ethanolgignens | reverse complement strand
GACTGGAGCAGATGTAAGAGTTGGAAGTTGCAAATGTCTGCTTAATCAGCAGACACTACATAGATTAAATACCATCCATTTAACAACACAAAGGAACTGAATTTAGAATGGAAGAAAAGAGGAGCACCTCGTTACAAGGCATTCCTCTTTTCTTCCATTCTGAATATCTTCCTATAAAATAATCTTTGCAGGGCACTTCTCAGCACATTTACCACACTTGGTACACTTGCTCTGATCAATATAGGCCAGATTGTTTTCCAGGGTAATCGCACCGACTTCACACTGCTTTGCACAGATACCACAGCCGATGCATCCCGTTTCACAGGCTGCCTTTACATCCTTACCCTTGTCATGAGAGCTACAACGTACCAGATGCTTTGCCCCATAAGGCACCAGCTCAATTAAGTGGTTTGGACAGGCCTTGATACACTGACCACAGGCTACACACTTTTCCTTGTCTACCAGCGCAACACCATTTACAATGTGGATGGCATCAAAATTACACTCACTGACACAGGAGCCATAGCCCATACATCCATAGGCACACTTCTTCTCACCATGTCCCGGAATCAATGCCAGCTTACGACAGTCATGGATTCCATAATAATTATATTTGATTTCTGTTTTATCACAGGTTCCATTACATTTTACAAAAGCCACCTGCTTTTCCATATCACCAGCAGCAGAGCCCATAATTTCTCCAATAGCCGCTGCTACATTCGGCCCACCAACAGGACAGCCATTTACCGGGGCTTCGCCTTTAACAATGGCTTCTGCCAGAGCATCACAGCCTGCGAAACCACAGCCACCGCAGTTATTGCCCGGAAGCTGTTCACGAACCTTGACTACTCTTTCGTCTACCTCGACTGCAAAAATCTTGCCGGCCACACCTAAAAGCAGGCCAATTAGAACGCCGGTAATACCAATTACCAGTGCTGCTAATACAATTCCGTTCATTTTCATGACCTCCTATTATAATAATCCGGCAAAACCGCAGAATGCGATTGCCATAAGTCCAGCTGTCACTAAAACAATCGGAGAGCCCTTCATAACATTCGGAATGTCATTATCCTCAATCCGTTCCCGGATACCAGCCATGATAACAATGGAAATCAAGAAACCAATACTGGTTCCGATACCATTTGCCATGCTCTCTAAAAAAGTATACTCCTTCTTCACATTGTTAATCGCAACACCGAGCACTGCACAGTTTGTTGTAATCAATGGCAGATATACGCCCAGAGCACTGTAAAGTGCCGGCATCAGCTTCTTTAAAACCATTTCCACAAACTGAACCAGGGCTGCAATTACCAGAATAAATACAATCGTCTGCAGATAAGTAACATCCAGCTTCTCCAAAACAAAAGCATAGATTAAGTAAGTAACTGCTGATGCAATCGTAATAACGAATAGAACTGCTGCACCCATACCGGCTGCAGTTTCCACTCTCTTTGATACACCAAGAAAAGGGCAGATACCTAAAAACTGGCTCAATACTACGTTATTTACCAGTGCGGATGCAATCAGGATAATAATTAACTCCTTCATGAATTACTCCTCCTTTCCTTTAGTGCCCTCAGAGTCTCTGCCTTCTTCGCTGCACGCTCTGCCTCCAGGATACCGTGGTTAGCCGCACAGGCTGTACCACTGCAGCTTGCACAGTTACCGCCACAGGCAATTGCCACATCACCAGTTGCATTGGTCGCAGACGGAGCCTTAAACTTGTTCTGCAGTGCGGTCAGCAAAGCCAGAACAAAGAAAGCACCTGGTGCCAGGACAAAAATAGTCGCAGGCTCATAGCTGGCCGGCATCAGACCAAATCCAAAGATTTTGCCGCTTCCAATCAGCTCGCGGACAATACCGATGCAGGTAAGACCCACGGTAAAGCCAAATCCCATACCAAGACCATCAAAGATAGATAAAAGCACACCATTCCTGGAAGCATAAGCCTCTGCACGGCCTAAAATGATGCAGTTAACTACAATCAGAGGAATATATAAGCCCAAAGCTTCGTTTAATGCCGGAATATATGCCTCTAATAAGAACTGAATGATTGTTACAAAGGATGCTACTACTACGATAAAGGCCGGAATACGAACCTTATCCGGAATTACCTTACGAAGCAGGGAAATCATGGCATTAGATAATACCAGTACCGCTGTCGTTGTCAGACCCATACCCAGGCCATTCATACCAGAAACTGTTACCGCCAATGTCGGACACATACCCAGCATCAGGACAAAGGTCGGGTTTTCTTTGGTAATACCGTTATATAAACGTTCTAAATACTTATTCAACTTTCTCCCTCCTGTGTTATTTACTGAGCTCCCCATTGGCATGAATAAAAGCTAACGCTCCATTCACAGCCTTGGTAACTGCTGTTGTTGTAATGGTTGCACCACCGATAGCATCAATTTCATTATCCGCAGACCTTCCAGTCTTGGTATACGCTATACTATCAGCCTTGATTCCGGCAAACTGTGCCTGGAAGGCTTCTTCTGTACACTTCGCTCCCAGACCTGCTGTTTCACTCATGGAAAGCACGGAAAGGCCGGTCAAGGTTCCATCCTTTGCGATTCCGCAGGATAAATCAACAGCCCCGCCATAGCCTTCATTGGAACCAAAGTTCATAACGTAGCCAATGGTTTCACCGGAAGCATCCCTGGCTTCCAGAGCTTCTGAAATATACACACCGGTAATACCTGCATTGGCAAGAGCTTCCTCTGCAGAAGCTACTGCAGAACTTAAATCACTATTTTCTTCAAAAGAAGCTGCATCCGCATAGACTGCTTTGTAGGCTTCCTGCTTTTTATTGTATTTTGCCAGAGCAATCGGCTCCTTTGTCACCTGATAAACAAGACCCAACAGACCGCCAGCTACTAAAGTAATGGCAAAAAGACTTAAGGTGTCCTTCCACATTGTATTTTTATTTTGCATTGCTTGCAGCCTCCTTTCTGATACCGAATGGTGTCGGAATTGTCACTCTTTCAATCAGAGGCACTAACAGGTTACAGAAAATAATGGCATAGGATACACCCTCTGCACTTCCACCAAAAATACGGAAAATGCCGGTAAGGATACCTAACAGTACGCCAAATACCAGCTGCCCCCTTGGTGTAATCGGACTGGTAACATAATCGGTCGCCATAAAAAAGGCTCCCAGCAAAAGCCCGCCACCACAAAGCTGTGCAGCCAGGTAGTTCATATCAAGGCCATGCCCTCCAAAAATCAAGATAAAAACAGCAAAGGCTCCAAGATAAGCTCCCGGAATTCTAAAGGAAATTACCCTTCTCGCTAAAAGATAAGCCGCTCCAATTAAAATGCAAATTGCAGAGGTTTCACCAATAGTACCCTTTGTAAGTCCCAGAAACATATCCAGCACATTAACAGCTCCACCGCCCTCTAATACGCCTAAAGGTGTTGCTGTTGCCAGAGCATCTGCAGCGGTAGCAGAGGCTGTTGCAGATACCACTGAATCCACCGTTGATGTGGAAATTTCTATAGTCTTTATATTAAAATCCGTCATTCTTCCGGTAAAGGAAATTAAAAGGAAGCATCTGGCTGCCAGTGCCGGGTTCATAAAGTTCTGTCCCAATCCACCAAACAGCTGCTTTACCACAATAATCGCAAATACGCTGCCAATAATGCTCATCCAGATTGGAGCTGTAGCCGGCAGGTTCATCGCCAGCAAAAGTCCGGTTACTACGGCACTGTAATCTCCGGTAGTAATCGGCTTATGCAACACTTTTTCATATATGTATTCTGATAATACACTGGCTGCAATACAGGTAAGGATTGTAATCAGAGCCTTTATTCCGAAATTAAAGACTCCAAAGGCTGCAGCCGGCAAAAGTGCAATCGCAACATCTCTCATGATAACCCTTGTTGTCACCTGGCTTCTGACATGAGGAGATGCGGATACGTTTAATAAATTGCTCACTTTTCTCTACCTCCTACTTCTTTCTTCTGCTGTCAAGAATACTTCTTCTTGTCTGCTTGAAGGCCTGTGTCAGACGTCTTCTGGCAGGACATACATAGGTACAGCTGCCACACTCATAGCATTCCATACCGTAAAGCCTCTGGAAGCCTTCATCATCAAATTTTTCTGCATATTCCAGCATTTTCTGCGGAATCAAATGGCTTGGACAGACCTCTGCACAACGTCCGCAACGAATGCATGCTGTCGGCTCCTGCTCAGCCACTTCATCCTTTGTAAGGCAGAGAAGTGCGGAGCTTGTTTTCGTCACAGGCACATTGATGTCAAACAATGCCATACCCATCATAGGTCCACCAGAAACGATTTTTGCAGGCTCAGCAGTAAAACCACCAGCCTCTTCAATTAACTCTGCATAGTTGGTTCCTGTTTTAACATTAAAGTTCTGAGGAGTCTTCACAGCATCTCCTGTTACCGTTACAATTCTACGAATTAATGGAGTTGACTTACATACTGCCATATATACAGAGATTACGGTATCAATATTATTTACAACACAGCCTGCATCTGCTGGCAGCATAGAAGAATTAATGCTTCTGCCGGTTGCCGCATAAATAACCTGACGCTCTGCACCCTGTGGATACTTGGTTTTTAATACCTTTACCTCCACACGGTCTTCCTTCTTTACCAAATCAGTTAAAATCTTAATTGCCTCCGGCTTATTATCCTCAATACAGATAAGTCCCTTTGCATTATCAAATAATCTTAAAATAACCTTTAAACCACCAACAATCTTTTCCGGCTCCTCTAACATCATACGGTAATCGGAGGTCAGATACGGCTCACACTCAGCTCCGTTTACCAGTACATAATCAATGGCATTTTCATCCTTCGGAGTCAGCTTAATATGGGTTGGGAAACCTGCTCCACCCATACCTACGATACCGGCATCCTTAATGTACTGACGGATTTCCTCCTTGGTGAGCTTTGTATAGTCTCTTTCCTCGCCCAGGCCCTTGATTGGAGTATACTCATTATCATTTTCGATAACAATAGCATCTCCCATCGCACCTGACACCATCAGACGTTTTTCGATTGCCTTTACGGTTCCTGATACGGAGCTGCAGATATTTGCCGAAACAAAGCCGGCACTTTCACCAATACGCTGTCCTACCAATACCTTGTCACCCGCGGCTACAACCGGAGTTGCCGGAGCACCAATATGCTGTGACAGGGGATATACCAAATCACCCTTTGGCAGAACAACCTTTGTGGGCAGATCCTTTGATAAATCTTTACCCTCAAAAGGATGAATGCCCCCTTTAAATGTTCCTGCTGACATTTTAACGCGTCTCCCTTCTGTTCTTATTCCCAAATTTCATACCTCTTTATTCTATCGTATTTTTATGCACTATTCAAGAGAAAAGGTCGTTAGATATTTAACTAACGACCTTTTTCGCCTATTCAATACTTTTCAGAGATTCCACCATATCTATCTTTTTCAGCTTAAAATACATAATCCAGTTAATCAGGGCCGAAAATACAGCGGTTAGAATTGCACTGTACAGGAAGCTGATTTTGTTAATATTTCTACCAAACATCAGCATATCAATCTCTGCTGTTAAAATAACATAGCGATGGAGTACAATTCCTAAAAATATACCTACTACAATACCGATCCCGGTCAGCATGATACTCTCCCGGTATACATAAGCTGCCACCTCCCGATTATAAAAGCCCAGTACCCGTAAGGTTGCCAGCTCCCGGCGTCTTTCGTTGATATTAATATTGTTAAGATTGTACAGGACAACAAAGGCAAGGAGTCCAGCACAAATAATCAATACATAAACCACAACATTTAAAGAGTCCAGCATATCCTCTACATTCTTCTTTGCCTCCGCATTTGACTGGACTTCAGAGGCTGCTTCATAATTAAGGACTTCTTTTGCAAAGGTATCCCTGGCTATTTCTGAGCTATCATAAGTCTCATAAAATAAAAGGTTAAATTCCGGATATTCTCCGAACAGCTTCTCATAAACACCTGCACTTAAGTATACATAATGCAGTGCATAATTTTCCGTAATATATGTAATTGTTGCATCTGCCCGCGTCGTATCATCCAGCTTAATCGTAACCGTATCTCCAACTCCGACACCCAGCATGGATGCCATCTTCTCTGTCAGGATAATGCCCTCCATATCCTCTGTTAGTGCATATTCCTCTTGGGAAAGTCGGTCACGAAACCTGATATAGTTACCGAATTCCCCTGTGTTTTCCGGACACACTAGATAGGCATTTTTTTCTGTTGTGCCTGCGGTCAGATTAACCGAGGTCTGATACACCGGAAGATAGCTCTGGATATTTTTATTACTATCCAAATACTCATACAGCTGGGAAAGCTCTTTTTCACTGGCAGCCTCCTTTTTTATAATAGAGCCGCTGTAATGGAACAGCTCTTCATACTGAAACCTTGCTATATTAAAAATAGAATCCTTTACGCCAAAGCCAACCAAAAGTAATGCCATGCAACCGCCAATTCCAATAATAGTCATAAAGAACCGCTTCTTATAACGGAAAAGGTTCCGCACACTGGATTTTTGTCCAAAGGACAGCCGCCTCCAGATAAACTCCATCCGCTCTAAAAGCACCCGCTTACCTGCCTTTGGAGCCTCCGGCCTCATCAGCTGGGCCGCATTCGTACGAAGCTCTTTCATACAAGCAAAATAAGCTGCCAGCACTGTGCATGCCATAACTATCGCAATAGACGTCACACTGTACCACATATTATATGGAAGCAGGCAGTAGGGAAGATTTACATACATCATCCGGTAAGCGTTTACAATAACCATCGGTAATATCTTTTGTCCAACCAAAGCTCCAAAAATACCGCCACTTAAACTGGCAAGTCCTGCATATAAAAGATATTTGGCAGCAATCGAGCTCCGGCTGTAGCCCAGTGCCTTTAAGGTGCCAATCTGAGTTCTCTCCTCCTCTACCATACGGGTCATAGTAGTCAGGCAAACCAAGGCTGCTATCAGGAAGAAAAATACAGGGAACACCTCTCCAATCGCTCCAATTCGCTCTGCATTCTGCCCAAATTCTGTATATACCTGGGAATACTCCCTACCCAGTACATACCACTTTGGCATTTCCAGATCTGCCAGCTCCCTCTTTGCATCAGAAAGCTCCTCTTCGGCATCTGCTATTTCCTTATCTGCCTTTGCTTTTTCTTCCCAGTATTTTGCTTCCTTTTCAGCAAGCTCTTCCTCGCCCTCTAAAAGCTCCTTCTCTCCATCTTTTATTTCCTTCTCTGCCTTGGCAAGCTCTCTGAGTCCCTTATCAATCTCCTTTTGTCCCTTGGAAAGCTCTTTTTCAGAGGCTTCCAGAGTCTCCTTCGCCTTAGCAAGCTCCCTTTCACCAGCAGCCAGCTGCTTTTCGCCTTCCGAAAGCTGCCTCTCACCAGCTAAAATTTCCTTTTCTGATTTAGAAAGCTCAGCCTCTGCTGCTGCCAGCTGCTGCTTTCCTGCTTCCAGGCCCTGCTGGGTAGCCGCAACTGTCGCCTCATCTAAAAGTCCTGCAGCCTTTGCCTGTTCAAACTGTACTTCCTGAGCCTTCAGCTCTTCTTTTTTTGTCTCCAGCTCCTTTTTACCAGCCTCCAGCTTACTCTTTCCCTTCAAAAGCTCTGCTTTCTTTTCTTTCAGTTCAAGCTTATTTACCTCCAGCTCCTTTTTTCCCTTCTCATAATTCTTTTTACCATCAGCCAGCTTTTTTTCGCCGGCATCGATTTCTTTCTGGGCATCTGTAAGCTTCTTTTTATTCTCTGCAATTTCTTTTTTGCCGTCAGCGATTTCTTTCTTTCCATCGGAAAGCTCCTGCTTTGCATCGGTTATCTTTTTATAACCATCCAAAAGCTTTTCCTCGGCCTCTTTTTTACCATCAGCCAGCTCTTTTTCTGCATCTGCTATTTTTTCATCTGCCTCTGTTTTTACCTCCTGGTACCTGGCATTCTCCCGCTCTGGCTGTATGACCCGAACAGCATCAATTACACCATCTACCAGATCCTGATAATCCGCCCGGTAGCTTACAAGCTCCTTTGCCCCAGCCACAGAAAGATAGATTTCCGTATAGGCCTCCATGTCAAAGTCCTCTTCCGGAACCGCCATAAAGCCATCTACATAGCCTCTGCCAATCCGGCTGCTCTCTCTTTGTACAGAAAGATATGCCGGTGTAATTCCCATACCGACAACCGTGTACTCTGTCACAGCAAAGCTGTCCGAAATAGCAGCCTCCGTTCCCGATTCTATCGTAATCCTATCTCCTAGCTTATAGCCAAATTCCTCCAAGCCACTGTCCAGAATACATTCTCCGGACTTTTCCGGCAACCTTCCTTTGATTGGTGTAATCTCATTTAGCTGCTCCGACACAGAAAATACCTTTAAAGTATACATTCCATCTTCCCGGAAGGAAAGCACATCCGTTGAATAAGAAGGAACAACTGCTTCAACACCCTTTACCGCCTTTAGTGCACTGACATCCTCTTTGGTAAGTCCCAATGTGCTTAAAACACGGATATCCATATAATTATTCTCGTCATAAAACTTATCTGCAGACAACTCCATATCCGGCTCAGAAGCCCGGATTCCAGAGAAAAAGGCTACACCTAGAGCTACAATAAGAAAAATGGACAGAAACCGGTTGTAGGTCTTTTTTATCTCCATGTAAAATTCTTTTCTCAGTGCTTTTGTCTTCATTCCCTACCTATCCTCTTACCATTCGATATCCTCAACAGACATCGGCTCTATATTCTCTGTTACCTTACTTACCGTACCATTTTTAATCTTAATTACCCGGTCTGCCATTGGTGCTATCGCCGAGTTATGGGTAATAACAATAACCGTCATCTTCCGCTCCCGGCAGGTATCCTGAAGGAGCTTTAAAATCTGTTTCCCTGTATTATAGTCCAGTGCCCCTGTGGGCTCATCACATAAAAGAAGCTTTGGATTTTTGGCTAGTGCCCTGGCTATCGCCACACGCTGCTGCTCACCACCGGACAGCTGTGACGGAAAATTATCCAAACGCTCTCCTAAGCCAACCTCTGTAAGCACCTCCTCTGCCTCCCGCGGATTTTTACAAATCTGCAGAGCCAGCTCCACATTTTCCTTTGCCGTCAGGTTCTGTACCAGATTGTAAAACTGGAACACAAAGCCAATATCATCCCTGCGGTAACTGGTCAGCTGCTTTTCATTAAATTTTCCAATATCCTGGCCACCAACGATAATTTGTCCAAAAGTCGCCGAATCCATGCCTCCCAGAATATTTAGAACCGTTGTCTTGCCTGCACCGCTCGGTCCTACAATAACTACAAATTCTCCCTCTTTTATCTGAAAATTAATCCCATTAACGGCTTTAATTGATACCTCTCCCATATGATATTCCTTTACCACATCTCTTAAATCAACAAATTCATACATGCTTTGCCTCCTTTCTGATTTTCCGTACCCAGTAAAATCTACCTCTATCATAACATAAATGGTCATTCTGTCCAAGAACAAAATGACCATTTTCACTCTCACCTCAGGGCTTTTTCTTCGTCACTCAGCACCCTTTCGATATGCATTGCCAGATACCCGATTTCTTCTTCACTTAATTCACATTTCAAATTCCTTGCAATCTCGTCACAGACATTCTCTGCCATCTGAAATGCCTTTGGAAACCTAACACCCATATAATCATTCATATTAACCTTAAGCTGTTCTCCACTTACAGCCCTCGCAATCATATAACGGATATGATTCATCAATCGGTTATATGACAAGGACGCCGTCTGGATTGTCAATCCGCCTTCCCCTTCAATCAGAGAAATACATTCTCTAACTGCCCGGGCCATCTGCATCGCCTCTGAAACCTTATCATCCTCAATAGCAGAATGAATATGCAGAGCAATATAGCCTATCTCATCCTCTGAAATCTCTGCCTGAAGACGATTCTTCAAAATCCCACCGGCGGACTTTGCTGTTTTAAATTCCTCAGGAAACAAAACACGGATATCCTCTGTCAGAGGGTTGCTAATCTGCTCTCCCTTCCTAATCCGGGCTACTGCAAATTCCAGATGGTCAGCCAGGGGAAAGAGTATTCTCTGATCGATTTTTCCAAAGGTCTTTTTTGCTTCCTCTAAAAGCTCTGCTGCAATCTCCAGATAAACAGGCGTTATGGATTTCACCAGCTCCTTTACAGCTCCCCGCTCTGTAGACTCCTGGAGCGAATAAACGATATCCTGCTGCCTTAGCTCAATCTGTTCACCGACTCTTTTTCCAAAGCCGGCTCCCTTTCCCATAATCATGTATTCCTGCTGATTATCATCACTAACCACAATTACAGCATTATGATTCAGCACCTTTGTTACTCTGTACATAAACTCTTCCCCGTTTCTGACCTTTTTTCACTTCTATTTTATTCTGCTTATTCGTAGAAATCAACTGCAAACAGGCTCTCTCCCGCCTGAACCGTACCTTCCTTTAGCAAACGCACCTTTTCATTATCTCCCAATTCTGTACAAATAACCGGAGAAACCAGGGAAGGAGCATTCTGCTTCAGATACTCCAAATCCATCTTAATTAAAGGGGTTCCCTTTTCTACCTTCTGTCCGCCTTCCACCAATACCTCAAAGCCACTGCCGCCAAGCTTTACTGTATCAATGCCTAAATGGATTAAAAGGCCGATGCCTGCGGCTGTTTCAAAGCCAATCGCATGCTTTGTATCAAAGATGAAGCACACCTCTCCATCCTCTGGTGCTCTTACAACTGCATCCTCTGGTGCTACTGCTGCACCATCTCCCATCATGCGTCCTGCAAAGGCCTCATCTGGTGTTTTGGATAAGTCCATTGCCGTTCCGGTAATTGGACTGGAAATAATCTCCGTTCTTACCAGCTTTCTTTCTTCCTTAATTTCCACCTTCTCAGGTGCTGTCTCTAAGTAATCCTCCAGATTGGATTTAATCACAGATACCCGCGGTCCATAAATAATCTGAACTCCATTTCCCTTATGAACAACACCGGAAGCTCCTGTTCCCTTCAGCACCCTATCCTCTACCAGTGCCGAATCCTTTACGGTGCAACGAAGCCTCGTCGCACAGCAGTCCACATCAGAAATATTTTTCTTACCGCCCAGTCCCCGGCAGATTGCCGCTGACAAAGCATCTTTTTCTTCTGTCTTCTGGCCCTTTTTCTTTTCCTCTACATCACTTCTTCGATACAGCTTTACTTCCTCACTGTCCTCTCGCCCTGGAGTCTTTAAATCCAGTTTTACAATTAGGAGCCGGAACAGGAAATAATACACTGTAAAATATCCAATACCAACAATCGCTACCCAGATCCAGTTTGTCTTAGCATTTCCCTGTAAAATACCGAACAGGAATAAATCAATCAGCCCGCCGGAAAAGGTCATTCCTACTGCAACCTGGAATACATGCATCAGCATATAAGCCAAACCTGCCATAACGCAGTGAATTCCATAAAGAAGCGGTGCGACAAATAAAAAGGTAAATTCCAGAGGCTCCGTAATACCGGTAAGCATGGAGGTAAGGGCTGCAGACATCAAAAGTCCTCCTACTGCCTGTCTTTTTTCCGGTTTTGCTGTATGATACATCGCCAGAGCAGCTCCCGGAAGGCCAAAAATCATCAGCGGGAATTTTCCTGACATAAATCTGGTTGCCGATACTGCAAAATGCTCTACAGATGGATCTGCCAGCTGAGCAAAGAAAATGTTCTGAGCTCCCTCAACCATCTGTCCACCAACTTCAAGGGTACCACCTACTGCAGTCTGCCAAAATGGCAGGTAAAATACATGATGCAGTCCGAATGGAATTAAAAGCCTCTCCATAAGACCATAGACCCAGGTTCCCGCATAACCAGAATTTAATACCACATCTCCTACAGCATAAATCCCATTCTGAACAACCGGCCATAGAAAGAACATAGCAATACCTACTGCCGTATATACCAGAGAACAGATAATCGGAACAAAACGGGTGCCGCCAAAAAAGGATAATACCTGTGGCAGCTCTATTTTATAATACCTGTTGTGCAGTGCTGCTACGCCAAGTCCTACTATAATACCACCAAACACTCCCATCTGTAAGGAAGTGATTCCGCAGACTGAGGCTGTCGCTCCTGCCAGCATTTGCTCTGCTCCACCATGAATCGTTATCATGGCAGAAATAGAAGCATGCATGATAAAAAAGGCGATTGCTGCTGCCAGGGCAGCCACTTCCTTTTCTTTTTTTGCCATACCAATAGCAACGCCCAAGGCAAAAATAATCGGAAGATTGGCAAATACAATATTTCCTGCCTCACTCATTACCTCAAAAATTGCATGGAATGCCGTGCCCGGTCCTAAAAGCCCCAAAAGCCCATAGGTGGTAAGCATGGTTTCATTTGTCATAGAACCGCCAATTCCCAGTAAAAGCCCTGCAACCGGGAGAATGGCAATCGGAAGCATAAAGGATCTTCCTACACGCTGCAAAATACCAAAAATTTTGTCTTTCATCGTCTCTTTCTCCTTTTTATACAGATGCTGATGTGACGCACTTTCCTATCGAATAAAAAAAGGCATTAGCCCACATAAACATCCTAAAATATTTATGTATAGTTAATGCCTCATTCTCAAATAAGTTACATACTATATCATATAATTAACTTATCATACCAAAAAAACTCTGTCAAGCTTTTTTATTGTAAATTACCGGATTACATCGCTCATATCATACAGTCCCGGCCTTCTGCCTGCCAAAAACTTCGCTGCCGCTACCGCACCCTTGGCAAACACGGCTTTGGAGTAGGCGGTGTGCTTAAATTCAATTACTTCATCGGTTCCGGCAAAGATAACCTCATGTTCACCAACAATCGTTCCTCCCCGGACAGCAGAAATACCAAGCTCTTTTTTCTGACGCTTCTGGCGGACCTGACTGCGGTCATAAACATACTCATACTGGTCATTCATAGCCGCATTGATAGAATCTGCTAAAGCCAGGGCAGTACCAGATGGTGCATCTATTTTCTGATTGTGGTGTTTTTCAACGATTTCCACATCAAAGCCTGCTGGCTCCAGCGTTCTCACAGCATCCTGCAAAAGCTTCATAAGCATATTAATTCCCAGTGACATATTTGCTGACCTTAAAATCGGTATCATTCCTGAGCTCATTTTCACCTTTTTTAGCTGCTCCTCAGATAAGCCTGTCGTACATAACACTATCGGAAGCTGCTTTGCAATCCCATTGTCCAGCAACGAATCTACCGCTAGGGCTGAACTGAAATCAATAATAACATCTGCCTTAACATCACACCGGCGAAGACTCTGGAATACCGGGTAGCCATTATCTATCGTATTTCTTGTATCAATACCGGCTACGATTTCAGCATTTTCGTCCTCTCTCACCAGCCGGGTAATTGTCTGTCCCATGGCACCATTACAGCCATGCATGATTATCCTTGTCATTTCTTTTGTCCCTCTTTTCCTTTGCTTCCCAGCTCTTATAAAAGACCTGTGTTTCTAAGCTCTGTCTCTAAAACAGCAGCATGCTCCGGTTCCATTTCTGTCAATGGCAGTCTTAAAACTCCTGTATCCATTCCCATCAGACTCATAGCCTTCTTTACCGGGATTGGGTTTACCTCTGAGAATAATGCCTTAATCAGTGGAATATACTTTAACTGAAGCTTTCGGCTTCCTTCCACATCACCAGCCAGATATTTTGCAACAATATCGTGAGTATCCCTTGGAGCCACATTAGAAAGCACGGAAATAACACCAATACCTCCTAAAGACAGAATAGGCACAATCTGGTCATCATTTCCAGAGTATAAATCGATATTTCCATCGGTCAGGCTCATGATTTCTGCAACCTGGCTGATATTTCCACTAGCTTCCTTGATACCGACAATATTATCCACCGTCTTAACAAGCTTTGCCGTAGTAGCTGCCGCCATATTTACACCAGTACGGCTTCCTACATTATATAAAATAGCCGGAATCTTAACAGAATTTGCAATCGTTGTAAAGTGTGCAATGAGGCCATTCTGCGTAGCCTTATTATAGTAAGGTGTTACCAGTAAAAGCCCGTCTGCTCCCAGCTTTTCAGACTGAGTTGAGGTATAAATTGCACTGCTTGTAGAGTTAGAGCCTGCTCCTGCAATAATCGGTATTCTTTTCTTTGCCACCTCAATGCAGACACGGATTACCTCCAGATGCTCTTCAATCGGCAGAGTCGCTGACTCTCCCGTTGTTCCACAGGCAATAATAGCATCTGTTCCATTTGCAATATGAAGCTCTACCAGCTCCTCCAGCTTTTCAAAATTTACACTTCCATCCTCATTCATCGGTGTTACTAACGCTACACCTGCTCCTTTAAAAATTGCCATATTCTTTTCCTCCCAAATAATAAAATAGTAAACCGGCCTTCTATAAAAATATGGTTCTAAGCATAGAAAAAGCCGACTTATGTCGGCTCCTAAAGATATACTAATCCTGTTCTTTAGCTTCTTTAGGTAGCACTCCATCAAATTGTATGATGACAGTCATAGAGCTCTTAGCCCTATGACCAGGCAAAATGTCCCAGGTCCATTTCCCTTCGGCAATCACACCTTTCAATCACTTTCCTCTATGTCCTGAACCATATCCAATGATCTACTCTTTGCTTCTTGCACCTCTACCAATTTTCTATATACTATCATTCCTGCTACAGTTTGTCAACCAAAGATTTATTCTCCCTTTACCTGACGAATCTCAGCAGCTACATCCACATACTCTAACAACCTTGGTGATAAGTTCTGCCCTGTTAGCAGAAGCTTATAAGGATCGTTTCTAAGTTCAATCAGTGAAATCAGCTCATCCTCTGTGATAATCCCCAGGTCAATAAGCCCCAGGATCTCATCCAGCACTAAAAAGTCACATTCTCCTGTTTCTATTACCTTTTTTGCAAAATTAAGGCCATTGAGAATATTTTTCTTTTCTTCCAGTTTTTTATCCTCTGGCAAATCCAGATAAAAGGCTTCCTCCTTTTCAAACCGGAACAGTTTAATATCAGGCTCCAGCTTTACTAAGAATCCCAGTTCATCCGCATTTCTTCCTTTCAAAAACTGAATAATAATTACCTGATGGCCAAGACTCGCTTCCCTGATGCAATGTCCCACGGCTGCAGTTGTCTTTCCCTTACCGCTTCCATAATATACCTGAACTTCTCTTTTCATCTTCTCACCTTCCTGCCTGCTTTTCTTATTAGAGCACCAGACATCACTTAAGGCTATTATACCATAGATGTACTCAAATTGCTATGCCTTCTTTTGCCTTATCCTTCCATATATTCCAGCTTGCTGACAGAAACCTCATAAGCAGTTCGTTTTTCTGCCTCTGTTTCCGATATCTTTTTTTGATATTCCCTGCTTTGAATACGTCCCCACACATGAAGATGTCCTCCTACAGCAAAGCTTTCTGCGTATCTTGCATTTCTTCCCCAGGAAATGCAAGGAATATAATCTGATTTTCCATACGGCCGGTTTACTGCCAGAAGGATATCTGCAATTTCTCTTCCCAGCGGTGTCTTTCTGTATACCGGAGGCTTACAGATAAACCCATCTAAAAAGATATAATTTGGCTTCTGGCTTTCATAATCCGGTTCACAAATCTGGATTTCCCGCACAAACACCGAAAGCACCAGCTTGTTTTTTTCACCCTCGTGCCGATTATAGGAGCGGAACTGACCAGTTACCTCTACCTGCTTTCCCTTGTAGTCCTGTGTCACATCTATCAAACGTTCGGATACCATAAGGGGGATAATATCAAAGGAATTACTTAAGCGTCCTACTGCTACCTCCAGCAGATAAAAGCCCTCCCCAAACACATCATGACTGTAGGAAAAATCACTGATTACCTCTCCTGCAATATTCACCTGGTTGTTATCAAATACTTTGTCTGTCATATGTATGACTCCTCTCTTTTTTCGAATATGTATTATTTTTTCAATAGTATATATATGTACAAAATATTTTTTTCATTCCAGGAAACGGTCTTGTTTTTTCGCCCTTTTTCGTGAAATTTTCCTATCGAAAAAAAGAGCTTCTAACCATACTGCTATGATTAGAAGCTCTTTTTTACCTAGCTCTCTACCTCAATCTTACGAATCTCTTTTGTACGAATCTCACGGCAAATGTCATCAATAAAGGTCGGAAGACTCTTCTGTCCCTCATCGCCTAAGTAACGGCTACGTACAGATACAAGTCCCTCTTCCTCCTCCTTCTGACCAACAACCAGCATATAAGGAACCTTAGCAAGTCTTGCCTCACGAATCTTATAACCAATCTTCTCAGACCGGTTATCTACCTCAGAGTATACACCATTTTTCTTCAATTCTTCATTTATCTTGTTTGCGTAATCACTATATTTTTCAGAAATCGGCAGCACTCTTACCTGCTCTGGGCACAGCCAGGTAGGGAACAGACCTGCATACTTTTCAATCAGCCATGCGAGGGTTCTCTCATAGCAGCCCATGCTGGTTCTGTGGATAATGTATGGTCTCTTCTTGTCACCATTCTCATCAATATAATACATATCAAACTGCTCTGCTAAGAGGGCATCCCACTGAATGGTAATCATGGTGTCTTCTTTTCCATATACATTCTTTGCATTAATATCAACCTTTGGTCCATAGAAAGCAGCCTCTCCTACGTCCTCAGTAAATTTAATATTCAGGTCATTCAGAATATCACGGATATGCTGCTGGGTCTCCTCCCATACCTCTGGCTCACCAATATACTTTTCTTTATTTTCCGAATCCCATTTAGACAGATGGTAGGTAACATCCTCCTCCAGCCCAAGAGTTTCCAGACAGTATTTTGCGAGTGCCAGACAGCCTTTAAACTCTTCCACCATCTGGTCTGGTCTTACAATCAGATGTCCTTCAGAAATCGTAAACTGACGTACCCGGGTCAATCCATGCATCTCACCGGAATCCTCATTACGAAAGAGTGTAGAAGTCTCACCATAGCGGCAAGGCAGGTCACGATAGGATTTCTGGCTTGCTTTGTATACATAATACTGGAATGGACAGGTCATTGGACGAAGAGCAAATACCTCTTTATCCTTCTGCTCATCACCCAATACGAACATACCCTCTTTATAGTGATCCCAGTGTCCGGAAATCTTATATAAATCACTCTTTGCCATAAGCGGTGTCTTGGTTCTCATATAACCGCGTTTTTCCTCTTCGTCCTCAATCCAACGCTGCAGGGTCTGAAGCATACGGACACCCTTCGGCATCAGAAGTGGAAGTCCCTGGCCGATAACATCAACTGTGGTAAATAATTCCATCTCCCGGCCAAGCTTATTATGGTCACGTTTCTTAATATCCTCCAGATGCTCCAGGTAAGCTGCCAGTTCCTCTTTCTTGTTAAAGGCTGTACCGTAAATTCTCTGCAGCATCGCATTCTCAGATTTGCCTCTCCAGTAGGCTCCTGAAGAAGAAATCAGCTTAAACGCTTTAATATTCTTAGTACTCATCAGGTGTGGTCCTGCACACAAATCAACAAATTCACCCTGGTCATAGAAGGAAATCTCCGCATCCTTTGGCAGGTCACGAATCAATTCTACCTTATATGGCTCTCCTTTTTCCTCCATGAACTTAATAGCCTCTTCTCTAGGGAGAGTAAATCTTTCCAGCTTGTGACCCTCCTTGATAATCCTCTTCATCTCAGCCTCAAGCTTATCTAAATCTTCTCTGGAAAATGGTTCCGCCTCAAAATCATAATAAAATCCGGTATCAATACTTGGTCCAATCGCCAGCTTTGCATTTGGATAAAGACGCTTTACTGCCTCTGCCAGTACATGAGAGGTCGTATGACGCAGTGCTGCCAGTCCCTTTTCATCATTCGCAGTCAAAATATTCAGCTCACAGTCACTATCAACTATGTTTCTTAAATCTACAACCTCACCGTTTACTTCACCGGCACAGGCTACTCTTGCAAGCCCTTCGCTAATATCCAGAGCAATCTCATACACACTTTTTGCTTCCTGATATTCCTTTACGGAACCATCCTTTAATGTGATTTTCATCGTTTTTTCCTCCTTATACTTTCCTATCAAATAACAAAGAGTTTGCAAAGCAACCTCTCCGCCTGCGGCGGGTCGCGAAAGCGACATCTTCCACTCCGCCGCAGTGCGATCCTTAGCGGAGCGTTTTTTATTCGATAGGACGAACTTTCCTATCGAATAAAAGAAAGCCCGTCTCTTTCGACGGCCTTCTGCCTTCGAAAGGGACGAGCTGATATACCCGTGGTTCCACCCTTATTGGTTCTTCATTCAGATGATAACGGTATCAAACCGGACCGGATTAAGGTCACTCCGAGGTGGTCTTGGGCTGTCCTCTGTAAAGGTGCTTGCAGCTCCAACCATAGGGTATCGGCACCTCTCTCTGCTACAAAAAAACAGCTTACTCTTCTCATCAACGTATTATTGTAAGCTTTATTATAGCATGCCGCCGGGATTTGTCAAGAGCTATTGGCTTATCTTAGTTTCTGCTGCCATACACCTTTTCCCAAATAGCTGCACTCTTATCATGAATTTCATTGATTTTTTTAGTATTCTCTTCTACCTGCTTTCTTAAATCTGCTGTAGCCTTCTCTGCCTTTGCATAATACTGGTCAATCTTCTTTTCCAGCTCTTCAATTCTATTCTGCTCCTTGATCAGAATGGCCTTTTCTTTAGCAGAAAGTACCTTTGATGCCTTAATAATTGCAATATAATCTCTAAGCCCCTTCTGTTCTTCTGTCATATTATCCCACATTTTATCCCACAGCTCAGTATGTGCATCAAAAAGCTTTCCACGCTCATCAAAGTAAGGTGCTGCTTTTTTCAAAATAACCCGGGTCTTCTCTTCAATTTTATTCTCTAGATACTCCAGCTTCTGATAGTAAGGAGCCGCAGCCTTGTCATCTGCTACCAATTGCATTTTTTCTTTTTCTGTCAGCATAGAAAGTCCCTTTACAAACTCCTCCATGCTCTGATTTGCATCTTCCGGGAGCTCATAATATACTCCCGAATCATTTCCAGGTACATTAATCGGGTCAACACGCCCTCCATCTACTGCAGCAAAAATCCTTGCAGCTGACGCCATTGTCATAACAGTAACTAATCCACAGGTAACCACTTTCTTCTTCCAATTTCTCATAATCATCCAATCCTTTCATTTTTAAAATTTAACAAGTATCTGTCTTTCACTTGTCTGTGTTTATTATACACATAAAAAAAAATATAATCTCCGAAAATCTGTGGATTTATTAAAGCACAATTGCAGTAAGATTGTGGCTAATTTGTGGCAGCTGCATCTTCGGGAAGTTCTATGATAAATGTAGTTGCTCCCCGGGAGGCTTGAACACAGATAGTTCCTCCATGCTTGCGTACAGCTTCTGCCGTAATTGCAAGGCCAATTCCTGTCTTTCCATGCTTTCCCTTGTAAAAGCGTTCAAAAATATGTGGCAAATCCGCTTCATCAATCCCGTCACCATCATCTGTCACCTTAACTACTACCTTAGAACTCTCTTCTTCGCTGGTAAGGATTATTTTACTTTTTGCGTATCTAAGTGCATTGGATAAAATATTGGATACTGCTCTTTCTATCATTTTTTCATCCCCCAAAAGCATAATCTCTTCTTCTCCCGGGCGATAGATAATTTCAATGCCCCTTTTGTCTGCTTCACCCTTCATATACCACAGGCATCGGCATATCAGCTCCTGAAGTCCAAATTTTTCTTTATTAAGGTGCTCTGATGCATCTATTCTGGATAAATACAGGATTTCATCCACCAGCTCTGCCATTTTCTTACTATTTTTTACAATCGCTTCTGCTGCCTTGTCCACATCCTTTACAGCTCCAAAAAGAATTCCCTCTGCATAGCCCTGAATGGACATCAACGGTGTTCTTAATTCGTGAGAAATATTTTGGAAAAACTGCTCCTGTGTTTTTTCTGCCTTCTCTATCATTTCCGACATATGTAAAACCGTATCAGCCACCTCATTAAACTCTCTATAGGGAAAGGATGGTACCTCTGTCAAAGTCTCTCTGTTTCCTGCTTTTATAATATATCGTTTCAATCTTTCAAAGGATCTGTCTATACCACCTGCCACACCCGTAATTGTCATTAATGCAATTAAGCCGCATAAGCACAGCTGTCCCATTAAAACCTTATTTAAAATAGACTGAAACTCCTCTACTGGCGTAATATTGGTACAGGCCAGTACAACATACGGCTTTTTTTCTCCTACACCAATATTTTTTCTTACGAAAAATCCATCATATCCACCTGTATATATTTTACTATTAACATAATAAGTCTCTTCTCCTATAAACAGCTTTCCTTTTTTACCATCCAGGGAAAGCCCTGTATTGCTTTTATAAGCCTTTGCAATTCTCATTGTCCGCTGCTGCTCTTTCTCCGATTCCCAGGGCTCACATGGATATAAAAGAGTTCCCTTTTCATCAAAAATCAGGTGGTAAACACTCATCAAAAATTCAGTTTCTTCCGTATAATAACCCTCGTATACACCATCATTATAATATGTATCCAAAACCTCCAGGCGAGCTCCGATAAGCTGCATAGCCACTTTAGAGATATAGCCTTGTATAATATAATTTGACACGACAGCCATAATACTAACTGTCACAAGGATAATTACCGTAGGTAAAAGAAATAATCCATTTTTTAATTTTCTTCCTTTTTTCATGATTCCTGTTTCCTTAACTTAAATCCAAACCCCCAGACAGTTTCTATCAAAACTGTGCTTTTTGCTAAAAGCAGCTTTTTTCTAAGCCTTTTAATTGTATCATCCGTTGCTCTGGTTTCCACAAAGCTGTCATATCCCCAGACAGCCTGCAAAAGCTCATCCCTTGATACTGCTCTCTCTTTATTATTAACCATATATTGCAGCAGCCCATATTCCGTATTGGTAAGCTTCAGTTCCTCTCCTTTACTATAGGCTGCCTTTTTCATTGGATACAGCGTAATATCTCCAAAGCTCATTCCCTCCCTGTTCTGGTTATCATTCATTCTTTTCAGCATCGCCTTTACCCGCAGCGTAAGCTTGATCGGCGAAAATGGTTTCGTAAAATAATCATCACAGCCCATGGTAAAGCCGGTAATAAAATCTGCATCCGTGCCTCTGGCTGTCAGCATAATAATGGGAACCGATGATTTTTCTCTGATGGCAGAGCAAATCGTCAGCCCATCGGTTCCAGGCATCATAACATCAATAATCAATAAATCTGCCGGCTCCTTCTCAAAGGCCTCCAAAAGGCTATCTCCTGTTTCAAAGGTCGTTACACAGAAGCCTTCCTTTTCTAAAAAGGATTTTATCAAATCACAAATATCCGCCTCATCATCTGCAATGTATATTGTTTTCATAATCCGTACTTCACTCCTTTAATCTAATTTTATAGCATAGTCTAATTAAATGCCGTGGTCTGTTGTAAAACACAGGTATTTTGTTGCAAATAAAAAAAAGGAATCTTTCGCTAAAAAGACTCCTCTTTCTTCCTATCTCTTTTACAGATTTGCACTCAGGAAGTTCTTAAATGCATCTGCTGCTGCTGCCTCATCTTCACCTTCTACTGTTATTTTAAGAGTGTTGCCGCATTTTGCTCCAAGACCCATAATTGCAATCAATCTGGAAGCATCTGCTGCCTTACCATCCTTCTCCATTGTAATCTTGCTCTTGTAATTCTTTACCTCTTTTACCAGAAGTCCTGCCGGTCTTGCATGAAGTCCAAGCTCGTCCTTAATTACATAATCAAACTTTACCATAATGTCCTCCCTTTCTTTACTCAATGCATGTCTTACCCATCTATTTTATAACGAAACAGTTTTTCTTTCAAGCTATATTTAAAAAAAGGTTATTTCTATCCTCTTTTCTAATCAATCGGAAGTGCACTTCCCTGTCTCTGATAATTTGAAAGCTTCCGGTAGGTCTCTTCCATCCGCTCTGCAAAAGCACAGGTCGAATACTTCTGAACCATCTGTCTTGCCTGTCTGCCGTACTGCTTCTCCTCTACAGCCTCATAAAGCACGCTATCAAGACCCTTTAAAAATTCCTCCTGCTTTGTAAAGGTAAAACCATTTACCCCAGGAATCAAAATATCCTCCAGACATGGGTCCTCTCTTGCTACCACGGGAAGTCCTGAAGCCATAGCTTCGATATAGGTAAGTCCCTGAGTTTCACTGTTAGATGCACTGACAAACACATCTGCCAGCTGATAAAAGGCAGGAACAGTGTCCCACGACTGCTGTCCGGCAAACAGGATTCTCTCCTTACAGGAATAACTGCTAACCTGCTTTTCCAGCCGTTCCCGCTCTGGTCCGTCACCTACCAGCAAAAATTTCACATCTGTGTGTCTTTCCATGTATTCTGGCATAGCTGCCAAAAGCTCTGCTATATTTTTCTCCGAAGAGACTCTTCCAAGATAAAGAATCACCTTTTCCTCCGGCAAAATACCAAAGCTTTTTCTCTTTTCCAGAAGCTCCTGCTTCGTATAGTTATTTTCATCAAACTTACTGAGGTCTACACCCGTAGGAATAATTTCAATATCCTTTACTACCCGGTAGGACATTAAAAGCTCCTCCACCTTTTTCGTAGGGACTACAACCTGCTCTACCGTGTTACAGCAAATTTTTGTAAACATCCGCACAAATGCTTTAGCTCTTTCATCCACAGATGCCAGATGAATTTTATTAACGTAATGGGTATAGTCCTCATAAATGGTATGATAGGTATGTACCACTGGTATCTTAAGCTCTCTTGCCATAATCCGTCCAAATACTCCCAGGGAAAACTCCGTATGAGTATGTATGATATCCAAATCCAGACGGCGTATAATATGAGCCAGCTTCAGCTGATAAAACATTCCAACCCGTCGCTCAGATATCAAAATACACGGAAGAGATGGAACCCTAAAGACATTATATTCATGCTCCGGTGCCCCCGGAGTCGTCGTAGTAAACACATATACATTATGTCCTGCCCTTTCCAGTTCATTTTTCAGCATATATACCGAGTTCGCTACCCCATTAATCTCCGGGTAGTAAGTCTCCGTAAATAACCCTATATTCAATCCTCTCACTCCCTACATTCTCATTCTAGGAAACAGACGCTACAATCGCCTCTGGCTCTGTTCCAAACACAGTTTTTCCATATTCATCCAGAAGCTCCAGAGTGAACAGGCATGGCATCACCTTTTTTCCCTTACCATTCTCCTGTGGCACTACCTGGTATACCATGGTTTCCAAAGGACATGGAAGTACAAGCAGCCGCTTATGTTCCTTAAGCTCCTTATATTTTATTCCCAGCTCTACTAATTCCTTATATTCTTCAACTGTATACTTTTCCATTCTGCACCACTCCATTGTTTAAGATATTTATCAGTATACCATATTTTTTCCTTTTGTGGTACAATAAATATAAAAAAAATGACGAAAGAAGGACTTTTATGAAATATATCGACTTACATGTTCACTCCACAATTTCTGATGGTACAGTTACCCCAACGGAGCTGGTACATCTGGCATTAGAAGAGGGATTGTCCGCCTTTGCCCTGACTGACCATGATACAGTCCGGGGTATTCCTGAGGCTCTTACTGCTGCTTCCCAGCTTCGCAGCCAGGGCTTTGATATCCATGTTATTCCAGGTGTTGAAATATCCGCCGCCTTCAAAGGCTCAGATATCCATATACTTGGTCTTAATGTAAATTACAATGACACTGTCCTGGTAGATGCCCTGGAAGGGGCAGAAAAGGAACGGGATTCCCGCAATATGAAAATGGCAGAAAATCTGGCGGCCGCCGGACTTGATATTACCTATGAAGCTGTACAGGCCATCGACCCAAAGGCCATTATTACCAGAGCTCATTTTGCAAAATATCTGGTGCAAAAAGGCTATGCTTCCGATAATAATGATGCTTTTAAAAAATATCTTCACAACAAAAGTCCTTATTATGTAAGCCGGAATTATATGTCCCCGGAGGAAATTATTTCTTTAATTCTTCATGCAGGTGGTATTCCGGTATTAGCCCATCCCCTTTTGTATCATCTGGAGGAGGGCGAGCTGAAGCGGCTCGTTCTCCGGCTTAAAGAGACTGGTCTTAAGGGGCTGGAAGCTATATATACCTGCAACAGCCATCAGGATGAGACCTTTGTAAAACAGTTAGCCCGTCAAAATGGACTTTTGATTTCCGGCGGTTCTGATTTCCACGGTGCCAACAAACCAGATATTATGCTTGGCCGCGGGAAGGGAAATCTTAAAATTCCATTCAACCTCCTTGAGGAGCTTGGAATCAAATAATCATTGCTCCTTCCACACTCATTTCTTTCATTTTGAAAAAAGGCACAGGAAATCCTGTGCCTTTTATTGTCTTACTCTTCAGTTGTTGCTCCGCCAGCCTTCTCAACCTCAACGATAGCATCCTTCTTCATAGGAATACGGCAGTTTTTATTGTTGCCAAACTCAACGATAACAACCTCTTCCATAACATCAATAATAACGCCATAGAAGCCGCTGCTTGTCAGTACGCTGTCACCTGCAGCAATTGTCATTAAAAGTGCTTCGTGAGCCTTCTGCTGCTTTTTCTGTGGACGAATTAAAAGAAAATAAAAAATTCCAATAATTACGCCCATGTAAAGTACAAGTCCTAAAGTTCCTGCCATCCCATTTGCTGCAAACACTGGTGCTAAATTCATTTTGATTTCCTCCTGTAATTATTAATTGTCGCCCTCTGCAAATCCAGCGAGCTTATTTTTCTTGTATTCTTTAAACCGGCCCTGTTCAATCGCTTCCCGTATCTCTCCCATCATCGTATTGTAGAAATACAGGTTATGCATAACCAGAAGCCGAAGTCCAAGCATTTCCTTCGCTTTTAACAAATGCCGGATATAAGCCCTTGAATAAGTGCGGCAGGCAGGGCATTGGCAGCCCTCCTCAATCGGCCGGTCATCCAGCTCATATCGTGCATTCATAAGGTTCATTTTGCCATGATTTGTATAGGCATGTCCATGCCGTCCATTCCGGGCAGGATATACGCAGTCAAAAAAATCAACGCCGCGTTCCACAGCCTCTAAAATATTAGCCGGTGTCCCAACCCCCATCAGGTATGTCGGTTTTTCAAGGGGCAGATATGGCACAGTTTTCTCAATAATATGGTACATCTCCTCATGGGATTCACCAACCGCCAGACCTCCTAAAGCATAACCATCCAGGTTCATATCCGAAATCCGCTTTGCATGCTCAATACGGATATCTTCAAAGGTGCCTCCCTGATTAATACCAAAAAGCATCTGTTTTTTATTAATCGTATCCTCCAGGGAATTAAGCCTCTTCATCTCTATCTGGCATCGTCTCAGCCACCGGGTCGTCCGGTCTACCGAATTGTGCATATATTCTCTGGTCGCCGGATGTGGCGGACACTCATCAAAGGCCATGGCAATCGTAGAAGCCAGATTAGACTGTATCTGCATGCTTTCCTCCGGCCCCATGAAAATTTTTCTTCCGTCTATATGGGAGTTGAAGTATACGCCCTCTTCCTTAATCTTACGAAGTCCCGCCAGGGAAAACACCTGAAAACCGCCAGAATCCGTAAGGATAGGCTTATCCCATACCATAAACTTATGAAGACCGCCCAGCTGCTTTACTACCCTGTCACCAGGCCGTACATGCAAATGGTAGGTATTGGACAGCTCAACCTGTGTCTTTAGCTGCTGTAAATCCATCGTAGATACTGCACCCTTAATCGCAGCTGCTGTTCCGACATTCATAAAGACTGGTGTCTGTATCGTGCCATGCACTGTCACAAATTCTCCACGCTTTGCGTCTCCATCCTTACATAATAACTTATACATAAAAATCCCTTTCATTTCTTTCAATAGCCAATATGTCAAGTATACCGCCTTTGGACATTTTTTTCAACTAAATTTTTTGTTCTCAGCGAATTTTCTCTAAAAAAATAGTTGACTTTTGGAAACTAACGTAATATAATAGAACAGCAGTCCTTTCAAAGGACTTTTAGGGGATTGGTCAAATGGTATGACAAGGGTCTCCAAAACCTTTAGCGGGAGTTCGATTCTCTCATCCCCTGTTCAACCGTTGCACAAAGGTGCAGCGGTTATTTTTATAAAGGAAGTGTAAAGTCATGAATGCAAAAATCAAATTAAACAATCCGGAAGAAGTAAAGGATTTTGTCTGTGCTGCATCTAAATGTGACTTCGATATTGACATTTTTTATAACCGATTTATCGTTGACGCGAAATCTCTCCTTGGAGTTCTCAGCATGGATTTAAACAAATCCTTATCTGTATGCTGCCTGGGATACGATCAGCATTTCGAACGCGTCCTGCAAAAATATTCTGTAGCATAATCTCTATTAAAATCAATAGGGCGAACTTTCCTATCGGAATAAAAAAGCTGCCATCTGGCAGCTTTTTTATTCTCCCATTTCCATTGTCCTGTCAAAAATACAGAACTGATTTTTCCCAATCTGTTTCACACTGTAACAATTTGGAGGTTTTTACATGAATTTTAAAAAAACGCTATATTTAATTATATTTGCATTTTGCTGTCTGCTTACCGGTTGCTTTTCTGAAATAGCTGCAGAGCCTGCAGCCAAAGGCTCTCTACGGGTTCATTTTATCAGTGTCGGACAAGGGAATGCTGTCCTTGCTGAATCTGACGGCCACTATATGCTCGTTGATGGTGGTGACGGTTCCCACTCCTCTAAGGTAATCAGCTATCTAAAGGAGCAGGGTGTCAAAAAGCTGGACTATGTCATCTCTACACATTACGATGCTGACCACCTAAGCGGTATCCTGGGTGCCATTAAGGTTTTTCCCACAGACCTTTTACTAGGCCCGGATTACACTACAGATACCAAGCTTTTCTCTTCTTATCTCAAAACCCAAAAGGAGCTTGGTCTCACCTCTGTGCATCCCGCCTCCGGTGATACCTATTCTCTGGGAAGCTGTAATTTTACGATTCTAGCACCAAACAGTACCGGATATTCTGATGAAAATGACTATTCCATCGCTCTTCGTCTTGTATGCGGCTCCACCAGTTTCTTACTAACGGGGGATGCCGGTATAAACAGTGAAGAGGAAATGCTCCGTACCGGCCTTACCTTAAACAGCGATGTTTATCTTACCGGCCACCATGGCAGCAGTACCTCTAATTCTGAGGACTTTTTAGAGGCTGTGAGCCCATCCTATGCCGTTATTAGCGTAGGCCGAGGCAATCCTTACGGGCATCCTCACCGCGAGGTCCTGGCAAGCCTTTCAGCACGGGGAATCTCCATTTTCCGTACCGACACCCAGGGTTCTATTCTGATTGAAAGTAATGGCAAGGATCTAACCTTTAATACACAGCCAGATACCCAATTTGAAGAGCATACTTCCAGCAGCCAGGACACCTGCCTTCCCTTCATTGGTAATAAAAATACGAAAAAATTCCACCGCTCTGACTGTAGCGGTCTGCCAAAGGAGCATAACAGAATATACTTTAAAGCAGCTGTAGAGGCACTTAACGAAGGCTATGAGCCATGTGCAAACTGCAGACCAAACTAATATTTTGAGTTCCCGCATTTTACTCCGCAGGCCCCTTTGCCAACTTGTTTTGAAAATGAATTCATCGCTTTCGCTCGCAAAAACCGAAATTTTAGGAAAATCGTTTCTAAAGATGTTTTGATTCCTGTCTTTTCAACGGTAGGACAACCCAAGGGGACTGTACATCAGAGTGAACACAAACTTCGCAAACTTTTGTGCCGCTCTTACAGGCTTTTGAGTAAAACCTAACCGCAGTAATTGCAACTCGGTATGTTCTATCCTTCTTTTATAGAACATACCGAGTTGCAATTACTGCGGTTTTATCGGGACTTTATAAAAAAGCCTGTCTAGAGCGGCTAAAAAGTTTGCGGCTTGTTTTCATCTGATATACAGTCCCCTTGGGTGGTTCTCCCGTGAAAGAGACAGGAAACATTTTTTAGAAACGATTTTTTAAAATTCTCGGTTTTTACTCGGACGAAGTCTCTGAATTCATTCTACTGATACACAGGATTTTTGTAAGCTTACTGAATAAGAATTCTATATAAAAATCTATTTCGATAAAGAGGATTACGAAGTAAATTGCAGAAACTCAGAAATATTTTTTGTTGCTATTTTGACAAAACATGATACAATATATAAGTAATGGACATTTTGCATGAAAGGCATGGTTAATATGAAAAAATTAGAAGAATATGTAAGAAGCATCCCTGATTTTCCAGAGAAAGGCATTATTTTCCGTGATGTTACCAGTATCCTACAGGATAAGGATGGTCTTCACATGGCAATCGACCAAATGCAGGAAAAGTTGGAAGATATTGACTTTGATGTAGTTCTCGGTCCAGAATCCAGAGGCTTTATTTTCGGTGTTCCGATTGCTTACAACTTAAACAAGCCCTTTGTACCGGTTCGTAAAAAAGGAAAGCTTCCTTGCGAAACTGTAGAAATTGAATATGACCTGGAATATGGCTCTGCTGTTATTGAGATTCACAAGGATGCCATCAAGCCAGGACAGAGGGTTGTTATCATTGATGACCTGATTGCTACCGGTGGTACAATTGAAGCTATTACCAAGCTTGTAAAGCAGCTGGGTGGCGAGGTTGTAAAAATTGTATTCCTGATGGAATTAGCAGGCCTCAAGGGTCGTGAAAAATTAAGGGATTTTGATGTCGCTTCCGTTATCTGCTATGAAGGTAAATAATTATGCCAGAGGCTGTAAAAACAGCTCTGCTGAATTTGCAGGCCTCTATCCTTATATTTGTCCCATATTTGGAACAGCTATAAAAGAGCAAAAAGTATTCGTGATGAATCTTAAACAGATTCATCACGAAACTTTCTCTTTTTGAAAAAATCTGATGTAAACAACTATACTCAATAGACCATAAAGTGCTACTGCAATACATGATTTTGTTATTGTCAATACATTTACGGCTTTATATGCCATTGTTGTAAATGATAAAGAGGCTGTTACTGGATGCCAATTGACAAGTCTGCCATTTATAACAAATATTCCTGAAATGCCTATAAGCATTGCTAAGATGCTTCCCCAGACATATTTTCCGCCAGTTCTTCCAGACCATAAGATTATAGGCAGTACCCCAATAGTAATACACACGTTAGAAACCAGAATGTGAAAAACATTTTGGAAAACTATTGTTGGTGATATACCACCAAATCCTATAATTATTCCCATTAATAAAGAAACAAGCATTTCAAAAACACCCATTTGAATTACCAGAAAGAAAAGTACAATCATTTTTGCTTTTATCATATCCCGCCAATGTATGGGAATCACCAATTGGTTTTTCAAGGTATCTTGTGAATATTCTCGGTCAATTATATAACCACCAATTAAGGATACAGAAAATGGTAAAAACAGCACAGCGTTATTATATATGAACATATCCACCATATTTCTCCATACTATCAAACTACTATTGAGCTGAATCTGCTGCGCTATCAGTATTGGCAAATGCAGACCCAGGCAATTAAGCATTGATAATTGCCATACAAATAGGAACTCCAAAAGGACAAAACAATTCACTGAAATCATTGCAATCAGATTTTTCTTGCGAAGAAGAATAATCAACACAGTTACAGGTAATGTTGCGCCAACAGCCGCTGCTGAGGTAATAAACAGCTTCCCAAATATCAGTAAGAAATCAGCAGTATAATTTTTAAGGAGAAGCCCTCCTATCATTGTATAGATCGTGTTGACTGCTATAAACAATAAAACAATTGTCAGTGAAACCAACAGCTTTGACAAAAAAATTTTTTTCTTCGAAATTCCAATAACCAAGATATTTTTTAGTGTATGGTTCTGCTCTTCCAATTCAAATAGCGATAAAAACTGCACAGAAAAAAGAAATGGAACAATCAGAAAACTTCCAAACAGTTCATTCATACCCACCAAATTCCGAAAACGATAATTACTATATACACAACATCTTTTACAATTCTTAAATAGTAATGGAATAACCGATATCGAACAGTTGTCACCATTATTAATTCAGATTTATACAATGCTATTGCAGGAATACATGCTCCTCAGGTTAAAAAGATAATTTGCAGCTATCGTTATAGTCGGTCTATCGTGTGGTATTCGCACTCGCGATTTAATAAAGCTACAGTTGTCTGATATAGATTGGGATAATGAAACAATACAGTTCAAACAAAGAAAAACAGGAAATGTTGTTTGTCTTCCACTTACAGAACGAGTAGGAAATGCACTTTTTAGATACATTACAGAAGAAAGACCTAAAATAGATAGCGTGTAGTATGTCTATACTTTGCTATCAGAAGCGAAATTCTACTTTGAGATTATCCGGCACAATTACTCTAAATTTTCGAGTAACTCCAAGAAAAAAAGAACCACTTGAAAAACTTTAAAAGATATGCTACCTGAGTTTTAGAGTTAAACAGTAAAATATGGTGCTAAGCCACGGATTAAAATCTATGGCTTAGCATTTTTTTAATTTCTCCCTCGGATAAAAAATATGAGGTTAATGGCAAGTTACAGAGGCTCGAAAATTCTTTTATGAATGTCGTGCCTCTCAAAAGATTTATATATTTTCTGTCTGATATTTTTGCAACTCTAAAATCATGAACAAATTCAAATAAATCCTCAGAACAATAGTTGTTTTTTAATATCTTGAATTGCAATAATCTAGTGAGCAATACCGCCAAGTAGCAGATAAGGAAATGTCCTATTATGGTATCCTCTTTATGCAAGTACACAGGTCTTGCATAAAGCTGTGATTTCATGATGCGAAAGGATTCCTCTATTCTCCAAAGGTTATGGTAAGCATCATAAACATCTTTATCACTCATGGAAATTTCAGAAGTTACCAGCATGTTATATCCGGCAAGATCAAGAGATTTTTTGATGAGTTTTTCATTCATAGAGACCTTGATTTTACCCTCTGTCTCATTTCCTTTTTTATCGGCAGTAGTGAAGATAACATACTTTGCAGAATCACCATACTCTGATTTCTTGGCCTGGGATGCCTTTAGAAGTCTGGCTTTTTCCACTTCTTTATTAATCTCATATATCTGTTTTTTTGCAAGTTTAGGATTGTAAGTAACAATTCGCTTTTCTGTGATTTTAAATTTTTTCTCTTTTCCAGTTTCAGAATCATTGAATTTATACTCGAAATCATCAACACATTCTTTAATGCGGTATAAAACATCACCATTGGCATTTTTAACGTCTCTGTAATCATTAGGAAGGAGTACCCATGTTTTCTCGACTTCTGGAAGCATCTTTACAGATTTCGAGAAAATATATCCATCACCATTCTTTAGAGCATGGTAGATATTTTCAGCACAGTTCAGTCCTTTATCAGCTATCTGGATAGTTCTGCCAGATATGGAATTTCTCTTTTTGAGATCGTGAATGATGTTTCTGATTATAGGCTTTTCGCTTTGGTTTCCGGGAAACAATTTCATACCGATAGGTATCTGGTTTGCATCAAGGAGAAGTCCCAGTCCAACTATTGGCTCTTTTTTGTTTTCTTTGGATGGTCCTTTTTTTCTGAAGTCATCTTCCTTATCGATTTCAAAATAGAAGTTGGTACAATCGAAGTAAGAATGAGATGTATCAAATTTGTACATCTGTTGAATCTGATGGTTATAGATTTCAATAATCTTTTCGTATTCGCAACCAATATATTCAAGTCCATTATAAAGTTGATTCAGAGAGAAAACATAAGAATCAAAGAGCTTAGGAATTACTTCATCATAGGTCTTTGATTTAGAGCATGGATGAACAAGCCTTGCATAAACAAGAGCAGACATCATATCAAAAACATTGAAACGAAAATCTGTAGCAGTCTGCATCAAATCAATATATTTTTTAACAGACAGCTTATCGTTGATGTTTTTCATAGGAAAATAGCCAATAAGTTTTTCAGGTGAATCATCAGAAATCTGTTTGTTTTTTTTTGCATCTTTAGCAGCCTTAAGTTCCTGGTTGAGTTTAATAACTTCTTCTTTATAAAATGCGATAGGATCATCAATTCCTTTTGCCTGAAGTTCGTGAACATAGCCAACAGGTTTGTAGGCTTTATGAGCTGTATGTCCACGCTCAGGATCATAAAAGCTTGAATAAATCTGAAGATAAGTACCTTTTTTATTATTAGTTTTTTTAAGAAAGTATGCCACAAAAATCACCCTCTTATAGTATAACACCATAGCACCATTTATACAATAGATAAAAAGAAATTTTGTCAAGTTTTTTTGAATAACAAAAAAGCCAGCAATTATGCTGACTTACTGAAAAATGATATATAATTAACTCTCAAAGAAATATGGTGCTAAATCCTAAAGACGGGTCTACTTTGAGATTATCCGGCACAATTACTCTAAATTTTCGAGTAACTCCAAGAAAAAAAGAACCACTTGAAAAACTTTAAAAGATATGCTATATTGATGTTAGAAAAGGGGAAGCCCAAAGCGGCTCACCTCGAAATATCAACTTATTAGTAACTAATAGTCGTCACTATTCGCGGTAGTGGCGGCTATTTTGCTTTGTCCTTGAAAATCTGATAGCACAGACCCACAAGGGCTACAATGAATATACAAAACTGGATTAAATCCTGGTATGTAATCATTGGCAACCCTCCTTTCTTTCGTCTGGAGGGTGACCCCTCCGAAGAGAGGCGAGCCGCCTTGGCTTGGGATTCCCCAAAACCATAATAGCATATACTTCAAAAATTGACAATTCCCAAACACTTTTTAAGGATTCCAAAATCTGCAAATCGTGTGGTGTTCACACAAGCCGCCTGCATCTGCTATGACCTGCCCGCTGCCCTGTGTCCCTGCTTCGGCAAACGCCGCCGGGAAGCAGAGGGAAAACAGCATGACACCACAGAGCAGCAGGCTCACTATCCTTTTTCCTCATTTTTCTCTCATGTCGTCTGTTTCTTTTCTGTAAAAATTGTCTGTAGAAGAAAAGGCCAAAAGGGCACATCATTTTCTAATTATATTACACATTTGGAATAATTTCAATATAAAAATAAACAGGGTATATTTCGAGTGAACGGGATATAGTTTGCCATTTTTAAGCAGCTTTGAGGAATAAAAACTTTTCGCATTAATTTTAAAAAATTTATAGCCATTTACAGCTCTTTTGCGGTAAAATCTAATAAAAAACTTTTCGCAAAGGGGCTGATTTCACATGACCAAGAAAGAAAAACGAGAGAAGAAGAAAAAAGACCGTGGCATTGTGGATTTTATAATGGTTTATAAGCATTTCTTTAAGGATATGCAGGCCTGGATAAATGAGATGGAAGATCCACGAAATCCTAGCTATACGATTTACACACAAACGGATTTTGTAAATATGGGAATTCTTAAAAATGTATGTTCTCTGGAAAGTATGCGCCAGATGGAGGAAGCATTTAACGAAGAAAACTGTGTTGCCACACTGCGCCTTATGTCAGGGGATACCCGGCTGAAGGAAATGCCGCATTATGACACACTAAACTATTATCTGGAGCAGCTGTCACCACGGTGCCTGTCTGACCTGAGAAGAAAAATGGTAACTAGTCTGATTCGTGGGAAACAGTTTTACCGAAGCAGGCTGCTTGGAAAGTATTGGAGAGTTATTTTAGATGGAACAGGGTTGTTCTGCTTTAAGGAAAGGCATTGTGAAAATTGCCTGAGTGTTGTTCAAAGTGATGTGAATGGGAAAAAGGTAACGTTTTATTACCATAAGGTTTTGGAGGCAAAACTGGTTCTTGGAGATAAAATAATCATAAGTCTTGGAACGGAATTTATTGAAAACGAGAAAGAGGATATAAGCAAACAGGACTGTGAAATGAATGCAGCCAAACGCCTGATGGGACGGATAAAACAGGAGTATCCGAGACTGCCGATCTGTATACAGGGAGATGCACTTTATGGAGCAGAGCCGATTATGAAACTGTGCAGGGAAAATGGCTGGAAATATATTTTTACGCAAAAGGAAACCAGACAGAGGTTAGTTGCAGAAAATTATAACCTTCTATCAGAAGAAGATAAGACAAAGAAGACAGGAATCGGAAAAGAAAAAGGAACAGGATGTTATTATAACCATATGGAGAAACTGGCAGGGAAGAAAGAAACCATGAATTTGTATGAATACAGTTATGAGAAGAAAAGCAAAAAGGATGTCAAGAAAATCCGATTTCAATGGATCACCAATATAGAGCTAACGAAAAATAATCTGGAAGAAATGATAGAAGCAGGACGTGGACGCTGGAAGATAGAAAATGAAGGCTTCAACAATCAGAAGAATGGAATTTACAGGATAGAGCATCTGAACAGCCGGAACAGCAATGCCATGAAAAACCATTATCTTCTGACGCAGATAGCGGATATCCTGATGCAGCTGTATCTGGCATGGTGTCCACTGATAAAGGAGATAAAACAGAGTATAAAAAATACATCTTCAAGGCTACTGGAAAGTTTTCGACAACAAACAGTAACGAATGAAGATGTACTTTACATTGAAAGATACACAAGCGTATATCTCGAATGACAAGGTTATTATACAACAGGTGGTGGTCGAATGGAAGAGAAAATGAATTAAATATCCACAAAAAAT
>NZ_LNAM01000154.1:968-37155 GCF_001461035.1 Acetivibrio ethanolgignens | reverse complement strand
TTATATCAAAAATCTGGACGGGGGTGTTCATAATTTATTCATTCATGCGTTTGTCGTGAGGTGCGATGGTTTCTCCCAGATAGAAGGAATAGATGTAGCACTCTGCCACCTTTTTCCCGGTAAGCTGCTCCAGAGCTGCTTTATAATACTCCAGCTGGCTTTTATAACGTTTTATCAGCTCATCACCACTGGCTACCCGGTCCGTTTTATAATCCATCAGGATAAGCTGCCCCTTTTCTTCAAAGAAGCTGTCAATGACACCCTGCACCAGTACCGTTTCCTCGCTCTTAAGCTCTGGCTGCAGCTTACTTGCCGGAAGTCCGATAACAAAGGGCTGTTCCCGGTAAAGCTTTCCTTCTGCTTCTGCTTTTTTCATCCTCTGCCCCAGCTTAGAACTCAAGAACCAGGAAAGCTTCTTTGTGCTTATAAGGGAAAGCTCCTCCCTGGAAATCCTTCCTGCCTCTACCAAAGCTGCAAGCTCTGTCTCCAGACCATTTTTTTCTGCCTGAAGGAAGGAAAGATTTTCCATAACCCTGTGGTAAACAGTTCCACGGAGGCTTCCACTCTTTTCCTCCCTTGCCTGGATAAAGGAAGGAATGTAGGCCTCCTTTTCAACAAGCTCCTCTAAAAGCTGTCCTTCCTCTTCCTGTCTCTGCATGGCCTGCTGTTTCAATTCAGAAACAGTAAGTTTAGATTTAATTTTTTCTTCTACTGTATAAGGGTATTGGAAGCTTATATATCTTTCTGCTTCTATTTGTTCCTCTTCACTCCAAAGCTCCCTTTGTTCCAGGGAAAGGAGCTCTGCCCTTCTTTGCTCACCAGATATCCTGGCAGCTACTGCCTCAAAGCTTAATTCCTCTTCCGTAATATACTCTACCCGATAGCTTAGCTTATCTACAGGCTCCTCCTGCCAGGTAAATACTCTTGGCATAATTAAATCCAGATAGTTTCCGGCCCCGGCACGCTGGGAAAACAAAAGAGGCTCCGCCTGCTGCCATTTTAGCTGTGCCTTTTCCACATCCTTTACACAGCCAGTTAAAATAAGCTTTTCCCGGGCACGGGTCATGGCTACATAAAGCACCCGGAGCTCCTCACCCATATTTTCCAGGTCTGTCTTTCTTTTCATGACCTGCTTTAAAAGCGTCGGTGATTTTGTCCGCAGCTCACTGTCAATATAATCCGGCCCAAGCCCCAGATCAGGATGCATCAAAATCCGTTCTCTCGTATCCTGCTTATTAAAGCCTTTTCCCATAGCGGCTAAAAATACCACCGGAAATTCCAGTCCCTTACTCTTGTGGATACTCATAATAGACACCGTGTCCTGATTTTCTCCCAGCACGAAAGCCTCACCAAAATCCACCTCATACTGGTGAAGCCTCTCAATATACCGGTTGAACTGGAATAAGCCTCCATAGCTGGTCTTTTCAAAATCGGCCCCCTTCTGTAAAAGCATATCCAAATTCGCACAACGGGCCTTCCCACCCGGAAGAGCCTTTACATAGTTATAATAGCCTGTCTCTTCATATATAATTGTTAAAAGCTCATAGATTCCCACGATTGGCACCAGCTTACGGAGCCTGTTCAAGAGAGTCAAAAAGTCCTGTACCTTCTTTTGCCCTTCGGCAGCTGAAAGGCAGTCATACAGTTCTCCTTCTTTATCAATACATCGAAGAGCCGCCAGCTCCTCATCAGAAAAGCCACCGATATTAGAGCGTAACACTGCTGCCAGAGGGATATCCTGCCTTGGATTATCAATAATTAAAAGAAGATTTAACATTGTCATTACTTCTACAGCTGAAAAGTAGCCAGTCTGTGTTGCTGCCCTTGCTGGAATTCCTTCTTCCTTTAAAACATTCACCAGCTCCTCTGACCATCCCTTCATGGAACGCAGAAGAACTACCATATCCTTATAAGGAATATTTTGCTCCTCATGGAGCTTCTTCATCTGTCTGGCAAGTATTTTTCCCTCCAGCTCCTTATCCGTTACCTCTTCTGAAGACTGGGCAATCAAAATCTCACAGTCCTTCCAAAGACCGGCTTCTTCCTCTGTCTCCTCCAAAGCCGGCCGTCCCGGGTAAAGGGCTGCAGCTGCATCATAATCAATATTTCCCAGATCCCTTTTCATAATGCCAAAGAATATGTAGTTGATAGCCTCCAGAACACTTTCCCGGCTTCGGAAATTCTTCTTTAAGTCTACCCGTACATAGTCCCCCTTCTCCTGATAGGTATTAAATTTTTCCATAAAAAGCTCCGGCCGTGCTAAGCGGAACTTATAAATACTCTGCTTTACATCACCCACCATAAAAACATTCGGCCGGCCAAATTTTTCCTGAGATATACTGTTAAGCAAAGTCTCCTGTACCAGGTTACTGTCCTGGTATTCATCAATCAATATTTCTTCATAATAGTGGCTAAGCTCTACCGCTGTCTGGGTTGGAAGTATTAAAGCCCCACCCGTAGCTTTGTTTTCCAGTTTTTCCGGCTCCTTCGTCAGAATCTTTAAAGCATAGTGCTCCATATCATTAAAATCCAGAAGATTTTTTTCCTCCTTCTTTTCCTGATAAGCCTCCATAAAAGCCAGCGTCAGGTCAAGAAATGCATTCATTGCCGGGGCTGCCTTTTTAATATCCGCTATCATTTCCTCCATCGGCTGAAAATAATACTTTTCCTTTAGCCCATTTATCGCTTTTTTTACACTATCTCTGAGAAGCTTTACTGCCTCCCGCTTCTCCGTGTCAACACAGTCATCTTTTTTTGCAGAAAGCTTTGCCCAGGAAATCCTTTCCAGAAAATGCCCAATAGACGGGTAGTCCTCTGCCTTACAAAGCCGCTCCAGCTGTTCTGCATCCGAAAGCAGAGCTGCTTCGTACATATATGGTCCATCGGACATCCCGGCAAGCTCCAGGGCTGTCTTATTCACTTCCAGGCAATCTCTGATTTCTGTCTTTAAAAAGCCCACCAGCTCCTTCTGCCAGTCTGCTTCAAAAAAATCCTCTTCCTTTTCCACAGAAAAATTCTTTCTCTGCCCTTCTATCCACAGCTTCGGCCACGGATAGCTCATCGCAAAATCATACAGGCGATACACCAGCTTTTCAATGCTTTCATCCCTTTTTCCAGCAGCATAGCTTTCCACAAAGGACAGATATCCTGGACTTTTTTCTGCATAAAAGGCTTCTACTACCGCTTCCATAGCTTCGCCCTTTAGCAGCAGAAGCTCCGTTTCATCTCCCAGCCGAAAGCCCGGATCCAGGTCAATTTCATTAAAATAATCCCGAATCACACCAAGACAAAAGCTATGAATTGTTGTAATCCTTGCATTATGAACCAAAGCTGCCTGCCGTTCCAAATGGACATTATCCGGCTCTAAAAGAAGTCTCTCCTCAATAGCCCGGCTAATCCGCTCCCGCATCTCCCCTGCTGCTGCATCGGTAAAGGTCACAATCAGCAGGTGGTCAATATCTACCGGATGCTCTCTGGAGGAAATCTTCTCTAAAATCCGTTCTACTAAAACTGCAGTCTTTCCTGAGCCGGCCGCCGCAGATACTAAAACATTGCAATTTCTTAAATCAATGACCTTCTGCTGATCCTCGGTAAATTTAACCTTCCCCATAGATTTCCCTCCAAACCTCTTCCTTTGATTTCTCTCTAAGCTTTCGAAAGGCATAGCCCTCCCGCTTTTTATCAAAGCCACAGACAGCTCTGTAGCTGCAGTAATCACAAGCACACTTGTCGCCCAATTTATACGGATTAATCCTTGTCGTTCCCTCTTTTATCTCCTGCGACAATTTCTGCACCAGCTTCTCCGTATAGGCAATCAGCCGTTCAAAGCCTTCCGTATCTGCCACACTGGAGCCCTTGGAAAAGCTTCCGTCCTTCAGGGTCTCTACTGGTATTACCTGGGACTTTACCGATGGTGAAAGCCCCTCCTCTCCGGCAAACTGTCTGTCCAGCAACGGAAGAATCTCTTTTTCTCCGTTTACAAGACCGCTCATTTTAAGCTCCTTTAAAATTGCATGCTCCACCTTATCCTTTGTATCCTTATCCACAATCGGGTCATCCAGATTATAGTAAAAAATACCGGCAGGCACCATCTGCTTATCCGGATAGTTTCGACCTGCCTGCTCCATCGCCGCATGGAGATAAACTACCAGCTGTAGCTGCAGCCCATAGGATAAGTCTACAATATCAAAGGCCTTATGTCCTGATTTATAATCAATGATTTTTACATATACTTCATTTTCAGCCTCATATAAATCCAGACGGTCAATCCGTCCATAAAATTCCTCTGAAAAAGTCACCTCGTACCCTGATGGCACAAAGCTTCCTGCTCCCAGCTGCTCTGTCAGTACCTTAAGAGTTCTCTTCATAATACGCTTGATTCTGGTCAGCATATAGGCATTCCGGCTGCTGCTTTCAAAAATCCGGTTACCATACTCTATGGCAGCCTCCTCTACACAGCGTTCCGTAAGGCTCTCCCGCATTTCCTCTGTTACCTCTTCCCAGGAAAGCCCTTCCTCCTTAAGATGACCCGCGAATCGCTCCAGTGCTTCATGAAAAATATTTCCCATATCAGGAGCCGCCAGCCGGAACAGCTGCCGTTCTCTCAGCTTAAGTCCATAGCTTATAAAATGTGAAAAGGCACAGGCCGCATACTGCTCAAGCCTCGTCACGCTACCTTTATTTTCCTCACCATATAAAGCTTTGGCCGCTGCCTGGCTGATTTTACTCTCTGCTGCCGGTGTAAGTGCTGCCTCAATATAAGTAATTAAATTTTGTTTTAACTTTTTGTTTTTTAAATACCAGCCTATCAGTCCCTGCCAGAAACGCTCCTCCTCTGCATCCTCTATCTTGCCGCCTAATGCCAGTCCTTCCAGCAGATAAGTGAGACCTCCATCGGCTCCCAGACGCTCCTCCAGCCAGTCCTCCGGCTCCTTAGCTGCATCTGGAAACATCCGGCTGATTTTTCCAATAAGATAGGAAGGTTTTCTCTCCTTTCCATCGCTTCCACAAAAAGCATAGGTCATATACAGGTACCTTTCTGCCTTTGTCAGATTCAGGTAAAGATAAAACTGTTCTGTATAGATGCTCTCCCGTTTGGTCGGTGCCAGCTCCACCTGGCTTTCCTTCAAAAGCTCCCGTTCCATATCCGACAGGATACCGCCACCCCCAGAAGCCTTCGGCACCATTCCATCATTTACCCCCAGGAAAAACAATGCCTTAATATCCTTAAGCCGGGTCCGTTCCATATCTCCTACTACAATCTGATCAACACCGGCAGGAATCAGACCAACCTTTGCCTTGGAAAGCCCAGTTTCCAAAAGCTCCCGGTATTCCTTAAGACTTACCTTCTCCTCTCCTAAAAGCTCTACTGCCTGCTCAAAGATTTCACAAACCTGCTGGTAAACCTGCCCATACTCCTTTGCTGCCAGAAGATTGCCTGCTTCTTCAAAGTCCCTCTGATATGCTAAAAGCTTTTCGTAAGCATGAATAGAAAGGCCAAACTGATAGAGCCCCTCCGTGTATTCCCTTACCGTTCTTCCCCGTTTGGAAATCTTTTCCCACAAAGGTCTAAGAAGCTCTATAATTTCCTCTCTTGTCTCATCTAAGGCTGCCAGCTCTTCCTCTGTCATCCCTTTTAAGCTGCGGGTAAATGGACTGTTCCACCGCTCATAGCCCCGGACTCCCAGTGCCAGTACATAGTTTTCCAATTTATCTAGCCTGTCTGCCTCAATAGAAAGCATTCCACTCCGCAGGCAATGAAACATACTCTCATAATCAAAGCCTTTGGAAAACAGCTCCAGAAGTCCACTCAGCAGACGGCAGTAAGGATTTTTCAGAATTTCCCGTTTATTGTCCATAAAATACGGAATCCCGCATTTCTTATATTCCTCTTCAATCAATCTTCCATAGCCCTCCAGATCTCCCGTTACTACAGCAATATCCCGATAACGGAAGCCTTCCTCACGAACCAGGTGCAATATCCTTTGTAGGCTATACTTAACCTCCGCCCGCGGATTTTCTAATCCACGAATACAGATATTTTCCTGTTTTTCCGAATACTCTTTAAAATAAGGCCGGAACAGATTTCTTTCCAAAAAGCCCAGGGCAGGCTCCTTACAAAAGCGATAAAGCTGGCCATGTAAGGTTTTAGGATACACTGGGTCACAAATCTCACAGCCCACCTTATCCGAAAGCTTCCTAAGGCGTCCTATTGTCTTTTTGCTCAGATGAAACAGCCGGAAATCCTCCTTAAGACGGGTGATATCCTCTCTTTCATCTATAGCTACGGTTACATAGACATCCTCTGCCTTCTTAAGAAGCTTTTCAAGTACCTTATATTGGGACGGTGTAAAGCCGGTAAAGCCATCCAGGCACACAACACTGTTCGCCAAAAGCCGTGAATTCTCCATTACATCGTAAAGAACCTCCAAAATTTCTTCTGCTGTAATATATTTTTCCTGTATGTATTCCTGGAAACCTTTATAGATAAGCTGTACATCCTTAAGCTTCATGGAAAGCTGCGGCTTGTCCTTTGCCGCCTCCTCCATAGCTAAAAGCTCCTCTTCTCCGACGCTGTATAAAAACAGCTCCGACAAAAGAGACTTCATCTCATCAATAAAGCCCGGCTTTGTCAAATTTCCTTTAAAATAGCCCAGCTCATTTTTTTTATTTTCCATGACCTTGCGAAGAATCATGGTCTTTCCGATATCCTCTAATACCTGCCGCTCTTCACCAGCAGTCTCCTCGAAAATACGGCAGGCCAGACGCATAAAGCTTAAGATATCAATATTCATAATTCCATGCTGGGGATGCATTGCCACGAAATCCTTTTGTGCCGCCATCGTAAACTGCTCCGGCACAATTACTAAAAACTTCTTTTCCGGTCTTTTCATCGACTCTCCGATGATATGGTGATACAGCTCATAGGTTTTTCCAGCTCCGGAACCACCCAAAATAAGTCTAAGTGCCATTCTTTCTCCCTTCCCATATTTCTGGTATAAAATTGGCCAAAAGCCCATACATTGTAATATCAAACGATTGGAGGTCTTTCTATGTCCAAAACCCGTATTGTCGTTCTGCAAATGAAGGAAATCATATATACTGGTATTTTTGTTGCCCTTGGTGTATTTCTGGTGCTTCTTTTAGTCCTTATGTTTCATCCAGGTAAAGAAAAAGCACCGGAAGCCTCTCAGACAGAGCCTGTCTACCGTGCCGGTATCTATACCACAGAAATTGCCCTCGGACAGACTGTCTTAAATCTGGAAGCTTATATTGATGAAACCCATATAAAAGGAGCAAGGCTGGTAAATTTAAGTGAAGAAGTGGAAACCATGTATCCCCTGCTTTCTCCTTCCCTTGAAGATATTTCCAGCCAGCTCGCAAAGGGTGTTGCTATTGAAAATGTTGTACTCTCTAACGAAAACCAGTATACACAAGCTCTGCTTTTATCTGCCCTCCAGGAGCTTTTGAAAAAAGCAGAAAACAATTAATCCACACTAAGCCCCTCAAGCTGCTCCAGCCAAAGTGCCACGCAGGCATCACTTGGCATCCTTAAATCTCCTCTCGGAGATAAGGAGACACTGCCTACCTTCGGTCCATCCGGCAGACAGGAACGCTTATACTGCTGGGCAAAGAAACGGCGGTAAAAGGTATAAAGCCATTTGTAAACTGTTTTTTTATCATAAATTCCATCAAAGGTTTCTACTGCCATCCTGTATATCTTTTCCGGCTCATAGCCATATCGGAGCATATAATACAGATAAAAATCATGCAGTTCATAAGGGCCTACGATGTCCTCTGTTTTCTGGGCAATCTCGCCCTCCTTTGGCGGAAGCAGCTCCGGACTGACCGGTGTATCTAAAACATCATAAAGAACTGACCGCAAAGCTTCATTGTCTGTGGCTTCTGCATAATAGCTTACCAGATACCGGACCAGGGTTTTTGGCACAGAAGCATTGACTCCATACATGGACATATGGTCACCGTTGTAGGTAGCCCAGCCCAGAGCCAGCTCTGACATATCGCCGGTTCCGATTACCATACCACCACAGGCATTTGCTATGTCCATTAAAACCTGGGTTCGCTCTCTTGCCTGGGAGTTTTCATAGGCTACATCGTGGGTATGGCCATCATGACCGATATCCTTAAAATGCTGCTCTACCGCCGCATTAATCCGTACCTCACGGAGGCTTGTATGGAGCTCCTCTGCCAAAATTAAAGCATTCTGATAGGTTCGGTCTGTTGTTCCAAAGCATGGCATCGTTACAGCCACAATTCCCTCACGGGAAAGTCCCAAAGCATCAAAGGCCCGAACTGTCACTAAAAGAGCCAGGGTAGAATCAAGTCCACCGGAGATGCCAATAACAGCCTGACTACAGCCTGTATGCTCCAGACGCTTTTTTAATCCCATTGCCTGCATACTCAGAATCTCATCACAAACCTTATCACGGATTTCCTTTTTATCCGGCACAAAAGGCCGCTTTTCAAAGACTCTTGTAAGCTCTGTTTTTTCTATTTCCCAGGAAAATTCAATTCTTTGGTATTCTTCACTTCCCTGTTGTACATAAGTCGATATCCGCTGTCTTTCACTGATTAGCTTCTCCAAATCCAGTTCTGAAACAGCCATCTTATTTTTAAAACGCTCTGCCTCTGCCAAAAGGCTTCCATTTTCTGCTATCATATTATGGGCTGAAAATACAACATCTGTCGTAGACTCTCCATCTCCTGCATCCGCATAAATATAACCACAAACAGCCTTCGCTGACTGCCCCTTTATTAAATCCTTACGGTAGTTACCCTTTCCTGCTGCCTCATTGCTGGCTGACAGATTGGCAATCACAGTAGCTCCTGCCATAGCATGATAGGAGGACGGTGGAATCGTCACCCAGATATCCTCACAGATTTCCACACCCAGTACAAAATCCGGAAGCTCCCGGCAGGCAAATAAAAGCCGGGTACCAGCAGGTATCATTTTCCCTCCTACTTTTACCTGTCGTACCACTGCAAAGCCCGGTGTAAAATGTCTTCCTTCATAAAACTCCGAATAATTAGGAATCGCTGTCTTTGGTACCAGTCCCAGTATTCCTCCTCTATAAAGCACCGATGCCATATTGTAGAGCTTCCCATCCAAAAGAAACGGCAGTCCTACTACCGCCAAAAGCTCCTTATCCTTCGTTGCCCCGGCAATCCGCAAAAGCTCCTCCCTCGCACTGCGAAGTAATCTATTCTGTAAAAACAGGTCTCCGCAGGTATAGCCGGTGATACAAAGCTCTGGAAATACTAAAAGCCGGATTCTCTCTTTCTCCCCTTCTTCTATTATCTTTATAATCTTATCTGCATTGTACTTACAATCGGCCACTCTAACCTTTGGCGTAGCCGCAGCCACCTTTACAAAGCCCTGTTTCATTTTTCCTCACTTTCCTTCCTTTTCTCATTCAGAAAAAGGCAGCTTATATAAGCTGCCTTTGTCATCTTTTGTAAAGTCCCAAAATGCCGGTTCCTGAATTTTGACTCCTAGCCCAAGCTAGGTGGGTTACCGCACATAAGCCCTCTGTCTTCCACTGCATACGGAGGCCTGACATACTCTTATTGATATAGGTGTCCCTTTTAAAGTAATGTAGGTTCAAAATATCAGGAGTTATCGAACATCCCAGGAATCTTTCTGAGGATAGTATACCACCATTTCCTCACTTTATCAAGAATTTTGTTATGTAATTATTTGGTTATTCGCAAAGCTTTTTAAATTCATCTGCAACAAACTGTACCTGTGTACCAACGATAACCTGTACACTGGTCTTGCTTGGACGAACAACACCCATTACACCTGCAGATTTAATCTTTTTCTCGTTAACCTTGGTATAATCAACAATTTCCAGTCTCAGACGGGTAACACAGTTATCAATGGAAGTAATATTCTCTTTTCCGCCAAGACCTTCCAGAACGATTTCAGCTACCTTAGTAAAATCGTTATTTGCGAGAGTTGCATTCATTTCTGCATCGCTGACATCATCCTCCTCACGTCCCGGTGTCTTTAGATCGAATTTTGTAATCAGGAAGCGGAACAATACATAATAGATAGCAAAGAATACAACACCCTGTACTAAAAGCATCCATGGCTGTTTTGCCATTGGAAGACGAGAGCTTAATACAAAATCAACAAAACCGGCAGAGAAACCAAAGCCAGCCATCCACTGCATTGCTGCTGCGAAAGCCACGGAAATACCGGTTAATACAGCATGAGCCAGGTAAAGTCCCGGTGCAAGGAACATGAAGGAGAACTCCAGAGGCTCAGTAACACCGGTAAAGAAGGATGAAAATGCTGCTGCCAACAGTAAACTGGACGCAATTTTTTTCTTATTATTCTTAGCCGTATGATACATCGCTAAAGCTGCTCCCGGAAGACCGAACATCATAACAGGGAAGAAACCTGCCTGGTACATACCTACGGTATAATTTCCTACAATACCATTGCAAGCCAGAAGCTCTTCTGTTGGTCCCCAGAAGTTTCCGATATCATTGATACCTGCCAGATTCTGCCAGAATACCTGGTTTAATGCATGGTGAAGCCCGGTAGGGATTAAAAGACGGTTAAAGAAGGCATAAATACCAGCTCCAAGTGGTCCTAAATCCTTAATAGCAATACCAAAGCTAACAAGTGCACCATAAATTACCGGCCATACAAAGAATAAAATAATGGATACTACAAGCATGGCAACAGAAGTCACAATCGGAACACATCTTCTACCGCTAAAGAAGGCCAAAAATTGCGGAAGCTTCGTTTCTCTGAAGCGATTATAGCAGGCTGCTGCTACCAGACCGGAAATAATACCGGTAAAAGCATTTACGATTTTACCAAAAGCTCCCGGTACTTCCTCTACAGGGATTCCCTTTAGCATAGCAACCGTTCCGCTGGATAACATGGTTGTCACTACCAGGAAAGCAACAAGGCCAGACAATGCTGCTGCACCGTCATTTTTCTTTGCCATACCTACAGCTACACCTACTGCGAAAAGCCATGGAAGATTGTCAATAATAGCTCCTCCGGCTTTAATCAGGAATGCTGCCACCGCACTGTTAGCACCCCAGCCGCTTGGGTCAATCCAATAACCGATACCCATCAGGATAGCGGCTGCCGGTAATACGGCTACAGGTAACATCAAAGATTTACCTAACTTCTGAAGATATTTCATCATAGAATATCTCCTCCTTTCATTAATGCATACATTTATTTTTTAGAGGGTTTCCCCACTAAATTCCTTTTACTCTGTACTCGGCTACTTTATCAGCTCAATAATACCTTCCAACCGTTCTACCTCCTTTCCTGAAAAGGTATTTATGCTGCTAAAATCTCCACTGTTACATACGATAACAGGGCTTATCATTTCATAGCCTGCTGCTTCTATTTTTTTCCGGTCAAATTCAATCAACGGCATACCTGCTGTCACCTTATCCCCAGCAGCTACCCTTGTAGTAAAGTGCTCACCTCGTAAATTCACCGTATCCAGACCAATATGAATCAAAACCTCTGCTCCCTTTTTGGTCATTAAAGAAATCGCATGCTTTGTATCAAAAACCATAGTCACTTCTCCATCACAGGGTGCTACCACCAGGCCATCCTCCGGACAGATGCCAACTCCCTTTCCCAGAATCTCCTGGGCAAAGGCTTCATCCGGCACTTCAGCAAGAGGGATTACCCTCCCCTTTATTGGTGCACCTATCATCTCTTTTACCTCTTTTTTCCCAAAAATCCCCTTTAATCCTGCCAGCATATTTTCCCTTCCTTTCTTAGTCATTTTCTATCGTATCCCGCATTCTTTTTACATGTATAGCCAAATACATCAATTCCTCTGCAGTTACTTCATATTTATATTTTTCCTTGATAAATTCTCCTATTCTGCAGCTACATTCATATTCCTCCGGATAGCTTTCCTGTATCATATCTATAAACTCCTGCTCCATAGAATTTAGCAGCTCTTTCTTCAATATACGCTTACACAAAAACTTTATATGACTGATAAATCGATTGTAATGGATGCTCTCCTCATCCACCTCAAACTGAAAGCTTTCCTTCACTACCTCCAGAATTTCATGTATCATCGTTGTAATCCGCATGGTTTCACTAATCCCGGTATTATATTCTGCATTTACAATATGCAGGGCAATCGAAGCAGCCTCATCCTCTCGAAACTGGATGCCTGTTTTCTTTGCAATCAGCTTTACCGCATAATCTCCAATCAGATACTCAGTACGATAAAACTGCTTAATTTCCCACAACAGAGGGTTAGAAAAAATCATATTTTCCTGATATCTTTTTATGGCAAAATTAATATGATCCGTCAGCGTAATATAAATTCCCTCATTTAATGATTTACCACAGGTGTTCTTTGCATAATCAATGATTTCCACTGCCAACCGCATATGCTCCACAGGAAGCTTTTTCACCAGCTCCTGAAATTTTTCCGTCTGCTTGGAATCCTCGATATAAAAAACCTTCTCAATAAGCTTTTCAGGAAGCTTTTCTCCCGTTTTATAACGGAAACCGATTCCCTTCCCCATAACGACCATTTCCTTTCCCTGGTCATCCACTGCACTTACAAAATTATTGTTAATTACCTTTACGATTTCCATAAACCCTCCCAGCCGCTACCTAAAACTTTTACCATCAGCTTCTAAAACAGAACCTTCGCGGATCGTTTTTTATTCGATAGGACGAACTTTCCTATCGAATAAAAAAAGACTCAATTCTAAAACATCTGCAATAGATGATTTAAAATCCAGTCTCGCCTGCCTTACCAGTAACGCCTTACCGTTTTATGCAATTTAAACAACATGAATTATATTTAGTATACCATGTGTTGTGAAAATTGTCAAGATTTTTTTCTTGTCTTTTTAGCCATTTTTTCGTATACTAATAAATAGATGATGTTGGGGGGCAAAAGCCCCCAACTATGATGCCTACGGATTGTTCCGTGCTACGCACTCTCACAATCCTGCCCAATATTCGCATATCGTGGGATATACATCCCACTTTTATGCTCATATCGGGGCGGGTCCCAAGGTCTTTCACCCACTTATGAGCAAGCTCATGTGGGTTTCGACCTTTTGACCCTGGCATCAAATAGATTATTATGTCCAAATAAGGAGTGACACTCATATGAAAGGTATTATTTTAGCCGGCGGCTCCGGAACCCGCCTCTATCCCCTGACCAAGGCTGTCTCTAAGCAGATTTTACCTATTTATGATAAACCAATGATTTATTATCCTTTATCTGTCCTGATGCTTTCCGGCATCCGGGATATTTTGATTATTTCCACACCAAGAGACCTTCCGGTTTTTGAAGAGCTGTTTGGTGACGGAAGTCAGTTAGGACTTTCCATGTCCTATGCTGTTCAAGAGCAGCCGAATGGACTGGCAGAGGCCTTTATTATTGGAGAAAGCTTCATCGGCTCAGACAATGTAGCCCTGGTGCTGGGCGATAACATTTTCTATGGACAAAGCTTTACAGCTACTCTGAAGCGTGCTGCTGCACGAAAAAGCGGTGCTACGATTTTTGGCTATTATGTGCGTGACCCGAGAGCCTATGGAGTTGTGGAATTTGATGCAGAGGGCAATGCCATCAGCATTGAAGAAAAGCCGGAGAAACCGAAATCAAAATATGCTGTACCTGGTCTTTATTTCTACGATAACCAGGTCATTGACATTGCGAAATCCATTACTCTATCTGCCAGAGGTGAGTTGGAAATCACCGCAGTCAATAATGAATATCTACGCCGTGGCTGCTTAAAGGTAGAGACGATGGGCCGTGGTATGGCATGGCTGGATACCGGTAACCATGATTCTCTTTTAGATGCTTCTAATTTTGTGGCTTCTATCCAAAAACGGCAGGGACTTTATATTTCCTGTATCGAAGAAATCGCTTATGCCCAGGGCTTTATCTCCAGGGAACAGCTTCTTACTCTGGCTGAACCTCTTTTAAAGACAGAGTACGGAAAGTATCTGGTAGATATCGCAAATGGCCTATAAGGAGGAAAAACATGGGACAATTTAATATAAGTGCCTGCCAGGACATCGAAGGGCTCTATGTCATTGAGCCAAAGGTCTTCGGTGACAGCAGGGGATATTTTTTAGAAACCTATCACTATGAAGCTTTTAAGTCTGCCGGTCTTTCGATGGTCTTTGTTCAGGACAACCAGTCTATGTCTAAAAGGGGAGTACTCCGCGGTCTTCATTTCCAGAAGGAGCATCCACAGGGCAAGCTTGTACGGGTTATCTCCGGCGAGGTCTTCGACGTTGCTGTTGACCTTCGCCCGGACTCCAAAACCTATGGAAAATGGCACGGTGTCATTTTATCTGCTGAAAAAAAGAACATGTTTTATGTACCGCCAGGCTTTGCCCACGGCTTTTTAGTCCTTTCTGACACAACAGAGTTTCATTATAAATGTACCGACTACTATCATCCTGAGGACGAAGGCGGGCTTATGTGGAATGATCCTGCTATTGGCATCGACTGGCCGATTACACCAGATATGAAGCTTTTACTCTCTGACAAAGATCAAAAATATCCACCCTTTAGGAGGTCTTTATGAAAGTATTAATTACCGGTGCAAAGGGACAATTAGGACAGGCTCTCCTGCGATTGTCCTCCGAGCTTTCAGACATAGAGGTTTTTCCCTTTGCTTCTAAAGAGCTTGATATCACCAATGAAGCAATGGTAGAAGCTACCCTTACCCGGCTGCATCCAGATGTGCTCATTAACTGTGCCGCCCATACGGCTGTTGATGCCTGCGAAACAGATGCAGAGAATGCTTACCGCATCAATGCCCTCGGGCCAAAATATCTAGCCAGAGCCTGCCAGGCTGTCGATGCTGCCATGGTACAGGTATCCACGGACTATGTTTTTGATGGAACTAAAACTACTCCTTATATAGAGTCCGACCTGCCTAATCCACAAAGCGTCTATGGCTCGACCAAGCTGGCTGGTGAGGAACAGGCTGCTAAATATCTAGATCGTCTTTATATTGTCCGCTCTGCCTGGCTGTATGGAGAAGGCCACAATTTTGTCCGCACAATGCTTCGTCTGGCCGCTGAGGGGAAGCCACTAAAGGTTGTTAATGACCAGTATGGTACACCTACCGCCCACCTGGAACTGGCACGAATGATTTTATTTTTGATTCAAACGGAAAATTATGGCATTTACCATGCTACCTGTGAGGGCTTTACCACCTGGTATAATTTTGCCAGAGAAATCTTTGCTCTGACAAATACACAGGTTTCCTTAAGCCCTGTTGCCACCAATGGTTTTAAAACGGCTGCTAAACGTCCTGCTTACTCTGTTCTGGAGAACCATAAGCTTAATACAGAAACGGTATACCGTATGGCAGACTGGCATGATGCTCTGCTAGAATACCTGAAGGAGGAGAATTTATTATGAAAACCTATCTTGTAACCGGCGGTGCCGGCTTTATCGGCTCCAACTATATCCACTATATGCTGAAAAAATACGACTCTGCTATCCACATTATCAATCTGGACAGCTTAACCTATGCCGGTAACCTTGAAAATTTAAAGGAAGCAGAAGCACTTCCAAATTACGAATTTGTAAAGCTGGATGTCTGTGACAAGGACGGAATCCTTGCTCTTTTCAAGAAATATAATTTTGACCGTGTTATCCATTTTGCTGCCGAAAGCCATGTAGACCGCAGTATTAAAAATCCCGAGGTCTTTGCCAATACCAACATTCTTGGTACACTAAATCTCTTAAATGCAGCAAAGCAGACCTGGGAGACCGAAGATGGTTTTCTTCCGGACAAACGGTATCTTCAGGTATCTACCGACGAAGTATATGGTTCACTGGATGATGCTGACACTGCCACCGGCAAAGCCAGCTATTTTTACGAAACCACTCCATTAGACCCACACAGTCCATATTCTGCCAGCAAGGCTTCTGCTGATATGCTGGTAAAAGCATATATGGACACCTACCACTTCCCGGCAAATATCACCCGCTGCAGCAACAACTATGGCCCGTATCAGTTTCCGGAAAAGCTTATTCCTCTGATGATTAACAACGCTTTACAGGGCAAGGCTCTTCCTGTCTATGGCGACGGCAAGAATGTCCGTGACTGGCTCTATGTAGCTGACCACGCCAAGGCCATTGACATGGTATGTGAAAAGGGACAGCTTTTTGGCATCTACAATGTAGGCGGTCACAACGAAAAGCAGAATATTGAAATCGTTAAAATCATCATTGACACTCTGCTGGAGCTGCTTCCGGAAGACGATTCTCGTCGTGCAAATCTTTCTTATGATTTAATCCAGTATGTCGGTGACCGCAAGGGCCATGACCGTCGTTATGCCATCGCACCGGACAAAATCCGCTCCGAAATCGGCTGGGAACCGGAAACCATGTTTAAGGATGGTATCCGCTTAACTATTCAGTGGTATTTGGAACACGAGAATTGGATGAAAAATGTTACGAACCAGAATTATATGAAATATTATGAAGAGATGTACAGGAACCGGTAGCTTTTGGTTTGTATATTTGTTGAGTGTTGTTATTATAGCTCTTAAGCCAGGACTACGAAGGGCGATAATAACAACACTCTTTTCAAAATTTATAGATTTTTATAATATTCTGCATATTCTCTGGTAATAAACTTGCTTTCCACCATCTGCTCTGCCAGCTCGTTATACTCCATGCCATGCATCCCCATTTCCCGAAGTGCTTTAAATATTTCCTTAATCCGCTCCCGGTATTCCTCCGTACTAATGACCTGGTCCTTCCAAAGTACGTTGGCACGGTATGCCATTTTGTAATACTCACTGTATCTGTTAGAATTCGTTATCGCATCATGGATACCAAAGTCCAGCTTCAAAATATCAAAGAGCGCTCTCGCTGAGGTATTGGTTACCTTTAAATCAGGTGTAATAGTATAAAGATTTTTAAAATAGCCTTTTTTCCCATTCTTCATTGCCATATAATAGGTGGGCATAACTTCTTCAAAAATCTGAGCTACAAAGCCGCCTTCCCTAAAATCCATATAATCTGTGTTTTTCTGTACAGAGATGCCTCGTTCGTAGCTGATTTCCTTAATTTTATTTAAGGGTATCTGAATCACCCGGGGTTCCTCCTCCAATACCAGGAAATTCGCCTTTCCAGCCTCTGCCCAAAAGTAAGCCGGACTCTGACGAATGCGAAAGGAGGTACACAAATCAATCATAACCTTCCGGTTATCCCGTTTTACCTTATGCTTATGCATAATCTGAACAACCTGACGCTCCGTGTAGTGCTCGACGCGGGAAATTTCCTCTTCTACAATTTCCTTCTTATCCTTGTCCTCTTCTTCCTGCCGCTCTGTCTTCTCCTCTGACTCTGCTTCCCTGGCTTCTCCCTGTGGCATTACCTTAGAAGGTTCCATAAACTCCTTATCCTTTAAGGAAGTATTTTGAACAATCAGTGCCGCAATTACAGCACAGATAACTGACACCACTCCAGAAAAAAAAGACAGCATAAAAACCGCAGCAACGCCAAAAATCACCGTTGCTGCCGTTAAAATAATTATGCTCCACAAATATATCTTTGTATCACGGTCACCATATTTCAGACTGTCAATCAGCTTTTTCATCTGCTCCCCATGCCTCCGCGAAATCTCTTTTTATTTGCGTCCAGTGGAGCCGAAGCCGCCAGCTCCTCTTACGGTATCACTAAGCTCCTCAACCACTGTATATTCGGCCTTTAGAAAGGGAGTAATCACAAGCTGTGCAATCCGCTCTCCCGGCTCAACCTGAGCAGCTACGCTGCTGTGGTTATGAAGAGCCACAAAAAATTCACCACGATAATCCGGGTCTACAACCCCTACCTTATTTGCTGGTGCCAGCCCTTTCTTAGAAGCCAGACCACTTCTGGCATATACAAGTCCTGCATAGCCCTCCGGTATCTCTGCCGCTATCCCTGTTGGCACCATATAGGTCGCTCCCGGCTCTATTGTAATCTTATCCTCCAGGCAGGCATATAAATCAGCTCCTGCTGCCAACTCACTTCCATAGGTCGGCACTACTGCCTTTTCTGATAATTTTTTAATGCGTATTTCCATCTTTTTCTCCTTAAGCCTCCCAAAGCACCACTCTGCCTTCCTTCAAGCTCTCCGGTACTTGGATTGTTCTCTGATTAGAGGATCCCTTGAACCGAAGGTTCAGGTCCTTTTTCTCCTCTACAAATTCGCCATCCACCAGGATGTCCAGATAGGACAGGAACTCCTCTGTTTCCTCCCACTCTGCTACCATCCTGCCTAGCACATCTTTTTCAAAATCATAGCCGGTAAAGCACCACAGTGGCTTTTCCGGGAATTCAGCCTTAACCCGCCGAAGCAGGGGCAAAAGCCCCTGTTGGTTCACATGTTCAAGAGGTTCACCACCTAAAAGGGTAAGGCCGGCTACCTGAGGCCGCCGAAGCTCCGTAAGGATTTCCTCTATCGTAGCCTCAGTAAAGGGAGCTCCATAGTTAAAATCCCAGGTTTCCTTATTAAAGCAGCCCTTGCAGTGATGGGTACAGCCGCTGACAAACAGTGTTACCCGAAGCCCCGGCCCATTCGCCACATCCAGCTTTTTGATACCTGCGTAATTCATATTTTACCTCTTTTCTACAAATGCAGTACCCGGGAATTGATTTCCTTTGTTTTTCCCACATTCCAGAAGTTTTCACCCAAATATCCACAGGTTCTTCTGGTTACATTCATTTTAGCGTGATCCTTATTATGGCACTGTGGGCATTCCCATTCAAGCTTGTCATTGATAATAATCTCACCATCAAAGCCACATACATGGCAATAGTCAGACTTTGTATTAAACTCTGCATACTGGATATTATCATAAATATATTTTACAATCTCCTCCAGTGCCTCCAGATTATTCCGCATATTCGGAATCTCTACATAGGAAATCGCACCACCGGAGGAAATCACCTGGAACTGTGCCTCAAAATCAAATTTGCTTAAAGCATCTATCTTTTCTCTTACATCAACATGATAAGAATTCGTATAATAGCCCTTATCAGTTACGTCTGGAATAATGCCAAATCTCTTCTTATCAATCTCAGCAAAACGATAGCATAAGGACTCTGCCGGTGTTCCGTAAAGTCCAAAGCCAATACCGGTCTCTTCCTTCCAGGTATCTGTAGCCTGACGCAGACGATTCATCAGACGCAGGGCAAATTCCTTACCCTTTGATCGGGTGTGGGACTCACCTGTCATCAGCTTCGTTACCTCATACAGACCGATATAGCCCAGAGAAATCGTAGAATATCCATCATGCAGAAGCTTATCTATCTTTTCTCCCTTTTCCAGACGGGCAATCGCACCATACTGCCAGTGAATCGGACTTACATCTGAAGAAGTACCCTCCAGGGCATGATGACGACACATCAGTGCCTCAAAGCACAGGGACAGCCGCTCCTCTAAAAGCTGCCAGAACTTTTCCTCATCTCCATCCGCAATAATACCAATCTGAGGCAGGTTCAGGCTGACAACACCCTGATTAAAGCGTCCTTCAAATTTGTAGTTTCCATTCTCATCCTTCCATGGACTTAAAAAGCTTCGGCAGCCCATACAGCTGAATACATTGCCCTCATAATTTTCCCGCATTTTCTTAGCAGAAATATAATCCGGATACAGCCGTTTTGCAGAGCATTTTACTGCCAGCTTCGTGATATAATCGTACTTACCGCCCTTTAAACAGTTGTGCTCATCCAATACATAAATAAGCTTTGGAAAGGCCGGTGTTACATAAACACCCTTTTCATTTTTAATACCCTCCAGACGCTGACGCAGGATTTCCTCAACAATCATGGCGTTTTCTTCAATATATTCATCATCCTTATCCAGATTTAAAAACAGGGTAACAAAGGGAGACTGGCCATTGGTTGTCATCAACGTGTTAATCTGGTACTGGATCGTCTGTACTCCTGACTTTAGCTCATCCCGCAGACGGTCCTGTACAAACTGGTCCATCAGCTCCTCAGACACCTTATCTCCATATTTTTCAACGTAATGCTTTTTATATTTGTCACGGCTCTTTCTTAAATATTTTCCAAGGTGACGTACATCTACAGACTGACCGCCATACTGACTGCTGGCTACTGCCGCAATAATCTGTGTGACAACGGTACAGGCTACCTGAAAGCTCTTTGGACTCTCAATCAGTTTGGCATTCATAACTGTACCATTTTCCAGCATATCGCCTACATTAATCAGACAGCAGTTAAAAATCGGCTGCAGGAAATAATCTGCATCATGGAAATGAAGAACCCCCTCATCATGTGCCTTAGAAACCTTCTCCGGAAGGAGCATTCTGCGAGTTAAATCCTTGGAAACCTCTCCTGCAATCAAATCACGCTGAGTAGAAGCAATCACTGCATTTTTATTGGAGTTTTCCTCCATAACCAGCTTATTATCATTACGAATCAGACTCATAATAGATTCATCTGTTGTATTTGCCTTCCGTACCAGATCCCTGTTATAGCGATAGATAATATAGGTCTTAGCCAGTACAAACTTACCTTCTGCCATAAGCTTCTGCTCAATAATATCCTGGATATCCTCTACCAGCATATTTTCCCGTTTCAAGCCCTCAATACCGGCTACGATTCCCTCTATCTTTTCCTCTGTTACCTTCTCGTAATCTTCGACCTCTGCATTTGCCTTGCGGATAGCTGCAATAATCTTATTTCTATCATATTCTACGATTCTTCCGTCTCTTTTAATAACCTTCATACATCTTATCCTTCCTATCATTTTGTATACCTAGTTTTATGTATCTCTTATTACTATCGGCAAAAGAAAAGCCCCGCGTATTGCAGCTGCAATGCCAAGGCCATTCTTGTCCGCTCCTACATTATAGCATAAGAGTATTTCTCTGTCTACTATATATAGAATTAATTTTGAAAATAATTCATTTTTCCTACAATATATTGTAAACCTTATTACATGTCAATTTTCTCAGCAGTCCGCTCCTTCAGTTTCTCATACTGCTCCCTGGACAGAAGAATCTGCCTTCCCTTAATGGTAATCAGCTCCTCCTCTGCCATCTTACTTAAAGCCCGGTTAATTGTCTTTACAGAAAGTCCGGTTTCATCAGAAATCTGCTGCCGGGTAATCTTTGATACACAAATCTCCGGACAGTCGCATCTTTCATATAAAAATTCAAAAAACAGATATACCCGGTCTGTTCCCTGTAAAAATAAGTAAGCCCTCTCCCGTCGGCACTCTCCCAGCAGATACTTTATCATCTTATTGCTATGGAACCACTGAGCATTTGCATCCTCTCGCATCCACTTGGCAAACTTGTCCTTAGCCACGGTGATAAACTGGCATGACGTCTCTGTAATCAATGTTGTCTGGTACTGCTCGCAGTCAATAAACAGCTCCATGCCGCCTAAGATATCCACTGCCTCATAGCGGCAGAATTCATATGCCACACCAAGCATATGAAAATCACAGGCCTTTACCGTTCCCTTAATCAGAATATAGACTGTCTGAACCGGCTCCTTTTCCCGCACAAAAATCTCACCCTTTTTCAGGTTTAATACCGTGCATGCATTCAGCAGCCAGACCGGTGCATTTCTCAAAAGCTTATTTAATTCTTCTTTTTCCTCCCCTTCCAGGTGATTCATGGCCGTTATGACCTTATTCATGACCAGTCCCCCATTTCTTTTCCGTTTCTGCTATTTCTCTTTATTTTATCACAAACCACTTCATTATTAAATAAAAATATTCACCATTCCGATAACAAATCCAATGACCGCACCCAATCCCAGAATGCTGTCAAGCTCCTTTTTCATTACAGAGAGCACCAGCACCTCCAGCTCTTTAACATCCATAGCATTGATTTTCTCCTCAATAATCCTGGCAATTTATCATTTCAACTCTTTTAAAATTCTTTCCAGTTCCTTCTCTAATGCTGGTAAATCTATCTGTATGGTATCCCAGGCAGACTGATAGTCTAGGTTAGAATACTGATGTGCAAAAATATCCCTAATACCACACCATTCTTTCCACGGCACTACCTTCTCCTTTTTTCTCAATTCTTCTGATACTGCCTTACATAATTCACCAATTTGCAAGATACACATACAGCACGCATTTTGAAAAACTGAAATATTTACAAATTTATTATAATCATTGCTAAACATAACACAGGCTTCTTCTACTTGATTGCAATAATCCAGAATTTTTTTCAAAACAATAATGTCTTTATTCTTCATACAACAATATCTCCGTTCCTTCTATTTCCCTTTGAAATTCTTCTTCTATCCCTGTTGTAGTCACTAAATCAACCGAAATATTCAAAGCTTCTTCTACCATCTGTCTCATTCCTGAAAGTTTTAATAAAGACATCGGTTTTCCCTTTTCCACCAACAAATCAATATCACTTTTTTCATCAGCTGTTCCTTTAGCATAAGACCCAAATAAATATAATCTTTTTACACCATAAAGACGTGCAATTGGTTCAACGATGTTTTTAATTGTAAGAATATCCGGCATCTCTATCACCTCTTATTTTTAGTATCTCCAACTACTCTTTCTATCTTTATCATAACATAATAGGATATAAAATCCAAGTAAATATCCTATCAAGCAGAAAGAGAAAAAAGAGTTTATACAATAGCAATTCAGCAATACGAACTGTTGTATAAACTCTTTTTTCTCTTTTAATCTAAAACAAATCTATACACTAAAATTACTTCACTGTAGCCTTCTTTACGTTTCCTGCCTTACCAAGTACCTTTGCTCCGGTAGAGTCTGCCTTAAAGGCCTTTACCTTTACATAGTAGGTCTTGCTGCTAAGGTTCTTTACGGTTACGCTTGTCTTTGATGTGTCAACACTCTTTACGCCCTTCTTAAAGTTCTTGTCGGTAGAGTAATATACTCTGTAACCCTTTGCTCCCTTTACACTGTCAAGCTTTACAGTCAGAGTATTCTTACCAGCCTTTACACTCTTAATCTGAGCCGTAGCAGGTGCTGTTACCTTGGTCCATCCTGCATAAATAGTTCCGGAAGCTGCCTTTGAGGATTCCGTTACCTTCTTGCCGCCATCCTTTTTTGTATACCAGCCCTGGAAAACGTAACCCTTTCTGGTCGCTGTTGGCAAGGTGCCATAGACCTCGCCTTCCTCTGCATAAAAGATCTTAGCAGAAGCCTTTCCACCATTTGCATTTACCTTTACAGCTGCAACACTGACATAATCCTTTAAATCAGCTATGGTGATGGATTTTACATTAGGTGTTCTTCCATCTGAAGAGGTAGGAATCGTAAGCTTTCCAGCCTTTACAAGCTCAGCTGCCTTGTCGTGAAGACCTTCGTTCCAGCTGTTACCTGTAATCTTCCAGTTTCCATCTAGAACAGGGCGGATAATACCCTTATTCTTTTCTGTAATCCATCTGCCGATCAGTCCGCGAACAGTCTCACCTGCCATAACATCCTTTTCCAGAAGCTTCGGAAGAGTATCGCCGTTTTCCTTTACATATACCTCGCCCCAGGTTAAAAGATGAGAGGTTGCACGATAATTGTTTACTGCTACTACAAGCTTGTCCGTATCCTTGACCGGTGTGCCATCCATTCTGGTCAGGTTTTCGATTCTGTTTCCTGGCTCCTTGGAAATATTAACCTCGTATTTTACACCTGTGAACATATCATAATTATAGCCTCTTACATTCTCATTGAAGGAAACGGTTAAATCTCCCTCTTTGTAGGTATTATAATATTTTGCAGACCATTCCATGTACTGCTTTAACTGCTTTCCTGTCATTTCCAGGCGGTACAGGGTATTATCATACTTATAAATCAGAGCATTGTCACATTTTCTGATTTTACCCTCTTTCATGTTCGCTGTAGCACTAAAGGCTGCAGCAGCAGAAACCTCTGCCTTGGCATAGTACATCTGTACCTGATTAATCAGGTTAATCATAGCAGTCTCTTCAATCTGGGACTGGGTAACTCCAGGGATTTCTGTTTCCGGAACCAAATCTCCTCCCTTTAGCTCACCGACTACCGTCACAGCATCCTTTTTTGCTCTTTCATCATACTTTGACAGGGCTTTTACCATCTCTTCATCTGCCTTTACGCCATTGGCAGAAGAAATTTCAGCCTTTGCAGCTGTCACCTCATAGCCGCCCTTGCCGTCAGCCTTTACAGTAATGTCTACATCGGTCAGTGTCTGCCCCTGATTTTTATTTTCAATAATCAGAACTCCATTTTTCTCTTCGTTTCTCACCTCATGGCCGTGGGCTGCCAAAATAACATCAATCTGTGGGAAGGCTTCTGCAATCTCCTCCGCACCAGAGCCCTTCACGCCATACTCGCCCTCAACGCCCATATGTAAAGCAGCAACGATAACGTCAGCTTCTTTATCCGCTGCCTCTATGACTGTTTTCAGCTCATCCAAAGGATTGGTTACTTTATAATTTTTCAGATTCTCAGAATCCCAACGGGTAATATTTGGCGTCACCATACCGATAACAGCAACCTTTACGCCATCCTTCTCAACTATCTTATAGCAGTCGCCAATGGCTTTTCCGGTCCCCTTATCATATACATTTCCGCAGAGGAAGGTCCCCTTGAACTTATCTGCTACCTTTAACAGGGTATCTACGCCATGGTTAAACTCATGGTTTCCTGCTACCCAGAAATCATAGTTTAGCATATTAAAACCGGCAATCATCGGGTGTATCTCCTCATCAAAGAACAGACTTGCAGAGTTGCTTTCTATCGTATCTCCAACATCCACAAGGATTGTGTTGCTATTTCTTTTTTCCCGAATCATGGTTGATACCTGCGCCAAGCTTCCAGAGGTACTTTCTGCATTCAACGCATAGTCATATGGAACAAATTTTCCATGCAAATCGCTGGTCGCCAGAATCTGAATCTCCTTGGTGCCAGTTGTCTCTGCTGCCATTGCAGCTGGTGCACAGCCTGGAAGCACTAAGGATGCTGCCAGCAATGCGGTTAAAAGTCTTTTCCCAAATAATCTCATTGTTTTCCTCCTTTTTCCCTATCTCAAATATTGATTGGACATCTATAGTACTTCTATTTTATTACTTTTCAATCGTATATAAAAGGACAGCTGTCCTTATTTTATTCTCTTGTTGCACAAAATTTCTTTTTTATTTCCAAAGTCTTTACTATAAAATTTACAAAATATCTTATACGGCACCCGTAGAAGCTTTAGTAAGGCAGCCTTATCTCAAACCGGGTTCCCAGGCCCACCTTACTTTCTACCCGTATCCGGCCATTATAAAGCTCAACGATATGCTTTACAATCGAAAGGCCCAGCCCGGTGCCTCCCTGCTTACGGGAACGACTTTTGTCAATCCGATAGAAGCGTTCAAATATCCGCGGCAGATGCTCCTTTTCCATACCAATTCCTGTGTCCTCAACACAAATCAGCAATTCCTCTCCATCCTCCCTGCAGATAAGCCGTACATAGCCCTCCTCCGTATACTTGATAGCATTATCTAAAAGGTTGATCAAAAGCTCCTTGATACGCACCGGATTGCAGGTGTAAGGGCGTATATAAGGTACAGGCTCATAAATAAGCTGAACCCCTTCTTTTGAATCTGTTAAAAGCTCTACAACCTCCTGGGCCGCCTTACCTACATTACAAGCTATAGCTTCGTGATCTTCTCCGGATTCAATTTCAGAAAGTGTTAATATATCCTGAATCAGAGAGGACAACCGCTCTGTCTCAATATCAATAATGTCCAGAAATTTCCTGGCAACCGCCTCATCAGCAATCGCCCCATTTCTCAATGTTTCCACAAATCCTCGGATGGAAGTCAGCGGAGTCTTCAGCTCATGAGTCACATTAGATACAAAATCGCTCCGTACGCTTTCCAGCTTCTTTAGCTGGGTAATATCTTCCACAATTACAAGAATTCCCAGATTTTCTTCTTTTCCAACCAAAGGTGTGGCTGTCGCACGAATAATCTTATCCTTCCACTCACCCTCGCGAATACCATCTTTGCCAGTCTGTCGTACCACATCAATAGCATCAAAGATAATCTCATTTCGTATTACTTCATAAAAAGGCCGCAGCTTAATATTCTCCGCCAGCCTTCCTATAATCGTTAAAAACACCTGATTATAAAAGATAATTTGATTTTCATGGTTAATTGCCACAACTCCATTATTCATACTGCGGAGCATGGCTTCCAGCTCAATGCCGGGTGCAATCATTTCATCCATCCTTATTTTCTCCGTACCTTAAGATAATTTGTACCCTATGCCCCGGATCGTTTTTATGCTTACCGAGGTTTTATTGTCTTTTTCCAGCTTTTTTCTCAAGTTACTTACATGGACATCCACCGTTCTGGTCTCTCCCTCGTAATCATATCCCCATATCTTTTCCAGTAGCAGGTCACGGGGATGTACAATTCCCCGGTTCTTTGCCAAATAATATAAAAGCTCAAATTCTTTTAAAGACAAGTCAATCGGCACTCCATCAATCTCCACAATATGCCTCGCCTTATCAATGACCATATTGTTAATATGAATGCTATATTTATCCTCTTCCTTTTCTTCAAAGACACCCTCACTCCGGCGAAGCAGTGCTTTGATTCTTGCCAGAAGTTCGTGGACGCTGAAGGGCTTGCCAAGGTAATCATCAGCTCCTACCTCCAATCCTACAACCTTACTCATTTCATCATTTTTTGCCGTCAAGAGAATAATCGGCATTTTTTTGAAGCGGGTACTTTTGCGAATCCGTTTTAATACCTCCATTCCATCCATTCCCGGAAGCATCCAGTCCAAAACAATCAAGTCAATCTGGCAATCCTCTAGCTTTTCCAGGGCCTTTTCACCGCAATCTGCCTTTACTACTGCATACCCCACCTTCTCTAAGTTGTAGGAAATCAGTTCTACAATATGATCTTCATCATCTACTACCAGAATTGTTTTTGCTTCCATTCTTTTACTCCTTGTCTTCTGTGTTGCAATCACAAGCTTTTATCACCACAGGAATACTATATCACAAATTATGGAAATTTTCTATACTTCATCAACAACATAGTGGGCAATATTATCTGCATGGTCAGAGATACGCTCCAGATTGCTGATAGCATCAATATAATAAACACCGATTGTAGCATTACATTCATTTTTAGCCAAGCGTACAAAATGCTTTTCCCGAAGCTGTTTTTCCATATCATCAACTATATTTTCGTAAGCTGTTTCTTCATCAACATAATGAACATCGCCGGTAATTCTCGCCATAAGGGCAGCCTCATAGGAGGCAAGCACCTTATCCATCATCTCCTCCAAATCCTGTGCTGCGATTGGGGAAAATTCCAAATTTTTTTCAATCTTTGCTGCTGCCAGCTCAGAAAGATTTTCACAATGATCGCCTACTCGTTCCATATCACTAATCGTATAAAGCATATTCTTTACCTTAATATGCTGTTTATCATTCAGGGAAAGATTGCTGATTTCTGCCAGATATGCTGTCAGCTGCTCCTCATAGCCATTAATAATCTGTTCCCACTTAACAACCTTTTCTACTGATAAAGAATCATTTTCCAAGAGAGCCTTCTTTGCCCGTTCAATATTTTTAAGAGCAATAGAGCCCATATTCGCAACTTCTTTTTCTGCTGTTTCAATCGCAAAGGTAGGTGACTCTAAAATACGTCTATCCAGTCGGTTTTTCAGGCTATCCAATGGATTTGCCTCTTCCTCCTCTTCCTCTCCTCTTACCAGCACTCCGGAAAGCTTTACCAGATAGTTGGCAAATGGAAACAACACAATCGTATTCGTAATATTAAATATGGTATGAAATACAGAAATCTGGACACTATTAATATGAGCATTAGCCAGCTCCTTATTAAATGCAAATATAAGAAACATAACCGTTCCAAATATAAGAGTTCCAATTACATTGAACAGGAAGTGAATCACTGCTGCACGCTTTGCTGTCCTATGGGCACCTGCACCGGATAACAGGGCAGTAATACAGGTACCAATATTCTGTCCCAAAGTAATGAAAATAGCAGAGCCCCAGTTTACCATACCATTTAATGCCAAGGTCTGCAAAATACCGACAGAAGCAGACGAGCTTTGGATAATCGCTGTTACAACCGCACCGGTTAAAATACCAAGAATCGGATTCTTTCCTAATATCATAAATGCATTGGCGAAAACAGGTGCATCTCGGTAAGGGGTAATCGCACCAGACATAAAGCTTAAGCCAATAAACAGGGCACCAAAGCCGACCAGAATTTCACCCACCTGCTTTTTCCGGTTCTTTGTGGAAAATAGTATAAGGAATGCTCCGATACAAACTAACACAGGAGCATAAAATTCTGGCTTCAGTATATCGCCCAGCTCATTCATGGAAACCAGCCATGCCGTGATTGTCGTACCAATATTGGCACCCATAATGACACCTACCGCCTGTGTCAAATCCATAAGTCCGGCATTGACAAAACCAACTACCATAACTGTAGTAGCTGAGCTGCTCTGGATAATCGCAGTCACCAAGGCACCTACAAGTACAGCCAGGAAACGGTTTCCTGTTAAAATACCAAGAAGAGACTTCATTTTGTTTCCTGCTGCCTTCTGAAGGCCGTCTGCCATGATGTTCATACCATATAAAAACAGTCCAAGACCACCAGCAAATTTAAACAGCATTTCAATATCATTCATCGACATGAGCTTCCTCCTTAACCTAACCCAAAATTTCACTTTACAGAAATAAGACATATTTCCCAATATATTTTTACTATATACAAGCTTTGTAAAGTTTACCCCACCTCTATGTAAAGTTTTTGTAAAAATGCGAAGGCTCAAGCAACAGTCGGACTTTACACATCCTGGTAAAAATGTTAAAATATAATTAGTGAAAATGGGAGGTAGCAAATATGAAACGACAGGACTATATTAACTGGGATACTTATTTTATGGGAATTGCGATGCTTTCCTCTATGCGGAGCAAGGATCCGAATACCGGCGTCGGTGCCTGCATCGTAAGCGAGGACAACAAAATTCTTTCTCTTGGCTACAATGGTATGCCCATTGGCATTTCAGATGATGAATATCCCTGGGAGCGGGAGGGCGACCCTTTAGATACCAAATATCCTTACGTCTGCCATGCAGAGCTCAATGCCCTGCTTAATTATACCGGTTCCCGTCTTCAGGGTGCCAAAGTATATGTCACCCTGTTTCCTTGCAACGAATGCACAAAGGCTTTGATTCAATCCGGTATTAAGGAAATCATCTATGGCTCTGACAAATATGCAGACAGCGATTCCGTCCGGGCCTCTAAGCGAATGATGGATACCGTAGGGATTAAATACCGTCAGTATGAGCCAGTAGGAAGAAGTATAACGCTGGAGTTGTAAAAAAGAGAAATTTTTGCTTATTTCCAGGAAAATATTTACTAGTATTTCTTTGCTTAGAACCGAAAGTCTCTTTCACCCGCCGCAATTTTCTTCATCCGTTCCTTTGCCGTCTCATATACCTTTGGGTTGGTGATTCTTTTAAGCTCTGCCTCAATTACTTTTTCTCCTTTTGCCTTGGTATCCTCTGAAGCATAATCCTCCAAATATTCTTTGAGAGTCATCAGAGCATTTGGCTGACAGCAATTAGCAATCTGTCCTGATTTTACCAGCTTCATGAATCGATCACCAGTACGGCCTTCTCTGTAGCAGGCAGTACAGAAGCTTGGAATATAGCCCATCTCCAGAAGCCAGTTTAAGACCTCATCGAGAGTTCTTCTATCTGAGGTATCAAACTGAGCAGAATTATCCTCTTCAGATTCCTCCTCCACATAACCGCCGACACTGGTACGGGAGCCACCGCTAATCTGGGATACACCTACCTTTAGAACCCTTTCTCTGGACTCCTTGGTTTCTCTGGTTGAAATAATAATGCCGGTATATGGCACAGCTAAACGAAGTACAGCCACGATTTTTTCAAAAATATCGTCAGAAATTCCATTGTTAAATTCATCCGGGTCAATATCATCTGCCGGACGAACTCTCGGAACACTAATAGTATGCGGTCCGACACCCATTGCAGCCTCCAGATGCTCTGCATGCATTAAAAGTCCCACAAAGTCATATCGGTACATATTAAGGCCAAATAACACACCAATACCTACATCATCTATCCCCGCCTCCATAGCACGATCCATCGCTTCTGTATGATAAGCATAGTCATGCTTTGGTCCTGTTGGATGCAGTTTTTCATAATTTTCCTTATGATAGGTCTCCTGGAACAAAATATAAGTACCGATACCTGCATCCTTTAACTTCTTATAGTTTTCTACTGTTGTTGCTGCAATATTGACGTTGACACGGCGGATAGCTCCATTTTTGTGCTTAATGCTGTAAATCGTCTTAATACTTTCCAGCACATACTCAATCGGATTGTTTACCGGGTCTTCTCCCGTCTCCAGAGCCAGACGCTTATGTCCCATATCCTGCAGAGCAATAACCTCCTGGCGGATTTCCTCCTGGGTCAGCTTCTTTCTGCGAATATGTTTATTTTTGTAATGATATGGACAGTAGGTACAGCCATTGACACAATAATTTGACAAATATAATGGTGCAAACATAACAATCCGGTTTCCATAGAATTTCTGCTTGATTTCCTTAGCAAGCTCATAAATCCGATGATTTTCCTCCTCTAAATCGCAGTCTAACAGCACCAGAGCCTCCCTGTGGGAAATTCCCTTACATTCCTTTGCCCTCCTGAGAATGGAATCTATCAGTTCCTTATTATGCTTGTTCTCCTCTGCATATTTCAGAGATTCCATAATTTCCTCATGGTCAATAAATTCTGTTGCTACCTTTGATTTCACATCATACATGGTTTTACCCCATCCTTCCTATCTGGTTTTCATCTTTGCAGTCATGGATTTCACACTGATGCCTCTGACCATTCCCAGCTTTCCTGATAATGCACTAATTTTATCCTCCGGTGCATCCAGTACAATGGAAATAATAGAAATTTCCTTTTCCCGATAGGGAATTCCCATACGGCCTACCATATATTCCCGAAATTCATGCAGAAGCTCATTTACCTCCTCCGCTGCTTCCGGATTTTCTACAATAATACCAATCAAAGCCACCTTTGTGTTTTCTTTCTCCATAACAATCCCCCTTTCCTATCGAAGAGATAGGACGCACTTTCCTATCGAATAAAAAACCGGCAAAAGGGTAGACTCCTCCCTGCCGGTTCAATAGTGTAACAAAATAATTTGTACACAATCTTTAGCTCAGGACGTACCTTAAGCACTCAGAAAGGTTATTTTCATTCTACTTCTCTCCTCCTCAAAAGTCAACCATCTCTTAATACTTGAGTTTCCGCATTTTTTACATTGCCGGTTTTCTTTGCCAGTTTCTTTTTTATATAGAATTCTTATTCAATGAGTTTGTAAATCCTGTGTATCACCAAAATAAATTCAGAGGCTTCGTTCGAGTAAAAACCGAGAATTTTAAAAAATCGTTTCTAAAAAATGTTTCCTGCCTCTTTCACGGGAGAACCACCCAAAAGGACTGTACATCAGATGAAAACAATCCTGTCTATAGCGGCACAAAAGTTTACGAAGCTTGTGTTCACTCTGATGTACAGTCCCTTTGGGTTGTCCTACCGTTGAAAAGGCAGGAATAAAGGCATCTTTAGAAACGATTTTCCTAAAATTCCGGTTTTTGCGAGCGAAAGCAATGAATTTATTTTGGTGATGCACAGGATATTAAAAAATCTTTCGAATAAAGAATTCTATATAAAAAGATATTCCAGCAAAGAAAACCGGCAATGTAAAAAATGCGGAAACTCAAGCCTCTTAATGATGATGGTGATGTTCACCCTCTCCAACCTTCACCGCATCCAGAGACAGGTTGAGAATATCACCAATTTCCTCCATAGGAATCTTTGTATAGTCTGCTAGTTCTTCCAGCGTAGCCACTCTTCCCATATCCTCAGCTAATACCTTAGCCGCCTCACTAATCAGATTCGTCTTTGCCAGTACAGTATTTTCCAAATCATCCTCGCCCATAGCAGCATCAATCAGGTTTTCCATGTGCTGGCATACCGATTCCTTTAGATATTCCTCTGCAGCCAGATGCTCCTGCCTCTCCATTAAAGCTTCAATACCGGAAAGAAGTCCGATATTTCCCTCCTGAATCAAGTCCTCGATAAATACACCCTGATTCTGGTAGCCTCTTGCCAGCTCAACTACTCTGGAAAGCCATACCTCCGTAAGACGTACCCTGGCAGCCTCTTCCCCGCCACGCATCCTAAGATACAGCTGCTCCGCCTCTCCCGGCTCCTCCGGAGCAATTCCTGCTAAATCCTCCAGATACATAGTAAGATAAATACTGTCTGCTTCATTCTGTTCTGCCTCTGCATTTTTCTGTGACGGCGTATATAAAACTCCTTTTACCGTAATTTTATTTTCAGATAAATAGGCGTAAATTGCATCCATATGCTCCTTTGTCAGCTCCATGCCCTTAAAATATTCCTGTATTTCCTCCTGGCTTAAGCTTCCACCTTGAGTTTTTGCAATCTCCAGGATTTCTCCCAGCATATCTAAAAATTTTCCTTTTTCCAGCATCCTTTCCATCCCTTCCTTCTTTTATCAATAATTGCTATAGCTTTTCTTTATAGGTCCGGAACGCCGACGGCAGGGCATACTCCCCAAGCAGCTGCTCTCTGTCAGCCCATACCAGTTCTGAAAACATCTCCTGGTTTTCAAACTCCGGACACTCTTTGTCAATCCGAATTCCATAGCCCAGCATATGCCATTCTACATGACTGAAAATATGCTTTGCCTCGCCGAGAAGCTCCATGGTGTACTCCTCTATCTGGTGTTCCTCTAGAAGCTTCTCTATTCGCTCAATTCCAAGCCTTCCTTCCAGTCCAGGGAATTCCCACAGACCTGCCAAAAGTCCCTTTTCTCCTCTCTTATGAAGAGCATATTTGCCCTGATACTCCAATACCAGGATTGTTTTTTCCTCTATTTTCCTTCCCTTTTTTGCAGGCTTTACCGGAAGCTCCATCGCCACCTCCTGCTTACAGGCCAGACAGCATTCCGCTACCGGACAGCTTTTACATAAGGGCTTTCCATTAGGAATGCAGACCACTGCTCCCAGCTCCATTAACGCCTGGTTAAAGGCCCCTGCCTCTTCCTTTGGCATATCCTCCAAAAGCTCTGAAAATACTTCTTTTTTTACAGAATCCTTGGTAATATCCTCATATCCAGCCGAAAGCCGTTTTGTCACTCTAAGAACATTGCCATCTACTGCCGGTACAGGAATTCCATAAGCAATTGAGCTTATAGCCCCCGCTGTGTAAGAGCCAATTCCAGGTAACGTCAAAAGCTTGTCATAATCTGCCGGAAGTCTTCCATCAAACTCCTCCATAACAATAATAGCTGCTTTTTTAAGATTTCTGGCCCGGTTGTAGTAGCCAAGCCCTTCCCAGAGCTTTAAAAGCTTATCCTCCTCTACCCTTGCCAGAGCCTCTATATCCGGCAGTTCTTTTATAAAACGGTTAAAATATTCCTTTACAGCCTCCACCCTGGTCTGCTGAAGCATAATTTCGGATATCCACACATAATAGGGCTTGGGATTACTTCTCCACGGCAGCACCCTTGCATTTTCCCGATACCAGCTAAGAAGGTTCTTTGTAATCTGACTATAATCGTATCTCATAAAATCTCCTGTCTATTCTCTCTTTCGGTATCATACCATGTTTTTTGGCTTTTTTCAAACACAGTATGACAAAACTGCTTTTTTGTGTTATACTATACCATACAAAATCTTACAAGGGAGTGAAATCCATGAACGAAAGAGCAAAAAACAAGATTCTACTCGTACTATTTTTACTGCTTGCCCTTATTATCTATATGGTAGTTACTCTCACTACACCCGCAGCAGAGAATGAACGCCGCCTCACGGATACAATTATCTCACAGCCTGCAGGCGAAGTTGTTTCCTTAAACAAATTGACTGATTTTGAATGGGACAAGGTCTATACCTTTGCTCCTTATACCTCAAAAAAGAAAATATGTGACACTATTGGTGTCAATGTGAATGATTGTAAGATTGCCCTGGAAACAGTTGGTGAATCCATGGTTCAGATGATTTTCACGAAAGATGGAGAAATTGTCTGTGTCCTTCTAGGCTATCCGGACAAGCTGGGATACAGCTTTGACTTTGGAGAAGCCACCTATGATTATCTGGTATTTACCTCCAGTGAGGACCCACAGTTCCGTATTGAGCGTCCTTATACCAACTACCTGCTGCTTCGTTATATGTCAGCAGACAATTCCTGATAAAATTCAAAAAGGACCCAGAATTGGATTTATCTCCTTTTCCAGGTCCTTTTACTTTTAGTCAAGCCTTTTTATGCCTTGATAATTCCCAGAATAACCTCTACAGCTTTGTCCATACCTTCTGCTGTTACATGCTCATAAGGTCCATGGAAGGCATATCCGCCAGTTCCAAGGTTTGGACATGGAAGTCCCATAAAGCTGAGCCTTGCACCATCCGTGCCACCACGCTCCGGCAGGGTAATCGGTTCGATACCAAGCTCCTTAATTGCTGCCTCTGCCTTTTCTACTACCTCAAAGCATTCCTCTACCTTTTCCTTCATATTCAAGTACTGCTCACGGATGGACAATTCTACCGTTCCCTCACCATACTTTTCATTTAATACTTTAACAATATGACGAAGCATATCTTCTCTCCGCCGGAAGGTTCCCATATCATGGTCTCTGACAATATACTGAAGCGTTGCCCTCTCTACATTTCCTTCCATTTCGCACAGATGGAAGAAACCCTCATAGCCTTCGGTCTGAGCCGGAGTCTCACAGCCCGGAAGCAGCCCATTGATTTCCATAGCCACCAGCTGGGCATTAATCATTGTGTTTTTAGCACTTCCCGGATGCACATTAAAGCCATGTACTGTAAAGTTTGCCTCACTTGCATTGAAGTTCTCATATACGATTTCTCCTTCTTCACCGCCATCCAGAGTATAAGCATAATCTGCTCCAAAGGCCTCTACATCAAAATAATCCGCACCGGCTCCTACCTCTTCATCCGGAGTAAATCCAATGCAGATAGTTCCATGAGGCAGCTTGTCCCTCTGAATAATCTCTACCGCTGTCAAAATCTCTGCAATACCAGACTTGTCATCGGAGCCAAGCAAGGTCCTTCCATCTGTCGTAATCAGAGTTCTTCCTTTCAGTCCTATAAGGTGTGGAAAATTTTCCACAGTAAGAACCTTGCCGCTGTTTCCCAGCACAACGTCCCCTCCATCATAATTTTCAATCACCTGTGGCTTTACACCCTCACCATTAAAATCCGGTGCTGTATCCATATGAGCAATAAAACCGATTTTCTTTTTATTTTCACAGCCGGCGGTTGCCGGAAGAGTTCCGTAGACATAGCACTTGTCATCTACTCTGGCATCCTCAATGCCTAACTCCTTCATTTCTGCTACCAGCTTATGAGCCAGGTCAAACTGGCAGCTGGTGGTCGGTACTGTAGTACTTTCCGGATCACTTTGGGTATGCACGGTTACATAATTTAATAATCTTTCATATGCTCTCATTTCTCTATTTCCTTTCCAGAAGATATAGTTTTAATCCAGCCTTATGCAGCTGTTGTATAATCCATAATAAAAATTTTACTTGCAATACATTTTCAATGATAATATAACAATTATTGAGCTGTGCAAAGTAATTTGTTTTCGTTTCTTCCATATCTCCATATTTACAGGATAAACATTTCATCGCTTATTTCTCCTCGTATAATAATTTACTTTATAGTCATGGCCCCAGATGCTACTATAAGTTCTATAAGAACTGTAGCTATGGTCACTGCTTTTCGTCTCCAGCAAAGCTTTTGCTATTGCCAAGAAAGCCTGCAGCTCGTAATTCATACAGATTTTAACTGTATCAGTTCTTTTGAAAAGGAATTAAAGGCTATTGATAAAGCAATCCTTCAAACAGTTCAGAGATTAAATCCTGATGAATATACAACGTCTGCTCTTTGGTCTGCTGGACAAAGGCCAACTCTACTCTCCTGAAAAGAGTAGGTAATCCATATCAAATCCTAATCTACAATTTTTCGTAACTATTCAGTACCCCGTTAAGGGCACTTTTATTTTTGGGCAAAACAGAGAAAATAAAATTTCT
>NZ_LNAM01000154.1:0-958 GCF_001461035.1 Acetivibrio ethanolgignens | reverse complement strand
TTTTTGGGCAAAACAGAGAAAATAAAATTTCTGTTTCGTCATCGTTTTAGTGTAAAAAGTGGATAACTTTTCAGTATGACTGCCAAGTGCTTTTGGTTTGTGGATTACTGAAATATAACTCCTTAGTTTTATCCAGATAATAGCATTTTGGTGGGTTTTATCCGGGTGTTATCAGCATTTATTCTCTGATTTTTTCTGGTTATCCACCGTCATTTTGACAGTACACCAAAACCTTACGATTCGCTTTTTATTCCATTTTCCGTTAAAATAGAAGTATCAAATTTTAACGGAAGAAGGTGGTCTGATTGACAAAAGATGAAATGATTAAACAGTTATTACAGCAGGTTAATTCATTAACATCAACTGTAGATTCACTGAATGCTACAATCAATGCGCAAACACAGTTAATCGCTCAACTCAATCAGACGATACAGGAACTGAAGGAACAGCTTAATAAGAACTCCAAAAACAGTTCCAAACCACCTTCAAGTGATGGTTTCAAAAAGCCTGCTCCTAAAAGTCTGCGAAAACCATCCGATAAAAAGGTTGGTGGTCAGAAAGGACATCAGGGGACACATTTAGCGGTAATAACAGCACCGGATAAAATAGTCAAACACATGCCTTCCGCATGTGAAGGATGCCCGCATTATCAGATATGCAAAGGCACTGCGTGTATTGCGGAGAAGCGCCATGTTATTGATGCGGTTGTTACAGTCAATGTAACGGAGCATCAGGCACTGGAACTTCCAATCTGTATGCTGTACGGAGATACACGCAGAGGTTCTTTCCCTTCTGACGTAAAAGCAGCCGTACAGTATGGTGAAAACCTCCAGGCATTAGCTGTTGCGCTAAATACCGTAGGTGCAGTCAGCGTCAAACGCACCCATGAGATTCTTTCCGGAGTATTTAACATTCCGATTGCGACAGGAACGATCAGCAGCATGGTAAAAAGATGCGC